>CAYZVR010000226.1:0-6593 GCA_964481715.1 uncultured Acidobacteriota bacterium | reverse complement strand
CGATCGTCATCGGCCAGGCGTGCGAGTTCGATTACTCGGGCACGCAGGCGTGCAAAGCGCTACGATCAGATGGTTACGAAGTGGTGCTGGTCAATTCCAACCCCGCTACTATCATGACCGATCCGGAGTTTGCCGACCGCACATACATCGAGCCTCTTACTGCCGAATACCTGGAAGCCATCATCGCTTGCGAGCGGCCGGACGCTGTGCTCCCGACGGTGGGCGGCCAGACCGCGCTAAACCTCTCGGTCGAGCTCGCCGAAAAAGGAATACTTGACCGCTACAACGTGCAACTCATCGGCGCGTCGCTCAATGCCATCAAGATGGCCGAAGACCGCCTGTGGTTCAAGGACGCGATGGGGAAGATCGGGCTCGACGTGCCGCGAAGCATCCTGGTGAACAATCTGGAGTCCTCGCTCAAGGCCGCCGATCAGATCGGCTTTCCCCTCATCATTCGGCCCTCTTTCACGCTGGGCGGGAGCGGTTCGGGCACGGCCTACAACCGCGAGGAGTACGAAGAGGCCGTGCGCTGGGGGCTTGAGCTGAGTCCCGTCCACGAGGTGCTGGTCGAGGAATCCGTGCTCGGCTGGAAAGAATTCGAGCTCGAGGTGATGCGCGACCACGCGGACAACGCCGTGGTGATCTGCTCCATCGAGAATTTCGACCCCATGGGCGTGCACACGGGCGATTCCATCACCGTTGCCCCCGTTCAAACCCTGACCGACAAGGAATATCAGATCATGCGCGATGCGGCGTTTGCAGTCATCCGCGCGGTCGGCGTCGAAACGGGGGGATCGAACATCCAGTTCGCCGTCGAGCCGCGCACCGGGCGCATGGTGGTGATCGAAATGAACCCGCGCGTCTCGCGGAGCTCAGCGCTCGCTTCAAAGGCTACCGGTTTCCCCATCGCCAAGATTGCGGCGCGGCTCGCCGTGGGCTATCGCCTGGACGAGATACCCAACGACATCACGAAAAAAACGCCCTCATGTTTTGAGCCCAGCATTGATTACGTCGTGGTCAAGATTCCCAAATGGGCTCAGGAAAAATTCCCGGAGTCCGACCACACGCTGGGAACGCAAATGAAATCCGTGGGCGAGGTGATGGCCATCGGGCGCACTTTCAAAGAAGCGCTGATGAAAGGCATCCGCTCCCTCGAAACCGGACGGAAAACACCGCGGCCTCCCGAAGACCCCTCGGAGCTGCTGCGCCGGCTCGCCGTGCCGCATCCCGAAAGGCTGTCGGATATCTTCTTCGCGTTCCAGGCGGGCTACAGCGTGGAATCGCTCGAGGAAATCACTCACATTGACCCGTGGTTCCTGAATCAGATCGAGCAGATCGTCGAAATGCAGGGCGAACTGAAACGCTTCGATGCTCGGACCGTTCCCGCTCCGGTCCTGAGAGAAGCCAAACGGTACGGATTCTCGGACCAGCACCTCGGCGAAATCTGGGGTTCACCGGCCGAAGATGTCCGCAAGCGCCGGCTCGAAACTGGCGTGCGCCCGGTCTTCAAGCGCGTGGACACCTGCGCTGCCGAGTTCGAATCGTTCACGCCCTACCTCTACTCTTCCTACGAAGAGGAGGACGAAGCGGCGCCCACAGACCGAAAAAAAGTAATGATCCTCGGCAGCGGGCCCAATCGCATCGGGCAGGGAATCGAGTTCGATTACTGCTGTGTTCACGCCGCGTACGCGCTCAAGGAAGAGGGCTACGAGACGATCATGGTGAACTGCAACCCCGAGACCGTTTCGACCGACTACGACACTTCCGACCGGCTCTACTTCGAGCCGCTCACGTTTGAAGATGTCATGGCCATCGTCGAGGAGGAAAAACCCTTTGGCGTGATCGTTCAATTCGGCGGCCAGACGCCGCTGACCCTCGCGCGCCCGCTCAAAGCAGCAGGAGTGCCCATCATCGGAACTTCGCCCGAATCCATCCATTTGGCGGAAGACCGCAAACACTTCGGCAAGCTGCTCTCGCGACTGGGAATCCCGCAGCCCGAAAACGGCACGGCCATGAACGACAAGGAAGCGCTGGAGGCCGCTGAGCGAATCGGCTACCCGGTGCTTGTCCGCCCCTCTTATGTATTGGGCGGTCGCGCCATGGTTATCGCCTATGACGAATCCACGCTCCGCGAGTACGTCGCGCGCGTGGAGGAGTTGCAGGGCGCGTTGCCGATCCTTGTGGACCGTTTCCTCGAAAACGCCACGGAAGTTGACGTGGACGCGCTGGCCGACGGCAAAGACGTCGTCATCGCAGGCATCATGGAGCACGTCGAAGAGGCAGGCATCCATTCCGGCGACAGCTCATGCGTCCTCCCCGCCGTCGAGATTCCTGAAGCGCAGCGCCGCCTTTTGCGCGAGTACACGACCAAGCTTGCGCGCGAGCTGAACGTCCTCGGACTGATGAACGTGCAGTACGCGATCCAGAACGGCAAGATCTATGTCCTGGAAGTCAACCCTCGGGCCTCGCGCACCGTCCCTTACGTCAGCAAAGCCACGGGAGTCCCGCTCGCGAAAATCGCCTCCCGGCTGATGGTGGGGCGCAAGCTTCGCGAGTTCGATCTCGAAGGGGAGCTTCCCGTCCGGCACTATTACGTCAAGTCACCGGTGTTTCCTTTCCAAAAATTTCCAGGTGTGGACACGATTCTCGGTCCGGAGATGAAGTCCACCGGCGAAGTGATGGGCGAGGGTGAAAGCTTCGGGCTGGCATTTGCCAAGGCGCAGATCGCCGCAGGTCAAAACATTCCATCAGCGGGACGAGTTTTCATTTCCGTGAACGACCAGGATAAGCCTAACGTTGTGGGAATCGCTCGCGACCTCGTGGCGCTGGGATTTGGACTGGTCGCGACGCAAGGCACGGCTGCGACGCTGAAGGGCGCGGGACTCGCCGTCGAAAAAGTGTACAAGGTTAAGGAGGGCCGCCCGAACGTGGTGGATCTCATAAAAAGCAAATCGCTCACCCTGTTGATCAACACTCCGCTGGGGCGCGCCTCGCGGTTTGACGAGCGCGCCATCCGCCGCGCCGCCGTTCAGCATGGCGTCACCTGCATCACAACGCTTTCCGCCGCCGCTGCCGTCGTGAACGGCATTCGCGCCTATCGCGACCAGGGAATCCAGGTGGCAAGCTTGCAGGATTTGCACCGGAAAGAAGCTCTCAATAAGCAGGCCTCGGCCATCAGCCGCCCTTCAAGCTAAAACCGGTCTTGCCGTGTTGCACAAAGGAAGGGAATGAATCGCCAGACGATCATCAATAATCTCAAGGGCGTATTTCCTCCGGTCGTGACTCCCTTTGACCCAAGAGGGCGAATTGATGAAAAGCGTTTTGCGGATAACCTCAAGCGCTATACGAATATTGGGCTTTCAGGAGTCCTGGTAGCCGGTTCGACGGGTGAGGCGCCGTATCTCACCGCCCGTGAACGCTTGCGGCTGATCGAGATTGCGCGCCGCATCGTGCGTCCGCCGGAAATCGTCATGGCGGGGACGGGCCTCGAAAGCACTCGCGAAACCCTCGACCTCAGTCGGGAAGCCATCGCGCGCGGCGCCGACGCGCTCCTTCTCCTGACGCCGAACTATTACAAATCGCGGATGGACTCGCCCGCCCTCGTGGCCCATTTTCGCGCGCTGGGAAACAAGCTGACTTGCCCTCTCTTGATTTATAACATTCCGCAGTTCACCGGTATTCGCATGGCGCCCGAGGCGGTCGCGAAACTCGCCCGTCATCCCAACATCGTTGGGCTGAAAGAAAGCTCGGGGGATTTAGTTTACCTGCGTGCCATTCTGCGCAAAGTTCCTCCAAGTTTCCGCGTCTTCACAGGTGCCGCGGCGGTTTTTCTTGACGCTTTGCGAGCGGGAGCAACCGGCGGGGTTCTCGGCCAGGCAGACTTCCTGCCGGAATTGTGCGTTGGAGTCTACGAAGCCTTCCGCCAGGGGCGGCTCAAGGAGGCGCGGGAACTGCAGCAACGCCTTCGGCCACTCGTCGAAAGAATCAGCATGCCTTACGGCGTGGCGGGGATCAAGGCGGCGCTCGACCTCTGCGGGTACTCCGGCGGAAACCCGCGCCCGCCACTCGTCCCGCTTGGCCGGGGCCCTTATCGCGAAGTCGCGGCTGCGGTTCGGGAAGCGCGCGAAGGACTGGCCTTCTGAATCTT
This sequence comes from uncultured Acidobacteriota bacterium, assembly GCA_964481715.1. GTDB lineage: Bacteria > Acidobacteriota > Terriglobia > UBA7540 > UBA7540 > JAHEKS01. The sequence continues at coordinate 2,446 of CAYZVR010000226.1, read as the reverse complement.
TCTCACGTCGCCCACATCTAACCCTATCTTGCCCATCTCTCTGGCAATTCGAATATCCGCAAGCGACAAGGCGTTGTGGTGAAACGCCGGGGAGTATAGGATAAAAAGTTTATGGATTGCAGGCCGATTCCATACACGAGCGTGCCGAAGGCGAGCGCGCTGCTTAAAGATTATCTCTACCACTTTGACCGCGTGTCCGGTTTCTACGGCGCGCCCCCATTCGACCCTGCCAGTATTAAAAGTATTGCCCACCGCCTGAAATACTCCGACGCCGTGCGCGGCAAGATGATTGAGATTCTGAACCGGCAGAATCGCGCCTTCGGTTGCGCCCAAACGACGCTGGACAATATCAAGCTCCTCTCCCAGCCCGGTACGGTCGCGGTCGTAACAGGTCAGCAGGTGGGAATGTTTTCGGGGCCCGCGTTCACGCTGTACAAGGCACTGACCACGATCAAGCTCGCCCAATCCCTCCGCGAGCAGGGTCTGCAGGTGGTTCCGGTATTCTGGCTGGCCACCGAAGACCACGATCTGGAAGAAGTAGCCTCCGCTGCAGCACTCAATGACGAGTACGAGCACATTGTGCTCAGCGATCCCGGCGTTCGGCCAGCGCCGCGATCTTCAGTGGGTAGAGTCCGGCTGTCGGACGGGATCACAGCGACGATAGAACAATGGAGCACTGCACTTCCTCCCGGAGAAGCTCGAGACACCCTGCTTCAGGACCTCCGCGAATGTTACCGGCCCGGTGCAACCTGGGGCGAAGCCTTTGGAAAGCTCATGACGCGGCTTTTCGGCCGGTGGGGTGTGATCCTGCTCGACCCACTCGACGAAGAGGTTCATCGGCTCGCCGCCCCGGTCTACGAGAACGCGATATCTCATGCACCCGACCTCCAAAGCCGCCTGCTCGAACGCTCCGCGGCGCTTGAAAAAGCCGGGTACCACGCGCAAGTTCATGTCGCTAGCGACTCGACTCTGGTCTTTGTAACCGTGAAGGGAGACCGCGTATCGCTAGACCAGCGCGACGGAGACTTCCTCCTCGACGGCGCTCAAAATATTTCACGGAACGAACTGATGACCATGGCGAGAGAACGGCCTATTGATTTTTCGTCGAACGTTCTTCTTCGCCCCATTGTTCAAGACACCCTTCTACCGACGGTCGCCTATGTTGCCGGTCCTTCCGAGCTTGCATACTTTGGTCAGGCACAGGTTTTGTACGATGCCTTCAATCGCCCGCAGCCCGTTGTTTTTCCGCGCGCCGCGTTCACGCTCGTGGACCGCCGCGTCCACCGCCTGATGGAGAAATATCAGCTCACCGTCGAGGACGCGTGGCAGGGAAAGGAACATCTCAGTATGAAAATTGCCGCCACAGGATTTTCGGGAAGTGGGGGGGAGGGATGGTCTGAGCGCTTCGACCGGAACGAGCGCGAGCTGACGGGCTTGCTCGAACGCTTGCGACAGGACGTCGAAGCACTCGATGGCACGCTGCTCGATTCGCTCAAGCACACCGAGGAGAAAATCCGCTACCAGATGGAACGTTTGCGCGGCAAGATCAGTCGCGCGGCGCTGCAAAAATCCGACCTGCTGACGCGCCATGAAGAATCTGTCCTTCGCCTCCTGACCCCGCGACAAGAACTTCAGGAGCGTGAGGTGTGCGGAATCTATTTTCTGGGACGCGCCGGCACTTCGCTACTCGACCGGCTTCTTGCCCAGATTCAAACGGGATCATCCGACCACATGGAATTCATCTATTAACCAAGCTTGAGAAAAGTTTCCGGAATCTCCGCACCACGGCCAGCTTCGCATTTCCCTCTGCTATAATCAGCATTGGGACTTCAAAACTGACGGCAGGGCGCAAATGAATTGAGCCGGCCGGCGTTTGAGGCTGGCAAGAGGGGGCTGTCATGGCGTCCGAACTTGGCAAGGTGAGCGAAAGGCCGCGGACAACTCGTCACACGCTTCAACTGGAGACAAAGTCACGAGTCGAATTCAAGGACATCACCGAACGGCTGCAGAAATTCGTGGAAGACTCGGCAGTGCACAACGGCTTCTGTGTCGTATTCACGCCGCACACGACAGCCGCCATTTTGGTCAACGAGAACGACGACGCGGCCCTTCAATCCGATTTCGACGACTTCCTGAAGCGCCTGGCGCCGCGCGGCGAAAACTATCTTCACAGCGACGGAAACTGTGACGCGCACTTAAAGGCCGCGGTGATCGGATGCTCGAAGACGCTCTTGATCGAAGAACGCCGCCTCGTCCTGGGTCGCTGGCAGGGTGTTTTCTTTTGTGAGTTCGACGGGCCCAGACGTCGCGAACTAAGAGTCAAAATCGTATCGGATTGACGCGGCGCCCGCCCGGCTGCTTCGCCGTTCGAACTAGATCAAGTCAGGGAATAAATGGATACCTTAGGCGTTTACATCCAGATTCCGTTTTGCGCATCAAAGTGCAG
>CAYZVR010000225.1:0-6608 GCA_964481715.1 uncultured Acidobacteriota bacterium | reverse complement strand
GACGGCTGGGTTATTTCATCACGGTCGGCGCCGGTACCGTCACCGAAGTGATGAAATAACCCAGCCGTCAGCAGCCGGAAAAAGGCAAGGCGGATGGCTGAGAACCGAAGGCTTGAAAAGCGATGCGCGAAATCATAACGCTCCAATGCGGCGATTGTAAGAATCGCAATTACTCGACGACCAAGAACAAGAAAAAGCACCAGGACCGCCTGGAAGTGAAGAAGTTCTGCCCAAGCTGCCGGCATCACACGGTGCACAAGGAAGTGAAGTGAGAAGGGCGGTCGAGAGTTCAGAGTTGAAAGTTGAAAGTCAAGACCGGGACAGGCGGAAGGCCACTGAAGTGCTTTCAACTCTTAACTGTCAACTTTCGACTGCTCTTCAGGGGCGTCAGATCAATGGCTAATCTGCCGGTCTCCAAAACCGGTCATGGGGGTTCGACTCCCTCCGCCCCTGCCACGCTTTCGGGCAGGGACGGCGACCGCTGCCGGCCGGCGGAGGAACAAATTCGGAGCCTCGCGAACAATGGGATATTCAATGGCTGAAGAGCTGGGGATTCGAAGAGACCCTTTAACCCGGCTGCGCGAGTACGTCGCGGAAGTTCGCGCCGAAATGCGCCGAGTGACCTGGCCGAGCAAGCAGGAGATTTACGGGACCACGGTGATGGTGATCCTGACCACGTTCCTGTTCGGTGCTTTTTTCATGATCTGCGACCACGTGTTCGGTCCGCTGATCCTGAAGGTTTTGAATCATTTTACGCATCGCGGTTGATCCCGCAAGGCGGGATGGCCGCGCGGCCCGAGGGTTCCCGAAGAATGAACATGGCGAAGAACTGGTACATCATCCACACCTATTCGGGATTTGAGAAGAAGGTGGCCGAGGCGCTTAAAAGCCGCGCCGAGGCCGAAGGTCTCGCCGACCGGTTCGGCGATGTACTCATCCCGACCGAAAATGTGGTCGAAATGCGCCAGGGGAAGAAAGTGGTGTCGTCGAAGCTGTTTTACCCCGGCTACGTGCTGGTGGAAATCGAGATGAGTAACGACACCTGGCACCTGGTGCGCTCGACTCCGCGCGTGACGGGTTTTGTGGGTTCGGGAACGATGCCGAGTCCGCTGACCGCGGAAGAAGTCGACCGGATCGTTCACCGGGTTGAGGTGGCGGCGGAAAACCCCAAACCCAAGCTCAAGTTCGACCGGGGCGAAACGGTCAAAATTACCGACGGGCCGTTCAAGGACTTTACGGGTTCGGTGGATGAGATCAACGACGACCGCTCGACGCTCCGCGTGATGGTTACGATTTTCGGCCGCGCGACGCCCGTGGAGCTTGACTTTTATCAGGTCGAGAAACCCTGACGCCGAATTCGCCGAGTGGTTGGCACGCTTTACTGGGGATTTAGAAATTTCGGTTTTGTAGGGGCTTAGAGGTTATGGCGAAAAGAGTTACGGCAATGGTCAAGCTGCAGATTCCGGCGGGCAAAGCGACCCCCGCGCCGCCTGTGGGTCCGGCGCTCGGCCAGCACGGCGTGAACATCATGGAGTTCTGCAAGGCGTACAACGCCAAGACCTCCGCAAAGGACCAGGAAGGGCTCATCATTCCGGTGGTGATTACCGTCTACCATGACCGTACATTTACGTTCATTACCAAGACCCCGCCGGCCTCGATCCTGCTGAAGCGCGCGGCGGGCATCGCCAAGGGATCGGGCGAACCCAACAAAAACAAGGTGGGGAAAGTCACCGAAAAACAGGTGGAAGAAATCGCCAAGTCCAAAATGCCGGACCTGAACGCGCACGACCTGGCCGCCGCCATCGTCACCATCAAGGGAACGGCGCGCAGCATGGGCATTGAAGTGGTTCCGTCGTAGCCGGCCGGAGCTCCCAAAAGACCCCGAGCTACCGATTCTGGAGAATTGAGATGGGAAAGAAATTCGAAGCATCCGTAAAAATGGTCGAAAAGCCAGCCTACACTCTGGCCGACGCCATGCCGATTATCAAGAAGGCCTCCTTCGCGAAGTTCGATGAGACGGTGGACGTCGCGATCCGGCTGGGCGTGGACCCCAAGCACGCGGACCAGATGGTGCGCGGCACGGTAGTGCTGCCGCACGGCCTGGGCAAAGTAACACGGGTCATCGCCATCGCCTCCGGCGACAAGGTGCGGGAAGCGCGCGAGGCGGGCGCCGACGAAGTGGGCAGCGAAGAACTGGTGCAGAAAATCCAGGGCGGCTGGCTGGAGTTCGACGCGGTGGTGGCGACCCCCGATATGATGAAGTCGGTCGGGCGGCTCGGCAAGCTGCTGGGACCGCGCGGGCTGATGCCCAATCCCAAGACCGGCACGGTGACCGTGGACGTAGCGCGGGCGGTCAGGGAACTCAAGGCCGGTAAAGTGGAGTTTCGCGTCGACAAGGCCGGCATCATCCACTGCTCGGTGGGCAAAGTTTCGTTCGAAGCCGCGAAGCTCGCCGAAAACGCCTACGCTTTGATCTCCAGCGTCCTGAAAGCCAAACCCGCCACCGCCAAGGGCAAGTACGTGCGGAGCATCGTGATTTCGTCCACCATGGGGCCGGGCGTCAAGATTGACCCGGGGTCGGTCGAAGCTGCTTAAGAAATGCAACGGGAGAATCCATGAAGAAAGAAGAGAAACAGCTGAAGGTCGATGCGCTTCGCCAGGAACTCGAAAAGGCCAAGACCGTCATCCTGTCGAGCTTTGAAGGGCTGCCCGTCGCCGCCGACACCGAACTTCGGCGCAAGGTGCGGAGCAGCGGCGCGCGGTACGAGGTCGTGAAGAACAGCCTGATCGAGCGCGCCTCCAAGGGCACTGACCTCGAGCCCGTCGCTGGGAAATTGCGCGGCACGACTTCGCTCGCTTACACGGCGACCGACCCGGTGACCCTGGCCAAAGTCCTCACCAACTATGCCAAGGAACATCCCGCGCTGGTGTTCAAGGCAGGTGTCGTCGAAGGCCGGGTGGTTTCGCTCGACGAGCTTCTTTCGATTGCGAGCCTGCCCTCGCGCGAAGAGCTGTTCGCCAAGGCCCTGTTCCTGATGAAGGCTCCGGCGCAGCAACTGGCGTCGGCGATTGCGGGCGTGGGAAGGAATCTCGCGCGGGTGATTCAGCAGGGAGTGCAGGAGAAAAAGTTTACGGAAAACGCCGGCAACTGAACTCGGCGCGCAAGGATTTGGTTTGCGCCGCACGGCAGCCGGCTGAGAAATTCCAGGAGGAGTTACAAAGATGTCCGAAGCCATTGAAAAGATCGTGGAACAAATCAAGGGTCTCACGCTTCTCGAAGCCTCCGAGCTCGTGAAAAAGCTCGAGGAAACGCTGGGCGTCTCGGCGGCCGCCGCAGCGCCGGCGGTCATGGCCGGTGCGGCAGCGGGAGCGGCTGGCGCGCCTGCGGCGGAAGAGAAGACCGAGTTCACCGTGGTCCTGACCGGCATCGGCGCCAACAAGATCAACGTCATCAAGGCCGTCCGCGAAGTGACCAGCCTCGGCCTGAAAGAAGCCAAAGACCTGGTGGATGGCGCGCCCAAGCCGATCAAGGAAGGCGTCTCCAAGGACGAGGCCGAGAGCATCAAGAAGAAGTTCACCGATGCCGGTGCGCAAGTCGAAGTGAAGTAGTCCCCCGGGCCGGCGGAACTTTTCCACCGGACCAGGGGAGGAGTCTTTTCCCGGTCAGCGCTTGCGGGAGCCCGCGCCGGCCACACCGGACTCCATAACTCGTCCCGCTTGGCGGGACCACGATGCATCCCTGGGAGCCAGGAGATGCATCTCAAGATAAGGATTGCGTGTCGGCGTTACCTCCACGAAAATTCGAAAATCACGTAAGGAGAACCCGGAATGCCCAACGGCGGAAACGCTATCGTCCGTCAGCGTATTGATTTCTCCAAGATTCCAACAGTTATCAAGATTCCCAATCTGATCGAGGTCCAAAAGCGTTCGTACGAGCGCTTTCTCCAGATGGACCTTCTGCCCTCGGAGCGCGAAGACAACGGGCTGCAGGCGGTGTTCAACTCCGTCTTCCCGATCACCGATTTCCGGGGTGTATCGCAGCTCGACTTCGTGGACTATTCGATCGGCAACTGGGAGTGCAAGTGCGGAAACTTGCGGGGCCTCCACCACCTGCGCAGCACCTGCAAGAACTGCGGCCACACGGTCATCACCGACCCCTTCAAAGTCGGCGACGTCCTCTGCACCAAGTGCGGCACGTTCAACAAGAACGTGGTCACTTTCTGCAACAAATGCGGCGACCCGGTGGCCCTGCAGTTGAAATACGACGTCACGGAATGCCAGGAGCGCGGCATGACCTTCGCGGCGCCGCTCAAAGTGACCATCCGCCTGACCATCTACGACAAGGACGCGGATACCGGCCACAAATCCATCCGGGACATCAAGGAGCAGGAAGTCTATTTCGGTGAAGTTCCTCTGATGACCGAAAACGGCACGTTCGTTATCAACGGCACCGAACGCGTCATCGTCAGCCAGCTTCACCGCTCGCCCGGCGTCTTCTTTGAGTCCAACACCCAGAAAACTTATTTCCTCGGCAAGATCATCCCCTATCGCGGCTCGTGGGTGGAGTTCGAGTACGACACCAAAAACCTGCTCTACGTGCGCATCGATCGCAAGCGGAAATTCCTCGCCACGATTTTCCTTCGCGCCCTGGGACTCAAGAACGACACGGAAATCCTCAAGGCGTTCTACCAGGTGGAGCGCATTAAACTGAAAGACCGCAAGCTCTTCTGGGAAGTTTCCGAAGGGCTGGTGGGCGGCAGGGTTTCCAAAGCCATCGAACACCCGCGCACCCATGAAACGATCGCAAGTGCCGGCAAGAAGATCACGCCCTCCGTGCTCAAGGATATCCAGAAGGCGCGGGTCAGCCAGGTCGAAATCGCCGCGCACGATCTGGAAGGCGCTTACACCGCCGCCGACATCGTGGACACGGCCACGGGCGAGATTCTGCTCGAGGCCAACAACGAGCTCACCCCCAGTGTTCTGAGCACCATTCAGGATGCCAACATTGGCGACGTGGAGGTCTTCTTCCCCGAGCGCGACGACACGGGCGTAGTGCTCGGCCAAACCCTCAGGCGCGACACCCTGAAAACATCTCCGGAAGCGTTGATTGAGATGTACCGCAAAATGCGCCCGGGCGACCCGCCGACACTCGAGACGGCGACGACACTTTTTAACGGCATGTTCTTCGACCCGCGCAAGTACGACTTCTCGCGCGTTGGACGCCTGAAGTTCAACATCAAACTCGGCTACTACACCAACTTGAAAACCAGAATTGATGAGAAGGCGACCGCGCTCGAGCTCGAAAGCGGAAACAACTTCCCGGCTTCGAATTTCTACGTCGTCGTTGACCAGGAAAAAATGTTCGTCGGCAAGCGCGAGGAGAACGTCTGCTCGGAAGTGGTGCGCGGGTGCGAAGGAACCATGGCCACGGACCACTCGGAAAACGCCGCGGTTCAATTGCCCCTCGAAAAGCGGACGCTCGAGCCCGAGGATTTCTACGCAGCCATCCGCTACCTCTTGAAACTTCGCAAGAACCCGGGCGGGAACTTTTCGGCGGACGATATCGATCACCTCGGAAACCGCCGCGTGCGGGCCGTCGGCGAGCTGCTCGAAAACCAGTTCCGCATTGGACTGGTGCGCATGGAACGCGCCATCAAGGAAAAGATGTCGGTCTACCAGGAAATGTCGACCGCCATGCCGCACGACCTGATCAACGCCAAGCCCGTTATGGCCTCGATCCGGGAATTCTTCGGATCGTCCCAGCTTTCGCAGTTCATGGACCAGACGAACCCGCTTTCGGAAATCACCCACAAGCGGCGACTCTCGGCCCTCGGCCCGGGCGGCTTGTCGCGTGAGCGCGCGGGGTTTGAGGTTCGCGACGTCCACCCCACCCACTACGGGCGCATCTGCCCCATCGAGACGCCGGAAGGTCCGAACATCGGCCTTATCTCGTCGCTTTCCTGCTACGCGCGCATCAACGAGTACGGGTTCATCGAGAGCCCCTACCGCAAGGTGCGCTCCGGGAAGATCGTGGACTACGTCACCATCACGCACGGCGGAGACGGCTCGTGGAAGGTCGGCGAGCACGTCGAGCTGCACGAGGTGGTGCGCACGAACGAAGAGCTGCGGGAGAAGCGGCGCAAGACGGTGGAGTTCGAGCCCTTCTCGTTCTATCAATCCGCCTGGGAAGAGGACCGGCACATCATCGCCCAGGCCAACGTCGAAGTGGACGACAAAGGCCGCATCGTGCACGAACTCGTCAACGCGCGCCAGGCCGGCAACTTCGTGCTGAAGCGCCGCGACGAAATCGACTACATCGACGTCAGCCCCAAACAACTGGTGAGCGTTGCCGCGTCTTTAATTCCCTTCCTCGAAAACGACGACGCGAACCGCGCGTTGATGGGTTCCAACATGCAGCGCCAGTCGGTGCCGCTGCTGCGCGCCCAGGCGCCGCTGGTCGGGACGGGAATGGAAGAAGTGACGGCGCGCGATTCGGGCGCGGTGGTGGTCTGCAAGCGCAACGGCATGGTGGACAGCGTCGACAGCGAGCGCATCATCGTGCGCGTCGAGGGCGACGGCCACAGCGGCCAGCTTTCACGCGAAGTGGG
>CAYZVR010000224.1:0-6614 GCA_964481715.1 uncultured Acidobacteriota bacterium | reverse complement strand
GCCGCGCACTGCGATGGGATGCTCACCACCTGGCCGATTTGGATGAGGTCAACGTTTGCAATCGAAGGGTTCGCTTGCGCGAGGCAGGTCCAGGCAGCGCCGCTCCCCAGATGGACCTGCGCGAGTTTCCACAAGGAATCGCCCGCTTGCACGCGCGCCTCGCGGGCGCCATCGGATGAGCCCTGTTCCGGCAGCCGAATCCACTGGCCAACGCGAATGAGGTCGGGATTTTCGAGCTCCGGGTTGACGGCGAAAATCTCGCGCCATTGGGTTCCCTTGCCGAGATACACGGATGCGAGCTTCCAAAGCGAATCGCCGCGGCGAACTCGCACGCCCGATGCTTCAATTGCCGGAGTTTCGCGCGTCGAGAAGGGATCGCTCCGGGGCGGTGGTTGTGGCCGCTTGTTGGGACGAAGCGCGGGGATCATTTCCGGCGTGGTCAGCTTGGGTGTGGCCAGGACGGAATTCCCCGGCAACACTTTTTCTTTTGCGTGCCTCTGTTCCTCGCGGAGTTCCTTGAGCAAGCGATAATACCGCGCCACATCGCCGAGAGGAAGTTCTGCAGGCCGGGAAAAATTATCGGGAGCGGCGGCATGGGGGGTCGCAGTGGTTGCAGGATTCTCGCCCTTTGCATCGAAACGCGCGCGATCCTCGGGCTCGAGAATCTGCGGTCGCTGCAAGTCTTCGTTGGTATAAACGTGGGTTGCGGGAGGAGGCGTTTGATTTTTCTGCGCACGTTCGCGGCGCGCAATTTCGCCAAGACTCTGCGCGGAGGCCGATGCCGCTCCCAAAAACAACAGGCACACAACCGTCGCCCCTGCGATCGGGAAGGTGTGCTTGGAAGCGATTTGCACTCGGCGCGATCTCCTCAAATAACTGCTGGTTCCCGCAAAAACTGGGACTTAATTATCACGCGGCTCCAAGGGTGTCAAGTCCTTTCTTTGCCTTTCTTTGCCTGTCGGGGGGGGTCTCCCCGGCCGAATAAGCGCCTGCGCCGCCTTTCCCCCGCTTGCGGGTCTCGCCCGTTCAGTGCACAATGCTCGAGCAGAGTGATTCGCTTTTTTAATTTGAAGAAGGTCGGGAATTTATTTCGCCATGATTCTGGCGCCTCGCGAGCCGTTCAGCTTTCAAAATACTTTACGCTTTATCCTGAGCCCGCCCGCGTTGCTGAACGGCCGCCGATTCGAGCCGCTGCTCGATCATCTGGTGGACGGCGAATACCGCCGCGTCGTTGAGATCGCCGGGCAGCCGATTCTCTACGCAGTTTCAGAAGAGCCGCGTGGCCGAGCGCGCGGGTTGCAAGTGCGCATTCTTGCCGGGCCCGCCGATGCGGCCACGCTCGATGCAATACGCAATCTTGTCGACCGGCAATTCTCAACCGCCCTCGACCTTCGGCCCTTCTACCGGCTGGCCCAATCCGATCCCGCGCTGGCCCGGCTCGCCGAACGCTTCCGCGGCATGCGCATTCCGCAGGCGCCAAGCGTCTTTGAAACGGTCATCTCCGCCATCCTCGAGCAGCAGGTGAACCTGAGTTTTGCGCATCAGGTGAAAAAGGCTCTGATCGAAAACTACGGTGACCTCGTGGAATTTGAAGGTTCCCGCTACCGTTCATTTCCCTTGCCCGCCGCGCTGGCCATCGTGACGCCGCGCCAGTTGCGCCGCTTGCAGATTTCCGGACCTAAGGCGCGTTACCTAATTGGAATTTCGCGCGGCACGCTCGACGGCAGTTTGGACCTGGAAGGCTTGCGCGCGCTCGAGCCCGCGCTGGCGCACGAGCGGCTGCTCGCCCAAAAAGGGGTTGGCCCCTGGACCGCGCAGTATGTCGGTCTGCGCGCCCTCGGGCATCGCGATTGCCTGCCCGCGGCGGACGTGGGCCTGCAGAAGGCCATCCAACGCTTCTACGGACTGCGCAAACAGCCGACCCTGGCGAAAGTCGAAAAGATTGCAAAGCGATGGGCCGGCTGGCGAAGTTACGCGACGTTTTATCTTTGGATGACGTTTTGGGAGGACAAGGAGTGGAGAGAAAGTTTGGCGGCGGAACTCAAGTTGGCGCGCCGGAAAGGGGGCTCGTGAACCGAGCACGCTCCAACTTCGCGGCACGATTCTTGCATCAGTCGCAACACTCGCTCCGAGACCATCACCTGCCGCGCATCCTCGGTTGCCTGCGAATGCTCTCCGTGAAGCAGATTTGGTGGCGAGGGAACGCGGCCTCCAACAGCATCGGGAATCTGACTTTGCACCTTGAGGGCAATGTTCGCCAGTGGATTATTTCGGGACTGGGCGGGGTGCCAGACCGTCGCGAGCGCGACAAAGAATTCGCCGAGCGTGGGCCCCTTTCCCGCCGCCGTTTGGAAGCACTTTTGAACAAGACCGTGGTCGAGGCCTGCCGGGTTCTCTCGCGGCTCACACCCAGCGATCTTTTCCGGCCCCATTCCATTCAGAGGCTCCGAGTCACGGGCTTTGAGGCGGTCAGTCACGTGACGGAACACTTCGCCTTTCACACCGGCCAGATTCTTTATGCGACCAAGCTCCTGCGCGGGCGCGACCTGGGATTCACCAGCCTTCCCGGTGAGAAGAACCGAAAAGCCGCCAGCAAAAGGCTGCCCGTTCTTTAGGAGATCGTATGGCTGCGGAACAAATCTACTACGCGACAACGCGCCTTCCATGGACCGAGCTCCTCGTGGCGTCGAGCGAGCGCGGGCTGCGCGCCGTGTCATTCGTTTCCAAGGGAGGAGTGGGAGAAGGCTTGCGACGGCTCGAAAGCGCTCATCCCGCGGCCGCCTGGGTGCAATCGGCGGAGCAAAACCGGCAAGTGATTGAGGAGCTTTCGGCCTACGCGGCGGGTGACCTCCAGCAGTTCACGGTGCCGCTCGACTTGCGAGGCACACCCTTTCAGAAGTCCGTCTGGGACGCGCTGTTAAAAATTCCCTACGGCGAAACCCGCAGTTACGCCGAGATCGCGCGCCTCACTTGCCATCCCAGGGCTTATCGCGCGGTGGGGCTCGCCAACCACTCAAACCCTGCCTGCATCGTCGTGCCGTGCCATCGCGTCATCGGCTCAAACGGCGGCCTTTGCGGATACGGCGGAGGGCTGGAATTGAAACAGACCCTTCTCGCGCACGAGCGAGGGAACAGATCCTCCGACTCTCCGTCAGATTCCCCCAGCCTGCCCTTCCAATTAAAATAGTCGTCCTGGGAGGGACTGATGCGCCGAGCGGTTCAAGGCGGACTCGTCCCAAAGAACGCCCTCGCGTTCCAAGCGGCGAACTGGTCAGGGAAGCTTGTGGACCTGGTTGGCGAGCAAAACGAGCGTCTCCGGCGGCACCGTGACGCCTCTCACCGTTCCGCCCTCTAAGTCGAAAAAGAGCAGGCCTTTGATGAGCAGCGAGGGCGGAGCCGTCAAACCGCTCAGGCCGTTCACATTCACAAACGCGGTCTGGTTATTCGTGAACACGAGCAGGGGTGAACCCTGAAGGACCCCTTCGCAAGGGGACATAAAAAAAGCGCCCGTCTTGTCATCAGAGCTCGCTTTAACCAGCGAAGTCAGGTTTCCCTGGCGCGTTTGCAGCTTTAGATAAACAGCCTCGCCGGGCACGCTGAAAGAGTCGTCACTGGCCTTCGTAAACGGCCCGTGCACGACGACGTCCTGGCCCACTGCCAGCGAGGTCGCATCGAAAGGAAGTGAAGCGAAGTTGACCGGCCGGGACGAAAACTGGTATCGGGTCGAAGATGACAGGGTCACATGGACGACGGTACCGAGAGGCAGCGCGAACTGGCTTTCGGGTTGTTCTCCGGCGACAAAAAGATCGAAATCTTTGGCGTTACCGTTTGCGTCTTTGGTGATTGACAGTATTGGGCCGATGAGCGCCAGCCGGTTCGTGGCCGAGTTTTCCTTTGCTTCAACCTCCACCGTGTCCGCCACGATGTTTCCCTTCGCATCTACAATTCCGTTTACTTCGACATAGCTTCCACCGGAAAGCTGATTCAAACCCGAAACGCCGAAAAGATCGGTGTCCGGCTTCAGGCTGACGCTGACCACGGGAGCCCCCGAGGAGCCGGAAAGAGCCTGCATGGAGAAACTTCCTGTAAATTCCTCGACGGTGCTCGAATTGGTCACGGAAAGAACAAACCCGTTCAAGGTTTCCATCCTGCCGAAGCCGCTGGTATCGTCCGCAGTGACGGACGTGAGTTTGACGACGGGACTCACCGCCTGGGTAATCCGCCCCTGGCTGTTCACCGTGATCGAGCGCTGCAAGTCGAAATCCACCCGCAGACCCGCCACCGCGTCCTTGGTAATGACCAGCGGGGGATCAATGGGAAAGGTCGGAGTCGGATTGGAACTTGTCGTTGTCGAATTCCGGACCGGCGGCGTCAAAGTTCCGTCGAAAACGCCCATTTGGGTCGCCCCGAATTCTATTTGTGCCTGGTCGTAAGTTCCTTCATTCACCTGACCGATGTGAAGGATCGTCGAGGTATCCCGAAGCGAAGCAAAATCCACAAAAAGGAACGGGTCCGCACCGAGAGGTAAAACGCTTTCTCCCCCGCCTTGCGGCACCAACTTTATGCCGCGGATCGTCGCGCGAAAGGACAGAACGTTGCAAGCGGGATCATCTCCTACAAGTATCACGAGTCCGCCGGTTACCGGAGTTGTCTTCTTCGGCGCCTTGTAGCTGCCGCAGCCGCCCAGCAAAATCGCGACAGTCAACAACATCACTCCCGGCACCAGCTTCCGACTGAGCATCAATCTCTCCCTGTCCGATCCTGTTCTGCGGGACTCAAGCTTACCCGGCACCGTGCGCTCGAATCGAATTTTCCTGGAGAATGCCACAGCATCCGGCGCAGTCCTTATGGCTCGAACGATCTTTCATTCAGATGGAAAAACCGCTGTCGAGGTTATCCGCTCCTGCCGTCGTGGCCCAATCGTCCCCCGGAACGCGAACACGCCCAAAGCAATTTTGCGGGGGGCGTTGTCAGGATTTGAACGCCCGCAGCCCACCACAAGCGGATGTCGGTGTCTGTTTGAAAATATCCGAACGGAACTGACTGGGCTCGGCGGGCGGAATCCCCCCACACCCCCCTTCCGCCCGCCTCGCCTTGCCTGCCCGTCCGAAACTCTTGAGTGAAGGCGGGAACCGGAGCGGAAAGGACGATTTCAAGTTTTCTTTGGCGGCAAATTCTTTTCAGCATGCCCCAAAGGCTCTTTGGTCTGCTCCTATTCTTGAACGCGACACAGCATAAATTCATAGACATTCACACAACAAGGGCGCCGCTTTCCCGAGGAAAGCTGTTCGACGGTCCGTGTGACCCGGCGGGCCCGGGTCTCAGGTCTCTTGGCCGAATCGATCCAGCGGATCCAATCGCGACGACCGATGGGAGCGAGGTCCTTCCACAACGTCTTTGCCTCGTGCGAAGCGGTAAGGGCGCCACGGAGATCGGCGGGGATTGTCGGTTCAGGCTCTGGTCCCAAGATAGCAAGTTTCACCGTGTCGCCCGCGTCGGCACCAACGCCCTCGCGCATGGCCTTGTTCACACGCAGCCAGTGGCCTCCGGACGTGTTGGGTTCCAGTGCCGCTCGGAAAGGATGACCGTTCATGGTGCCTTCGACCTTGGTCATGCCGCGCAGTTTCTTACTGACCACCTTCGGGACGTTGAGCAGAGTCCAGGAACCGGTCTTCGCCGCCTTGGGATGTCGAACGAGCTGTGCCTTGAAGCGAAAGACTGATGGACCGCCGCCGCCCTTGTTCTCATGTGTTGCTTTGTTCATATTGATAAGTTTATTTTAACAAATCTATAATTAGGAACGCCCAACGCTTTAGCAATTTTCGCTATGAGCGGAAAGGACGATTTCAAGTTTTTCTTTGGCGGCAAATTCTTTGAGTTCAGAAAATTGGGATTCAAGAGACATAATCTGTCTGTCTTCGCTCTCGGTAGATTTCCTTGTGTAGATAAAGTATTTCATAAAGATTTAGAAAAGCCCGCTTTTGGCCTTGACTTCATTCAAAACGGCTTGAAATTTCCCCGAAAAACGGCTGGCGAGCCCGCGTAGCGGGTGAGCCAATGACTTCATTTCCCAACTGGCGGAGGGAGAGGGATTCGAACCCCCGATCCCGCTTCCGCAGGATAACGGTTTTCAAGACCGCCGGTTTCAGCCACTCACCCATCCCTCCGCAAGGTAGTTTAACATGACCCTTGGTTTCCCGGAATTTCTCCCGCGCGGTCCGCTACCGAACTTTCCCCCGTCCCGCCACGCGCCAGCATCCGGTCACCTGGCCCTGGCGCGCGATGAACGCCTCATCGTGCATGTTGACGCACGTACAGACGTGGTTGGGAATCAGGGTGAGGACCTCACCTACCTCGAAGCGGTGGGCCGATTTCGTAATTTCGAGGTGGCCGTGCTCTTCGTTCAGCTTGACGAGCGGCGCGTCGGGCGCCTCGACCACCAGCCCGTACCCGGATTTCGAGCCCGAGCCCAACAAGTCGGACGAAAGCGTTTTCGAGCCGGCATCAATAATCGCCCGCCCCGTCACGGCGGTCGAAACCACCGTGGTCACGATGCGCACCGCGCAATCCTCCAAGCGGCAGGCGCCCTGGTAGTGCGTGTTCAGGTCGTTGTA
>CAYZVR010000223.1:0-6623 GCA_964481715.1 uncultured Acidobacteriota bacterium | reverse complement strand
GCGATGACGACCACGGGAAGGCCGTCGGCGATCAGGGCGTTGGGGCCGTGTTTCATTTCTCCCGCCGGGTAACCCTCGGCGTGGATGTATGCGACCTTTTTCAATTTGAGGGCGGCTTCGAGAGCCACGGCGTGGTGCACGCCGCGGCCGAGGAACAGAAAATCCGGCGAGCGGTAGAAGTGCCGGGCGAGCTCTTCGAACTCGTCGTCTTTCTGGAGCACGGATTCGAGCTGGCGCGGCAGCGCCGTGAGTTCGGCGAGGAGGGCTTTGGCTGCGTCCGCGGCCAGCACGCCGCGCGTTCGTCCGAGGTAGACCGCGAACAGGTAGAGCGCGATAAGTTCCGCCGTAAAAGTCTTGGTCGAGCTCACGCCGATTTCGGGGCCGGCGTGCGTGTAGATGGTTCCGTTCGCCTCGCGCGGCACCATGCTGCCGAGCACGTTGCAGATGGCGAGGGTTTTCGATCCCTTCGCCTGCGCCTCGCGCTGGCCGGCGATGGTGTCCGCTGTCTCGCCCGACTGCGTGATGAGGATGGTCAGCGTGTGCGGGTTGACGATGGGGTCGCGATAGCGGAACTCCGAGGCGTAGTCCACCTCGACGGGAACGCGGGCCAGGCGCTCGATCATGAATTTGCCCGCCAGGGCAGCGTGGCGCGACGTTCCCGCCGCGACAATTTTGATTTCGCGGAACGAGCGGAAATCGTCTTCGGTGATTTCCATCTCGTCGAGGAAAATTTCGCCCGTCTCCGGCGACACGCGTCCGAGCGTGGTGTCGCGCACGGCGCGTGGTTGCTCGTAAATCTCCTTCACCATGTAATGCCGGAACCCGCCCTTTTCCGCGAGAATCGGGTCCCAGGAAATGTGCTGCACGCGCCGCGTGACAGGGTGGCCGTCGAAGTCGGTCAGCTTGACGCCGTTGGGCGTGAGCACGGCCACATCGCCATCGGCGAGGAAGAACAGATCGCGCGTGTGATAGAGAATTGCCGGCACGTCGCTCGCGACAAAATACTCGTCCTTCCCAAGGCCGATGACCGCGGGCGGACCCTGGCGAACCGCGACGACCTTATTCAAGTCTTCGGTGGAAATAATGGCCAGAGCGAAAACGCCCGTCAGGCGGCGCGCCGCGGCACATACAGCGTCGTCGAGCGAGGCGGGGCGGGCGGTACGTCCGTCCACCGACGGAGACGAAGAGCCCGCGCCCAGGTGCTTCTCGATGAGGTGTGCGATGACTTCTGTATCCGTTTCGGTCGTGAACGTGTGCCCTTCGGCTTCGAGCTCGCTCTTCAACTGCAGGTAGTTCTCGATGATGCCGTTGTGCACCACGGCCACCGTGCCCCGACAGTCGCGGTGCGGGTGAGCGTTTTCCTCGGTGGGCGCGCCGTGCGTGGCCCAGCGCGTGTGTCCGATGCCGTAAGTGCCGTCGAGCGGGTTGAGCCGGATAACTTCTTCGAGGCTGCGCAACTTTCCGGGCGAGCGGCGAATGGCCATCTTGCCGTCCTTGATGACGGCCAGGCCCGCCGAGTCGTAGCCGCGGTACTGAAGGCGCTGCAAGCCTTCGAGCAGCACGGGCACGACACGCTTGTTTCCGATGTAGCCGATGATTCCTGACACAGAGCCGCCTTCCGAGATGGGCCGGACGACCGAGTCTGCGTGCCGGCGCGCCAATGTCTTCCGCTTCAGCTTGCGATTATAACAGAGCGGCCGGGCCGGTTCCCGATGGGACCAGATTTGCAACGCCGTCTTGTGCGGGAAAGGCAGCTTCGTTGTCCTGAGCCGCATAAACAGAGGATGCGGCTGCTCTCAGGCCTGCATGATTTTCGTTGTCAATTTGTAAATTGCGCATTCCAGCGCCCGCCTCAAGCGCGCTGATTTCATCATTCACAATTCAGCGTGCAGAATTCGTCTTCCCCAGCCTATCAGACAAAACTGACACGATGGACACAACTGACACGGACGACACACTTTATTTTTCATTTCAGCCCCGCCGGTAAGGTTGATACGAAGGACAAGACTGACACAAATGACACACTTTTTTTGGCGAAGGTTTTTCGGCCAAATTTCGCTAAGTGCGATACGAGGCGTTGATGGTGATGTAGTCGTGGGTGAGGTCGCAGGTCCACAGGCGCGCCGAACCTTCGCCCTGGCGGAGGTTCACGCGCAGGGTCAGATCTTTTTTGTCAAGCTCGCGTTTGGCGGCGGCTTCGTCGAATGCGGCGTCGAGCCCGCGGCGACATAGATAAAAGTCGTTGACACGAATATCCACTTTGGTCGCATCGAACTTTGCGCCGGAATATCCCGCCGCGCAAAGGATGCGGCCCCAGTTGGGGTCGGAGCCGGCGAGGGCGGTCTTGACGAGCGGAGAATTCGCGATGGCGCGCGCGATGCGCTCGGCGTCGGCGGCGGTGCGCGCGCCTGAGACCTCAACCGTCACGAGCTTGTGCGCGCCTTCGCCGTCGCGGGCGATCATCTTGGCCAGTGTCTGGCAAAGCTCGGTGAGCCCGGCAAGAAACCAGGCGCGGCTTTTGTCCCCGGGACGGACGGCGATTTCCGAAGCCCCGCTTGCCAGCGCTACGACCGTGTCATTCGTGGATGTGTCGCCGTCCACGGTCACGCGATTGAAGGAAACTTCCACGGCGGCGCGCAGCAGGTATTGCAGCATTCTCGGGCCCACCATGGCGTCCGTCGTAATGAAAGAAAGCATGGTCGCCATGCGCGGCTGGATCATCCCCGCGCCCTTGGCGATGCCCGCGATGTGGACTTGCTTACCGTCGATTTCCGAGCGCAGCACGCAGCACTTCGGAAACGTGTCGGTGGTCATGATGGCGGGCGCAACGTCCGCGGCGTTGGCAGCGGAGAGTTTCTTGATGAGGCCGGGAAGCTGCTTGGTAATTCGCTCAAGTTTGAGCGGCACGCCGATGACGCCGGTTGAAGCAATCAGCACTTGCTCGGGCTTTGCGCCGAGAAGTTTTGCCGTGGCGCGGGCAGTCTCCTCCGCGGCCTCGAGGCCTGCACTGCCGGTGCAGGCGTTGGCGTTGCCGGAATTCACGACCACAGCGCGCGCCCACCCGCGGCTCGCTTGGAGGTGCCGGCGCGAGACGGCGACCGGCGCCGCTGCAGCCTGGTTGGTGGTAAAGACTCCCGCCGCAGAAGTGGCGGCGCCGTCGGAGACGATCAGCGCCAGATCGAGCGCGCCCGCGGTCTTCTTGATGCCGGCCGCCACCGCCGCCGCGCGGAACCCGCGGGGTGTCGCAAGGTGGCCTTCGATTTTTTCCCAACTCCGCATGTTTAGAAATTCCGGGGCCGCCAGCGCAATGCGAGTCCGGCGCGCCGTGTCTAAGCGCGTTCGGTAGTTTAGCAGAAACCTTTGGGGCTTTCGGGTTGGAGGAAGTTTTCCCTCACCATACTACCTGCTTGGTATGAGCTCCATGACTTCCTGAGGGGAAGGCTCTGCGGGGGCCTCGGGCCCGGCCACCTGGATGGTGCGCAGGCTCTCTTCGCACGCCTGAAGGTAAAGCGCCTCTTCCGCCTTACCGGGCGTGCACGCCGCTTCCACAATGCGGTCGGATGACATGATGTGCGCGGTGAGCAACATCATGCGATCTTTCTGCTCCCAGATCAGGACCGCGTCGCGCCGGTTGATTTTGGTGTGCTCGAAGCCGTAGCGCGGAATTTCCTCATAGGTTCCCCGCGTTTGCCATTTGGCGAGGAGCTGGGGCGTGAACTCAAAAAATTTGTCCGGGTTGGGCTGTTCGGTCAGGGTGAGCGAAGGCCCGATGCTCATGAACTTGGACTTGAAGATTTTGACGCCACCCGGAAAGGGCTCCACTTTGCCGTAGATGCCCGAGGCGATCTGCATGTCAACGCCCAGCGTTTCGTTATGGTAGGGGAGCTGGGCGAGAACATCTTCGGCGACTTGCTGCTTGTGCTTCGGATACCACTTGACGAGGAAAAATTCTCCGGCCACCATCGTTCCGCCGATGAGCAGGATGCCAATCGCGACCGTCAATTGCATCGGGAGCGTTTTTTTCATAAGAGGGCATCATAACCTGCGCGCGGATTGCCCGCAACGCGCTCAAAGTGGGAGTGTGTGAATCAGGTTTCCGGATCGCCGATGACGCAGGAGCTGAGGAACTTCGGTCTGCACAACGGCGTTTATCGGGAGTAATCCTGAATGGGAGAGCGAACCGGAAGCAGCGGATAGTTTCCGAGTGCGCCGTCATTCGGCCAGAATCTGATTTACCCTCTGCGGAATAGGCAAACATAAAACGACAACGCAGGTGTAACCCACGATTGGACCCCCGAATCACGCCCGTTGTGCTCCGACCCGCGCTTCCAAATCCTCCTGCCTCCCATGGACTTCTCACCGTAGCAGCCCGGGTGGCCGGGGATCCTTCCTCACGGCCGGCTCCTCAACTCTCGCTTGGCGTGGTGAGGCTATTCGAACTAGATGCCCGTGTTAAACGGCGTGCGGACCTTGCCTCGCCTCTTCCTTGTTGAGAATTTGATTGATGCTCGCGAAGGTGTTAGGCTCCGAACCACCGATTGGAGCCCTCCCGTGGACCAGACTCCCAAGCCCGCACGTCAAGCCCGATTTGGGATCTTTGAGTTCGATTCCCACGCCCGCGAACTGCGCAAGAGCGGGATGAGGATCATCGCTTTGGCTGTCGCCGCACTTGTGCTGGTTATTGGCGGGGCAGTCGGGTATCGGAATCTTTCTCCAGGTCAGAACCCACCTGCCCCGCCCATGCGCGTCGTTCCTTTCACCAGCTTTCCCGGCTTCCAGGGCAACGCTCGCTTTTCCCCCGACGGCAATCAGATCGCCTTCACGTGGTACGGAGACAAGGACTACAACGAGGATATCTACGTGAAGCAAATCGGCGCGGAGAAGGCGCTGCGGCTCACCACCGACCCGGCCAAGGACGAATCACCAACCTGGTCGCCAGACGGCCGCTACATCGCCTTTCGCCGCGTCGACGGACGGAAGGACGGAATCTACGTTATTCCTGCCTTGGGTGGTCCGGAGCGTAAGCTACTCACCTCGAAAGATGGTTTCTCCTATGATTCGTCCTTGGACTGGTCCCCGGACGGGAAATATCTGGCCTATGGTGAAGGCGCACCCAGCCAGCCCGAGAGAATATTCTTGCTCGCAGTAGATAACCCCAAGGACAAGTGGCCTTTGACTACCTCAGCCGGACAGGTGGCGGATTATTTCCCTCGTTTCTCTCCCAACGGACAGACTGTGGCCTTCGTTCGCTTCCTTGACGTCCGAGACATCTTCCTGGTGCGCACTGGTGGCGGGGAACCGAAGCGCCTCACCTTTGACGACACCTTCATCTACGGCTTGGACTGGACTCCTGACGGGGCCTATATCGTCTTCTCCTCAGTTCGCCTGGGTGGCAGCGTCCGCCTGTGGAGAGTCTTAGCCTCCGGCGGCCAGCCTGAGCCATTGTTTACGCCTCCAGGCCTCGCTGAAGCATCGTCGCTTTCTCGCGATGGCCACCGTCTGGCGTACACGCAGCGGGAATTCAATGCGAACATCTGGCGGTATGAAGTTCCCCGGACGACGGGCCAGAGTGCGCCGCCCACGAAGTTAATCGCCGCAGCCGCGTATAACGCGTCCCCACAATTCTCGCCGGATGGAAAGAGGGTTGCCTTTGTCTCCTCGCGATCTGGAAATGGCGAGATCTGGGTTTGTGACAGCGATGGCTCAAATCCCCGGCAGTTGACTTCATTTCACGTCCCCGTGGATGCGTACCCGCACTGGTCTCCTGACGGTCGGGAGATTGCTTTCCAGGCCTCTCCTGAAGGGCATGACGCTGTCTATGTCGTAAGTGCGGAAGGCGGCCAGCCGCGTCGCTTGACGACGGACGACTCAAGGGTTGCAGCCCCGAGTTGGTCGAGGGACGGAAAATGGATCTATTTCGGTTCCGACAAGTCCGGCGCCTGGCAAGTGTGGAGAGTCCCCCCCGAGGGAGGTCATGCGCTGCAGGTGACGAAGAAGGGTGGCTATGCGGCCTTGGAATCTCGCGACGGGGAGACGCTTTATTATGCTAAGCGACTGAAGTTGCCACGTTATCGGAAGGTTCAAGGGCTTTGGAAGGTTGCGGTGGGGGGTGGGAAAGAAACTCTGGTTCTCAAGGAGCTCGCGGCGGGATTGTATGAGTGTTGGGGCCTGACTGGTGAGGGCATCTATTTCTACAACGACAGCACGAACGCTATCGACTTCTTCGGCTTTGCCACGCGCAAAATAACGCAGATTGCCAAACCCGAAAAACGGGGCGGGCCCCTCGCGGTGTCCCCCGACGGTCGCTGGATTCTCTTTAGCCAGGTGGATCTAGATACCAGCCACATCATGCTGGTAGAGGATTTCCGCTGGTAGGCGGGGTGTGCGAAGGCAAGAACGATACCCAGCAACCCGGAATATATGCAAACAGAACTTGGGCGCCGATTACCCGCGACCAATGCCGTTGTGTAGACCGAACTCCCTGAACTCCCGAGTGGTCGCCCACTCGGAAATAATGGTCCGACTGGATTAGGAACGATAAGTCGCCTAGTGTTCAACGACAAATCCAGAGGGGTAATCCGAAGTTCTAGCCGAGCAACGGCGCACTCGGAAACTGTCCCGCT
>CAYZVR010000222.1:0-6705 GCA_964481715.1 uncultured Acidobacteriota bacterium | reverse complement strand
TCGAAAATTACCGGCGAGCCGCGCAAGTTTGAGATGCCGCATTTCTGATCCGGCAGCCATCATCGTTCAGGCGACAACCATCGGATGCCCGGCGCGTCCTGCCGGTGGCCTATTTCTTCCTTCTGCTAAACCAGAGTGAGATTAAGTTGTTCTCGCGCGTAGCGGAGGCACTCCCTGACGTTTGCTTCTTCGGCCTTCGTACGCGCGGCGGGGCTGAGTTCGGAAACCCCGGCCAGAGACCGCAAAGGTTTGTGGTCTCGAACCAGCCGGAGCGTTCGTGCGAGGTACAGTCCGTTTCGGTCGGGGAAAGTCACCCAATATTTGCCGGCGAGGCAGGGAACTTTCAATGGGTCCCGGGTAATCATTTCGAGACTGAAGTGGGCGAGGGGCCGGGCTTTCGCAAGAGTGCCGGCCATGCGGCGCAGATCGAGAATTCCTTGCCCCAGGGGAACCTCGGAAAGCAGAAAGCCTTCGGAGTATTCTTCCACCGCCATGTCCTTGATGTGGGTTGTCACGGCGAAAGGCGCGAGCTTCTCGACCACTTCCATGGGATCGTCGAGCAGTGAAATGTTGTTTCCGGTGTCAACGCACACGCCCAGGTATTCACTGTTGTAGCGCTTGATGAGCGCCGTCAGCTCGTCCACGGTCCAGTCCTTGTGATTCTCCACGCCGGCAGGGATCTTGTGCCTCTCAAGGACCGCCACAGCAGCGTCGAGCCGGGATTGGGACTCAGCCACGAAGCGCTTCCAATCCTCGAGGGTTGAAAAACTTTCGTATCGTCGGCCGCTCAAGCAGGCCGTGCGCAGGCAAGCGGCGCCCGCTTGCTTGGCGGCCACAACGGCCTGTTCGAAATCATGGAGGCCTTCCTTTTCCGGCAAGCCGACGATCACCTCGACGTACATGCCGAAGTCTTCGGCCCGGCGCCGAACCGTCGCCGGCCCGTCCGCCACGATCGCCTCTATTCCGATCTGAATTCCTCCTGCGCCGAGTGAATGGCAGTAATCGAGAAAATGAAGGGCCGACGCTGCGTGAGGGCTTTGGGAAAGGGAATACTGCACAATGCCCATCGAGGTGCGCGGCGTGGACACAGTTGCGTTCCCGGGACGGACGGCCAGAGTGGACAGGGCCCCCGTCGTCATCTTCAGAAAGTTTCTTCGGTTCATGATTTGAAACTTCTCAGAACGTCAGCCCATGGCTCGCGCGCCTTGCGGGAAAGATAAGCCGATGCCACGGGGTCGTCAACGAAATCCTCTTTGGCTGAATCCCAGCGGAGTTTGTGTCCGGTGCGGATGGCGATATTCCCGAGATGCGGAACGATGGTCGAGCGATGGCCGATCTCGACATCCGCGGCGGGTTTCTGACGCGAGCGGACACACTCAATAAAATTATTGACGTGCAGCGCTGTTGCATCCTCCTCCGCGCCCTCCTTGCGTTCCATACGAAAGCCTTCGGTCGTGTCGCCCACGGCCTTTGCGGCGCCCGGTCCTGCTTCCCCTTCGGGTTCGGGATAAATCTCGAAGCCGATGCGGTCGGCGTAGAGCGTCCCTTTGGATCCGTAAAACGCCATGCCGTGCGGGCGGTCGTCTTTGCCACGCGTAAGGTAATACTTCATGCCCTGCGTACGCCCGCCCGAGCCGTGGCCGTTCAGCATGGAGGCCTCATAACTGAGGATGAATCCGGGATATTCATAAGTGATTTGCAGTGTGTCGGGCGTTTCCCCGCCGTCTTTCAACTCATACCGGCTTCCCCAGCCCGCCACAGCAAGTGGCGCGTCGACCCCCATCACCTGGTGGACAGTGTCAAACCGGTGCGTGCCAAAGTCGGTGGCCATGCCGCCCGCATAGTCCCAGAACCAGCGATAGGTGACCGCGAAGCGATTCTTGTTGAAAGGGACTGCGGGCGCGGGACCTAAATAAAAATCCCAGTCCAATCCCGGAGGCGGAGCCGAATCCGGCACCCGCCCGATACCTTCCGGTGTCATGTTCAGATAATTCCAAACGCGCACGAAATGTACCGGACCGAGCTCTCCGCTCCGGACGATCCGCTCGACCTCGCGGAAATGACGCGCCGAACGATGCTGTGTCCCGGTCTGGACAATACGATGGTGCTGGTGAGCGGCGTCGACCATGGCACGTCCTTCCTTGATCGAAAAGGCGAGCGGCTTTTCCACGTAAACGTCTTTGCCCGCCTGGCAGGCGAGGACGGCCGGGATGGCATGCCAGTGGTCTGGAGTGGCGATCAAAACAGCGTCCACATCTTTCTGTTCGAGAAGTTTGCGGAAATCAAGATAGCTCCGGCAACCTGGCCCGGCCCATTCGGCGGCCGCCGCGGCTGGCGGCTCATAAACGTCGCAAACTGCGGTGAACTCCACGTTGGGAACCTGCCGCATCAAATTGCCGACGTATCGCCCTCGCCCTCCGCAACCGATCAGGCCCATCCTCACCCGATCGCTTGCGCCCAGAATTTTCCGGGAGGACAGCGCCGTTGTGTAAGCGATGGCCGCGGCCCCGGCCGCTTGTCTGATGAACTCGCGCCTTTTCATGTTAGGCCTCCTACCCGCGTGCCGCTCGGTCCATATCCTGGAATCGAGCCAAAAATTCCGATTTCAACTTTTTCTTTTGCGCCATCGTACGCCCGCCACCGGGCTGATTCAAGCTTAAGTTACTGTGACCTATTTGGAGGTCGCCTGGGGACTTGCTTGGGCCGCCTCGCTAACCTGGTTGCCCGCTCAATGACTTCCCCTCTAAAGGGGATAGAATGTGCTTTCCAGATTCCAGGCGATGAGCGCGGTTGCCAAAATTCCGCGATTAGAGTATTTATAAAGTGTCTGCATAATTTTGCATGGACAAACTTTATCGGCGCACCCAGATTCTGGAACTTCTCAGAGCGGGAACCGTGGCAACGCAAGCGGAACTTCGCCGAAAGCTGGCGCGGCGCGGCATCCACGTGACGCAGGCGACCCTTTCCCGTGACATAGAAGAACTGGGTGTGGTCAAAACCCGCGAGGGCTACCGGCTGCCCGACTCGGCCGCGCCCGCGGTGCCGCCGCAGCCCACGCTCCCTGTCATTCTCAAGGAGTTTGTGCGTGATGTTCGCCAGGGGGCAAACCTGGTGGTCATCAAGACGCATCCCGGCAACGCCCATTCGGTAGGTGTGGCGCTCGATGCCGAACAGTGGCCGGAGGTGACGGGTACGGTTGCCGGCGACGACACGATTTTTGTTGCCACGCCGGGCGCTCGCGAAGCAGCGAAGATACGCAGAAAGATTTTGGCATTGCTCGCCGTTTGAGACACGCTTCGCATCATGCGGCAGGCCGTACTCTGAAAAAATCGGCCGCAAGGTTCGGATAGATTCCAAAGCCTGGGTGCTCTACGATGGTTGAAAGGGTGTTCGGCGCAGTTTCATCGCCGACACCTGCACTGCATTCGAGAGCGCCAGGAGGAATATTGTGCCCGGAAAGGTTATGGAAGATCTTCGTCATCGCACCGTGCCCATTGAGATGAGCCCGGAAGAATTTCGCGCGGCCGGCCACAAGCTGGTCGACCGGATTTCCGAATACCTTGCCACGGTGCGCGAGCGGCCGGTTACGCCGGGCGAATCGCCCGGAGCGGTCCGGAAATTGCTGGGCGATAGCAAACTCCCTGAGCACGGCCTTGCGCCCGGGCGCCTCCTTGAAGAGGCTGCCGATTTTGTGATCAATCACTCGCTCTTCAACGGCCATCCGCGCTTTTGGGGATATATCAATCCCTCGCCGGCGCCTATCGGAGCGCTGGGCGATATGCTCGCCGCCGCCGTCAATCCAAACGCCGGCGCGTGGATTCTTTCGCCCATCGCAACCGAAATCGAAGCACAGGCCGTCCGCTGGATCGCCGAGATGCTCGGCTTTCCAACCAATTGTGGCGGCCTGTTAGTGAGTGGCGGCAACATGGCGAATTTCGTTGGCTTCCTCGCCGCGCGAAGAGCCAAAGCGGGTTGGGACGTTCGTGCCGCGGGCATTGCCGGCCCGGGGGCGAAACGCCTGCGCGTTTATGTTTCGAGCGAAACGCACACCTGGATTCACAAGGCGACGGACCTCTTCGGCCTTGGGACGGATTCGATCCGGTGGATTCCCGTTGACGGTGAACTGCGCATGGATACGGCCGCGTTGATAAAACAAATTCGCGCGGACGCCGAGGCGGGCGACGCGCCATTCCTGGTAGTCGGCACGGCCGGCACGGTCTCAACCGGCGCTGTGGACCCGTTGCCCGAAATTGCCAAGATTGCCAAAGAGCAGGGACTGTGGTTTCACGTGGACGGCGCCTACGGCGGGTTCGCCGCTGTCCTTCCCGATGCTTCGCCGGATTTCCGCGGCATCGGGCTGGCGGATTCGGTAGCCGTCGATCCTCACAAATGGCTCTACGCACCGCTCGAAGCCGGATGCACGCTGGTGCGCGACCGCCAGGCGCTGCTCGACGCCTTCAGCTACCGGCCGCCTTATTATCACTTCGGCAAGGCGGAAGAAGAATTTGTTAACTACTTCGAGTATGGATTGCAGAACTCGCGCGGCTTCCGCGCACTGAAAGTGTGGCTCGGTCTGCGGCAGGCGGGCCGGGAAGGCTACGCGCGCATGCTTGCGGACGACGTACGGCTTTCGCAGGAGCTTTACCGGCTGATCGGCGAGCATCCTGACCTCGAACCCTTCACGCAGGGCTTGAGCATCACCACTTTTCGTTACGTTCCGCGCGACCTCCGCCCGCGCGCGGCTGAGTGCAAGGACTATTTGAACCAACTCAACACCGAGCTGCTCACGCGGTTGCAGTCGGGCGGCGAGGCGTTTGTCTCAAACGCCGTGGTGCGCGGGTCGTTCGTGCTGCGCGCCTGCATTGTCAATTTCCGCACGACGCTCGAGGATATCGAGGCCCTGCCAGAGATCGTCGCGCGCGTGGGACAGGATGCGGACCGAAAACTCCGCCCGGCGGAATTGGCAGAATCCAAGAATGCGAAAAGGTAAACGGATGGCGTCTACGGGGTATCCCAGAGTCAAACGAGCCGTTCTCGCCTACTCAGGCGGGCTCGACACTTCGATTATCATTCCCTGGCTGCGTGAGAATTACGGCTGCGAGGTCATCGCCATGATCGGCGACGTCGGCCAGGGTGACGATTACGAGGCGCTGCGGCGCAAGGCGTTGCGCACCGGCGCGACAAAGGTCTTTGTGGAGGACCTGCGCGAGGAGTTCGTCACTGAGTATCTCTGGAAGGCGCTCAAAGCCGGAGCCGTGTATGAAGGGAAGTACTTGCTCGGCACATCGCTGGCGCGCCCCGTGCTTGCCAAGCACCAGGTGGCGGTCGCCTTGAAGTGCGGCGCGGACGCTCTCGCGCACGGCTGCACGGGTAAGGGCAACGATCAGGTCCGGTTCGAGATGACTTACAAAGCCCTTGCGCCGCACCTCCGGGTTATAGCGCCCTGGCGCGAGTGGTCCATCAAATCCCGTGAGGACGCCATTGATTATGCCCGCGCGCACAACGTGCCCGTCCCGGTTACGAAAAAGGAGCCTTACAGCCGCGACCAGAATATCTGGCACTTGAGCCACGAAGGCGGGCCGCTTGAGACGGTGCTGGGCGAGCCGCCCGAGGAGGCCTGGAAGCTGACGCGTGATCCGCGCCGGGCGCCCGCCCGCGAGGCGCAAGTAACGACCGGCTTCAAAGCGGGCGTGCCCGTTTCGGTCAACGGGAAAAAGCTTGGGCCCATTCGGATTCTCGAAACCTTGAATGCGCTGGCGGGCG
Source organism: uncultured Acidobacteriota bacterium (assembly GCA_964481715.1). Taxonomy (GTDB): domain Bacteria; phylum Acidobacteriota; class Terriglobia; order UBA7540; family UBA7540; genus JAHEKS01. The sequence continues at coordinate 942 of CAYZVR010000222.1, read as the reverse complement.
CGAACGGCGTTGGCCGCACCGACCTGGTTGAAAACCGTTTGGTGGGCATGAAATCGCACGGCGCGTACGAAACGCCGGCGGGGACACTCCTGTATGCCGCCCATCACGAGCTGGAAGCGATCTGCCTCGACCGCGAAACTTTCCATTACAAGCAGCACGTGGCGCTGCGCTACGCTGAGCTTGTTTACTACGGCCAGTGGTTTACGCCGCTGCGCGAAGCACTGGATGATTTCGTCGAGGCTACGCAACGCGACGTTACCGGTGAGGTGACCTTGGGTCTTTGCAGGGGGCGCGTGCGCGTGCTCGATCGCCGATCTGCCGCTTCGCTCTACGACACGAGCATCGGCGGCTTTACGATGGGCGCCGACTATAACCAGAAAGACGCAGAAGGCTTCATCAACATTCTGGGATTGCCGGTGAAAATTGCAGCAGCCAAAAGAACGCCGCCACGCGGCAAGGCGCGCGCCGCCCGGAGGAAATCGGGATGAAGCTCTGGGGCGGACGGTTTTCAATCGGCAAGCGCGACCCGCATTTTGAAAGATTTTCAGAGTCCTTTTCGCTTGACCAGCGGCTGATTCGCTATGACCTGCGCGTCAATTTGGCTTACGTCCGCGAGCTCGGCCGCGCACGCGTGATCGCGCCCGGCGAAGTGCGCCGATTGAGCCGGGGCCTTGAAAGCATTCTTAGCTATGTCCAGACTCATCCCCGCTGGGCGCGCGGCCAAGCCGCTGAAGACGTTCATTCCTGGGTCGAAGCGCGTTTGGAAAAACATGCCGGGCCCGTGGCGAAAAAACTCCGGACTGGACGCAGCCGGAACGATCTGGTGGCCACCGACACGCGGCTCTTTGTGAAAGACGCCGTGACCGGGCTCGAACATGCGGCGCTCGAGCTGCTGGAAGCGCTGGTGGCTCTCGCGCGGCGCCATTCGCGGGAAGTCATGCC
>CAYZVR010000221.1:0-6780 GCA_964481715.1 uncultured Acidobacteriota bacterium | reverse complement strand
GCCGAAGTCCTGCGAACGGTGCTCGACCAGCTTGTCAAGCTCTTCGAACGTGCCTTCGTCAAAAAGCAGGTCCAGCCGCCCGCGCGCCGTGAGCTTGCCTTCCGTCTGCTGTTTGGCGCGACGCTCCGCACCGCCGCCATTTTCGGCTTCCTGATGGCGCCGGCGAAGTTCGTCGAGTTTTTCCTGGTGGTTCATGGAAGGGTGTGGGTTGGCGAAGTTGCGTTTGCTTTGCGCCGGATAGAAAGAGTCTCGGAAGCTTCAGGCTTGAAGCGCCTGCTCTTCGGTCTCATGAATTTCAAACAAGGGTGTCAGCCGGGTCAAGTCGAGTACCTGGTGCGCCATGCGGCTGAGGCCGATCAGGACCAGCCGGTTCTTGCGGTCGTGCGACGCCTTCAGTCCCTCGACGAGCGAAGCTATGCCGGAGCTGTCGATGTACGGGACACCCTTGAGATTTAGGATTACACACGAGGCGACTTTCAAATTGTCGAGCAGAGCCTTGCGCATCGCTGGAGAACTTTGGAGGTCGATATTTCCGGCGACGTCGAGGATGGTGGCGTTTTCCGCCTGACGGATCGAAATCTGCAACGGTCACACTCCGTTCGCCGCACAGCTCAAGGCCGGACGCGGCAGCTAGGATTTCTCCACGACTTCCACGGAGGAAAGTGTTACTGATTTATCGCCGTGAGAATTGCTCTCGGCTTCGGGCACGCCCGACCACTCCTCGCAGGCGACGATGGAATTTGTCGGAACTCGCGGGTTGTACCTGACGCCGACCGTCCGGCCGATTCGGCGCTTGGCCAGCCCGACGACCGCGGGAAGGGCGGCAATATCCTGCGCCACTTCGTAGCGCGCGCTCGCGATTTCGTATTTGTAAACCAGCAATCGCGCGCCGGCCTTGCCCGCTTCGGGTTCGATCAGATCTATAATCTGCCCGGTTGTGATCCTTCCCGAGCGGTAAATTTCGAGCCGCCTGAGCCGCTCGAGCTCTTCCGGACTACGCCGCCGCCAGCGCCGGATTCGGACGACGATTCCGGCCGTGACAAAAATCGCTGCGGCGGAAGCCGCGAGCGTCACCGTGAGCCGTATCGAAGGATCCAACGGAAATTCACCGCGCCCGAGGAAATTTCCCGTCCATGGCGAACCGGTCCCATCCCGAGCCGGTAGAGCATTCTCCCCTCAACCTCCGGAAGGGACCGTTCGTCATTATAGCACCCAGCGGAACTCGACACAGGTAGAGCTGCGCCTTGTGCCCAGCCGGGATGAGGTCAACGGGTCTCGACCTCGACCTCGGCGGAGGGTGTGCTCTCGTTGCCCACCAGATCCACCGAGGTCGCCTGATAGAAGTAGCGACGATCGGGCTGTGCCGTTTCGTCACGAAAGATAGGCGTGTGGAGAAGTTCCTTGTTGATCTGTTCAGCGGCGCCTGCCGCTTCCCGCCGAAGGACGTTATAGCCGGCAAGGTCGGGTTCGGTCGAGGCTGTCCAGAGGATTTCGACAGCGCCCGCAGCGTAAAGAGCCGTCACGTTTTGGGGCGGGGCAGGCGGGAAAACGTCGTGCGGTGTGATTTCAACCGTCTCCGAGTCTTCGCTTTCCGCCACCGAGTTGTCAGCTTTGAAGACCGCCCGGACCTTGTAGTGGTAGCTATGATCGAACCGAAATTGATTGTCCAGATATTTGGGCGCGCGAGTTTCTGCGAGTTGAATAAACGAACCCGCACCTCCGGTGGGGCTTCGAAAGATGCGGTACGCGGCGGGGACTGTCGCCGCCTCGCCGTTGGTTTTTCCGGCGGGGGGCGACCACTCGAGTTCGATCGCCGTTTCCGTCGCGCGGGCGCGCAAATTTGTGACAGGCGCGGATACATCGAGAAGGGTTACCCCGGCAGAGCTTGAAATTTCGCCCTCACGCGGACGGTTGCGGAAGCCATGAGTGACGCCGCGCACGGCGAAGGTGAAAGTCTTGCCTCGGACGGAACCGTATTCCGGGTCGGAGAGTTTCACCGAGTAGATCACCTTCTTACCGGTCGTCAAGTGGCGGAGATCGTCAGCCGAGAGGGTCGTCCATGGCGCCTGGTCCCCGGTCAAACCAGTTGCCTTGCTGCCTTGCGGCGTGATGGTTCGGAAAATCTGGATCTCGAGCGGTTTGGTGAGGCGCTCGCCGTCGGTGGCAAGTTCGGGTGGTGTGAAGCTGAGCAGCAACTCCTGGCCCTTTTGAACAACCGTCAAGTCCGCGACCTGGACCGGCCGCTCGACGCGCGGGGGAAGCAGCTCCCCCTGGACTCCGCAACCCAGCAGGAAACAGGGCAGGACGATGGCGAGCAGGAAAAATGATGCCCGGCGGGAAGGGTGCAATCCAATGGAATTTGAGGCGGAACGCGACGGCCTCGTAAAGCCTTGTGCGTGCGCGGCAGGGACCGCTCGGAGTAAATGGCGGCTCACAAGATGTATCGGCTGAGGTCCTGGTTTTTGACGAGCTCCGCCAATTGCTTCTGCACGTAGGCGGCGTCAATGCGGACGACCTTCTTTTTCAGGTCCGGCCCTTCAAACGAAATCTCTTCCAGCACCTTTTCCATGATGGTGTGCAGGCGGCGCGCCCCAATGTTCTCCGTCTGGTCGTTGACGGTGGCGGCCAGGCGCGCCACTTCCTCGAGCGCGTCTTCTGTGAAGGACAGCTTGATGCCTTCCGTTTCGAGCAGCGCGGTGTATTGCTTGACCAGGGCGCTCTTGGGCTCTTTCAGGATCCGGATGAAGTCTTCCACGCTCAGTGAGTGGAGCTCCACGCGGATGGGGAAGCGCCCTTGCAGTTCCGGAATCAGATCGGATGGCTTGCTCACGTGGAATGCGCCGGCGGCGATGAACAAGATGTGGTCCGTGCGAATCATGCCGTAGCGCGTATTGACCGTGGTGCCTTCGATAATCGGCAGGATGTCCCGCTGCACGCCTTCGCGGCTCACGTCAGGGCCGTGCCCGTGCTCCCGTCCGGCGATTTTGTCTATCTCGTCAAGGAAGACAATGCCCGATTGCTCGGTGCGCTCGACCGCCGTGCGCGTTACCTGGTCCATATCAATCAGCCGGTTTTCCTCTTCCTGGATCAGGTAGTCCATCGCCTCGGTCACGCGCATCTTGCGCTTCTTGGTGCGCTGGCCGAACAAGCCCGGCAGCATGTCCTTGATGTTGATGTCCATCTCCTCGATGCCCTGCGAAGAGATGATTTCGAAAGCCGGAGTGCTGCGCTCGCGAACTTCCACTTCCACCTGCCGCTCGTCGAGTTTGCCTTCGCGAAGCTGCGCGCGCAATTTTTCTCGCGTGCGCTGGAATTGCTCGGCCACCGCGACAGCGCGCTCTTCTTCGCCCGGAAGTTTTTCATGGCGCGCTGAGGGCGGGGGCGGCAGCAGCAGGTCGAGCAGGCGCTCCTCGGCGTTCTGCTCGGCTTTTTCCGCGACCTCATCGAGCTTTTCTTCGCGCACCATGTCAATGGAAATTTCCACCAGGTCGCGGATCATGGACTCGACGTCCCGTCCCACGTAGCCGACCTCGGTAAAGCGCGAAGCTTCCACCTTAAGGAAGGGCGAATTGGCCAGGCGCGCCAGACGGCGGGCGATTTCCGTTTTGCCCACGCCGGTCGGCCCGATCATGATGATGTTTTTGGGCAGAATTTCTTCTGAAAGCTCCTGCGCGAGCTTCTGGCGGCGCATGCGGTTGCGGAGCGCCACGGCCACGGAGCGCTTGGCATCCCGCTGGCCGACCACATACTTGTCGAGTTCCGCCACAATCTGGCGCGGCGACATCTCGTCGAGCGCCGGCGGGGTTTCGATGCTCTCGGGAAGATAAAAGACCATACTTAAGTTTTCAGCCCTCAGTGGTCAGTTCTCAGTGATAACCAACAACCGGCAACTGATTATTGACGACTGACAACTGCTCCTAAAGCTCCTCGATGACGATTTCTTTGTTGGTGAAGATACAGATTTCGCCGGCCAGGCACATGGCTTCTTGAACGATCTCGCGAGGGTTCATGGAAGTGTGCTTGGCGAGGGCGCGCGCTGCGGACAGGGCATACGGCCCTCCGGAGCCGATGGCGGCTATGCCGTCATCGGGCTCGATCACGTCGCCGTTGCCGCTGACGAGGTAAGTGTTCTTGGAGTCCGCAACGAGCAGCAGGGCTTCCAGGTGGCGCAACGCGCGGTCGGTGCGCCAATCTTTGGCCAGCTCCACCACCGCGCGGCTCAAATTTCCGTGGTATTCCTCGAGCTTCTGCTCGAATCGCGAAAAGAGCGACAGCGCGTCGGCCGTCGAACCCGCAAATCCCGCCACCACCTTGTCGCCGAACAGACGGCGGATCTTGCGCGCCTTTTGCTTGACGACGCTTTCGCCCATGGTCACCTGGCCGTCGCCACCCATGGCCAAATGTTCTCCGCGGCGCACACTCAGGATTGTCGTGCTCCGTATTGGAGCTTGCTGCTTCACGCGACCTCCTCGGTTATTATAGCAGATGAACCATGCCTCAACGGCGAGGCTGGAAGAAATCCGGGGGATATTCCTTGTTGTACTGCGCGGAATTGAGGAAATATTCCGTGACGCGCTCATCATTCTGGTAACGCGCGACGTGCATGGGCGTCTGGATGCCCTCGATTTCCCTGTAGTCGCCGTAGGATTCCGAAAATTCGTCCCACTCGCCTGACTTCGCGTCTTGAAGGCGATACGTAACGCGGAGGGGAAGAAAGGTCGAGCGGTGAACGTACAACTTCACCTGAATGTGGCGCATATCTGAAACTTCGAGCACGCGCACGGGCAGCAAGTCCACGAAATCCACACCCCCGTCAAGAACCAGGGTCCCCGGCTCGCGCACAACGTCGCGCAGCAGGCCGTCGAGGCCGTAGCGAAGTCCCATTTTCCACCGCCGGACCTGTTCCTTGTCCTGCCGGATGAGTCCGTATCGGTCGTACTCCCAGCCGCGATCCCCGTCATTGAACAGTATGACGGGCTGGTCTTTCCCGTACTGGAACCGGCGTTTGTCGGGAAAGACGACGACGCTTTCGAAGGGAGCGAATCCGGTCGTCGCGCCGTCTGAGATGGCGAAAATCCGCCCCTGCGAGCTGCGGGTCTTGAAATTGAGAAAGGCTTGGCCTCCCAGCGCCTGGATCGTTTGGTCGAGGAGCTCTTTGGCTTTTGAATCCATCTGCGCCGGTGGAAGATTTTGCGCGGGTTGAGTGGTGGGCGATTCGCCCTGTTGCCCAAAGCCAAGAGGCGAAAGGCAAAAAGCTGGACACAAAAATAAGAGCACTGTGAATCTTGCATTTATCCGCAAAGAACGTTTCCCCCGTTGATGTTCATGATTTCCCCCGTGATATAAGATGCCATTTCGGAAGCCAGGAAAAGGATGGGCCCGGCGATTTCTTCCGGCCGCGCGAATCGCCCCATCGGAATGACCTGGACTGCTTCCCGGTATTCGCGGCGATTTTTCAAAACCGGCGCGCTCATATCGGTTTCCACCCAGCCGGGCGCCACACAGTTCACGCGGATATGATGTGGAGCGAGCTCCGTCGAGAGCCCCTTGACCAGGCTAATCACTCCGCCTTTGCTTGCGCCATAGTGCGTGTGGAATGCTTCGCCGCGCTGCCCGGCCGTCGAAGAAACCACAATGACGCAGCCCGACCTCTGCCGCATCATAACCGGAACCGCGTAGTGGATCACCGAGTACACGCCCTTTAGATTTATTGCGATCATTTCGTCCCATTGTTTCTCGGTCATTTTCTCGATGGGAGCCGGCGCGGCATTCCAAATTGGGGCGTTCGCGACCAGTATGTCCAACCGGCCGAAGCGCTTGACCGCTGCATTGCCGAGTCTCTTCGCGTCGGCCATTTTGGCGACGTCGGCGCGGACGGCGATGGCGTGGCCGCCGTTGCGCTCGCACTCCCGCGCAACTTTTTGCGCTTCCCGCGTGGCTTGGCGATAGCTAAAGACAACATTCGCCCCGGCCTGAGTAAACAGTTTTACCGTCGCCGCACCGATGCCGCGCGACCCTCCGGTAATCAACGCAACTTGATGGCTTAGGTTGATGTCCATGAGTTTCTCAGTGTGCTTTCCGCTTCAATCCGCCGGCGGTTTCAAGCGCGAAGTAATTTGTTCGCGGACACGTTTTGATAGAGAATCCACATCGTCAATCGTCAGACCCACCGTGGGGATGGGCTTGTGGATGATCATCTCGGTCTGCCCGGCTCGAACGTGATAGGTGTCGGGCTTCAGGACATCCCGCGTCCCGTTCAGGGTGATGGGAACGATCGGCACGCCGGAAAGAATCGCCAGATAAAAGCTTCCGCCCTTGAAGGGGAGCATCTCGGTCGTCCGGCTGCGTTTACCCTCCGGAAACATAACGACCGAGCTGCCTTCCCGAATTTTCTGCGCCGCGCGGTCAAAACCCTTCATCGCCTCTCTTGGCCGTTCCCGGTCCACAGGAATGTGTCCCGACCGGCGCAAATGCCAGCCGAGGAAGGGCAAGTGGAAAAGCGAGCGCTTGGCAATAAACCGGAACTGGACGGGGAGGTGAACGAAGAGAATCGGGATGTCCATGGCACTCGAGTGGTTCGAGCAGAAGATCGCCGTCTCTCCAGCGTGAACGTTTTCGAGCCCTTCAACCCGCACTCGGATGCCGCTGGTCTTTAGGATGAGCCATGACCAGAGTCTGGCGCAAAAATGCTGCCAGCGGCCACCGCTCGCGACCACCGACCCCGCTAGCGACAGGATGCCGCAAAAGACTGTATAGAAATAAATGAGCGGGTTGGTGAAG
>CAYZVR010000220.1:0-6783 GCA_964481715.1 uncultured Acidobacteriota bacterium | reverse complement strand
CTCGCGCGAAACGCGGGCGATTTCGCCGTAGACAAATTCGTCCGCCACCAGGTCGCCGACCACAACGACGTGGCGCCCGGAAAATCGCCGGATCAGCGTGACCAAGGCGATGCGTTCTGTGGCGGTCATCTTCTTCCTTTGCGGGCGGACTTGGCGCGCGCGCGGGGTTTGCTATCCCGGCGGGCGCCGTTCCCGAGGATTTTCCCCACCGCCTCCAAAAGGTTTTCCGCAATCATATCCGGCAGGCGCGGCCAAGCCTTCCGATGATGTTCGTACTCACCCCGTCCGTAGCCGGTCATCACCAGGACGGATTTCGCGCCAGCCTGATAGCCTAGTTGCACATCGCGATAGCTGTCTCCCACGACGAAGGAAGACGCCAGGTCGATGTTGAAACGCTTCGCAGCCTCTTCCAGCATTCCCGTCGCGGGCTTCCGGCAACGGCAATCTTTGCGGTATTCCTCCACCATGGCGGTGGGGTGGTGGGGACAATAATAAAACGCGTCGAGTCTCGCGTCGCTCGCGGCCAGCTCCAAAGCAATTTTCATGTGGACCTGCTTGACCAGGGACTCGGAAAAATAACCGCGCCCGACGCCGGACTGATTCGTCACGATGATAACCGGCAGCCCCGCGCGGTTGAGCTTGCGAATGGCCTCGGCTGACCACGGAAAGAGCTGCGCGCGGTCGAGATGGTTGACGTAACCCACTTCTTCGCAGATGGTGCCGTCACGATCGAGAAACACGGCGGGCACGCCCTTTGAGGGTGGCTCGTGGCCGGGCGTTCTCGTCGGATGGCTGTGCCGCCGAACCCGCCGCGGCGGGCGTGCGCTCGTTTTACTTCTGCGCCGGCCTTTCATGATTGGCTCCTCATCGTTCCATCAGTTTCATCGCTGCTTTGTAAGCGTCCTCCACCGTCACGCCGTGCATGCAGCGGAAATCGATGGGGCACTCGCGCAGGCCGCACGGGCTGCAGGGCACCGGGTGTTTGACCACCCGGGCGCGCGAGCTCAAGGGACCTGTGGCGCGTTCGTCGGTCGAACCGAAAACCGCCACGAGTGGCAGCCCCAGCGCCGCGGCCAGGTGCATCGGCCCCGAATCGTTGGTGACCACCAGACGGCAGTACGCAAGCAACGCCATCATCTGCGTCAGCGTTGTCTTTCCGGCCAGGACGGTGGGCGAGCGCTTCATCAGCCGCGCGATGGATTCCGCGAGCGGCGCCTCCGCAGCGGACCCGAAGATTAACACATCGGCGCGGAGAGCAACAATCAGGCGGTCGGCGAGCGCCGCAAAACGCTCCGGCGGCCAGCGTTTGGCCGGCCCGAATGACGCGCCCGGATGAATGCCCATGAGGGTTCGCGGTCCGTCCAGGCGCAGGGAGTGCAAACGCTTTTCGGCCCAGGATGTTTCCGCCTCCCGTAGCGCGAGCCGGACGTCTGAGAGCGGTTGCTCCGGCTCGGGTTTTTCAATCAGCCCCGCGCGGTACAGTAAGTGAAAGTAGTAATAAGCTTCGTGGCCGTAGGCGGCCCGCGGCGGGACTTCCACGGACTCCGTCAGCAGCGGCCCGCGGCCGTCGCGCGCGTAACCGATTCGAACAGGAATCCGTGCGCGCCAGGCCATCCACGCGGCGTGGAAGGCGTTTTGAAAAAGAACGGCCATGTCGAAATGCTCCGCCCGCAGATCTTCAATCAGATTTCGAAAGCCCCGAGGCCCCCGGTGTTTTCCAGCCGGATCGTAAATAATCTGGCGAAGCAGGCCAGGATAATGCCAGTAGACTTCACTGACCCAGGGCTTGGTCACGAGGACGATCTCCGCATCTGGAAATTGTTTCCGCAGGGCGTCGAGCGCGGGCAGGGAGATCACCGCGTCGCCGATCCAGTTGGTGGACCGGACGAGGATTTTTCGCGGCCGTTCGACCTGATTTCTCCGGGGCATCAGACGCCGGTCCTCACGGCTTCCAGGCGCTCGACAACCGCGGCCTCAAAAGCTCGGGCTTCGCTCAATTCAGTCTGAATCACGCAAGCTCGCACGGGAAAATCCGAATGCCAGCCCGCCGGGAAATTCATCATGTCCTTTTCTGTGGTGATGAGAGCTGCGGCGCCTGACCGGCGAGCACGGCTGACGAGCCGGTCGAGCTCTCCGGCACCGTAAACGTGGTGGTCGCCAAAGGCAACTTCGCCCGTGACCGAAAATCCCCACATCCGGACGTCAGTGAAGAAAGCACGGGCGTTTCCTATTCCGCAAAATGCCAGTACCGACTCGCCCAGCAATTCTCCCGGCTCGTGCAGCGCGCCGTTGGCGAAATCTAATATCTGCGCGAGGCGTGTGACGCCCGCGAAAATCTTTACCAGAGGATTGAGCTCGCGCACACGCTCTTCCATCCCTGCCGGAACTCCCTGCTGCGATCGCGAGAGGATGACCAGATGCGCTCGCTTGAGCGCCGTCAGGGGCTCACGGAGTCGCCCAGCGGGCAGCAGTTCGCCATCTGAAAAATTTTGCGTTACATCCAGCAACACGATGTCCAGGTCGCGTGCGAGGGCGAGATGCTGAAATCCGTCGTCCATGATGTGAACGTCAACATCAAAGCGCTCTTCGGCGAGGCATCCAGCTTGGTACCGATCCGCACCGACGACGATCGGAACTGCGGGCAATTTGCGCGCAAGCAGCGCCGGCTCGTCTCCGATCACTCGCGGGTCGGGAGCGCGCTTTGACGCGGGCTCGACCGCGATCACATCGGCCCCACGACCGCGGCCATAGCCGCGCGTGAGGATGGCCGGCTTCCAGCCGCGCGCGACGAGCCGCTCCGCGAGGTAAGCGACGAGCGGTGTCTTGCCCGTTCCACCCACCGTCAGGTTTCCGACGCTCACCACTGGCCGCTTCAGCCGACGCGTCTTGAGCCAGCCTTTTCGATAGGCCGCACCGCGCAGCGCCACTCCCATTCGGAATCCTGAGGCCAGGGGCATAAAGATTCGGCTCACTGCGTCTGGCTCTCTCGAACGGCGGAACGAGCCGCAACTTTCTTATCCAGCCATTCGCGCAGCTTTTCGAGAATGCGATCGGTCGCGCCCGACTCGCGCTCGAGAACTTCTTTCGCCGCATTGCCGAGACGGCGGCGTCGTGACTGGTTCTTGAAAAGGTCCAACGCGACTTCACTCAATTCAGCGGCATTTTGGACGCGCACAGCCGCGCCGGCGTTCAGGAAGAGCGCAGATGTGTCGCGAAAGTTTTCCATGTGAGGGCCGAAGAGAATCGGCTTGCTCCAGTAAGCCGGCTCGAGCAGGTTGTGCCCGCCGGTTGCGACCAGGCTCCCGCCGACGAAAACCGCGTCGGCCAACGAGAATACTCCGGCCAACTCCCCAATGGTATCGAGAAGCAGAATCTCTTCAGCGACGAGCCGCGCTTGAGTTTTGCCATCGGGCCCTGCGAGCATGGTCCGGCGGACGAAAGTCTTGTCTGCGCTCTCGAGCACTTGCGCGACTTGGTCAAACCGTGCAGGGTGCCGCGGCGCAAGAATCAGCAACGCCTGGGGGTGGCGGCGCCGGATTTCCTGCCAAGCTGGCAAGAGCATTGCTTCCTCACCGGGCATTGTACTGGCTGCAACAAAGACCGGTCCGCGCTTTGCGGCGCGGATCGCCTCGTTAATTACACCCACCGCTTTGCCCCAGCGCGGAGGCTTAACGTCAAACTTGATGTTGCCCGTCACGGTCACGCGATTTGGGGGCGCTCCGAGAAGCCGAAAGCGCTCGGCGTCATCCGCCGACTGAGCTCCAATCCAATCCACACACTCGAGCACTTGGCGCATGAAGGGCCGGGCCAGCCGGTAACCTCGAAATGACCGGTCCGAAAGGCGGGCGTTGACGAGCGCCACTCGCGTCCCGGATTGGTGCGCCACGCGCAGCAGGTTTGGCCACAGTTCCGTCTCAACGATCAGCAGGAGCGCCGGGCGAATTCGCGCAAATACCCGGGTGACGGACCACCTCCAGTCGAGGGGCAGATAAAACCGCCCGGCAACGCCCGGCAATCGGCCCTCACTCGCTTTCAGACCGGCAGGCGTAACGTGGCTCAGAAAGATTTTGCGCTCGGGATAGCGCTTTTGGAGTTCCTCGACCAGCGGCGCCACGGCCAGGGTTTCCCCGACCGAAACGGCGTGAATCCAAAACGGGCCCTCTTCGAGTTTGGTGTGCGCCTGCTCGATTCGGGTAGGCAATTGTCCAAACCGCTCCTGCCACCCTGCCCCAGAGATGATATTACCCCGCAACCGCCAGAGGTAATATGGCGCCGTCGCCAGGACACCGAGGCTGAACAACAGGCTGTAGATCAGATACATAGCAGGACGGTTAAAGTGTAGAGCGGGCTCGCGGACCGGAAGCAGTGCTGATTATAAGCCGAAACTAGAGGGCTCGCAATGAGGGCGTCATAGCCTTTGGCGTTGAGGCAGATAAAGGCATCACGGTCCGCCGCCCACAAAGCGCGGCCTTCGACACATATCTGATGTCTTGACAAGGGGTTACGGGTATCGTTAACATACATGTTTGTGCTCAAAAAACGGGGCGAGCCTGGCCCGAGGGGATTGTGCGCACAACCTTCGCACTTCCCCAACCTGGATGTGTCCGCCCTCGACGCGCCTTTGCGACGGGTAATACTCACAGTCGTCCGCTAGAACCGTGCGGCACGAGAGTCCTATTTGACAGACGTCAGTCAATTATTCCGCCAACATGAAATCCTGCTGACCGGGGCGAACGGATTCCTGGGGAAAGTCATCCTGGGGATGCTGATCGACCGCTATCCGGACTTCAAGCACCTCCACGTTCTCCTGCGCCCACAGGGAGACTTGTCGGCTGCGGAGCGCTTCCATAGCCAGACGCTGAGCTCGCCCGCCCTTGCGGCGATTGTCGAGAAGGCCGCCGCCGAGCGGGGAAACGACTTCCTGAAGAATAAGATTACCGTATGGCCCGGCGATGTCGGAAGGCCAAACTGCGGCCTGGATGCAGCCACGCTGGAGGGGCTGAAGGGACGCGTAGGACTCATCATCAATTGCGCCGGGCTCGTTGATTTTTTCCCGCCCGTGGATGAGTCCTTCCGTTCAAACGTGGATGGCGTCGAATACGTTGTCGCGATTGCCCGGCTGCTCTCGTCAAAGCTCCTGCACGTTTCCACGTGCTACGTCTGCGGAGACGTGGAAGGGCTTGTGGAAGAAACCGAACCGATTCTGGGTTTCTATCCGCACCGAAGAAGTTCCGACGATACGACTTTCGAACACACCGAGGAGCTTCGCCAATGCCGCGAGCGCATCCGGCAGATTTACGATAGCGCCGGTTCAAATGGCGAAGCAGGCGGAAGCGGGGCGACGTCCCGGTCGCGCGAACTGACGCAGAGGCTCGTGGATCTGGGCAGGCAGCGCGCCAAAAACTGGGGCTGGGTCAACACGTATACTTACTCAAAGAGCCTGGGCGAACAGATCATCGCCGCGGAGCGCAATCTCGACACGGCGATCGTTCGGCCCGCCATCGTTGAAAGCGCGCTACGTTTCCCCATCCCGGGCTGGATTGAAGGCGGCCGCACCGCCGCTCCCCTGGTGCTGATGGCGCTGGGCGGGCTGAAGGAGTGGCCGATCCGCAAGGACATATCTTTGGAAGTGGTGCCCGTAGATCTGGTGGCATCTGCCATCCTGGTTGTGGGCGCGCTCCTCCTGGAGGGCCGCGCGGAGCGGGTCTACCAGTTGGGGACGTCGGAGGTGAACCCCTTCGAGCTTGGGCCGCTCGTCAAGCTCCTCGATTCCGAATCGCGGCGCGCCACATCCAGGGGGCCAAACGGCGGGCGAACTGTGCCGTTCGTAGAATCCTCCTCGAGACTTCGTTTTTTGACGGAGGAGGAAGCACGCGAACGCCGCGCGCAGTTGCAACGGAGGATCGAGCGGGCCCAGGCGTTCATCGTCGGCACACGCAAGATTCTCGATGCGGCCGGGCTGCCTGGCCGGACAACGCTGGCGGCATGGACAACCGCGCTCAGAAGCCTGAGCCTTCAGGCGACTTTTCGCGAGCAGGTTCTCGACCAGTATCTGCCGTTCATCCTGCATAACCGTTACGTCTTTGAGTCGGAAAATATTCGCATCGCCTATTCCCAGGTTTCCGAAAGGGACAGGCAATTGCTCCCGTGGGATCCTGAGCGGATTGACTGGAACGATTACTGGATCAACCATCAGATCAAAGGCATCCGGAGATGGATCCAGCCTGAGGCCGTGCGGGAATGGGCCTTTAAGATTTGAGCTGTAGACTTCTGCGAAGTGTCACGGCAGGGTTTGATTCTGGCCTGGCGAACCTGGGGTTTGATTAGAGCGAACAATCGTCGGATAATCACCGGAAGGCGATTTCGCGAAGTGGGACGGCCTTCGTCGTCCTAAATCAAAATGGCGACCGTTTCCAAACAGCTCGACGAAAGTTCGGTTGAAGAACAGGTCCTGGAAATCGTCCGGGAACTGCTTACCGAACTCGGGTCCGAGCGCGCGGCTCATACGGCCTCTCTCGGCAGCCTCGAGCGCGTCGAGCTGCTTGTGCGTTGCGAAGCCCGGTTCAACACGCGGCTGCCGGACGAAATCGCCCAACAGGCGGAAACTCCCGCGGACTGGGTGCGGGCATTGGTCGAGGACGGCGGCAAGCAGGCCGTCCAGTCACGATACCGTATCGTCCAGCCCACGCGTGAGGCGCCTCCCCCTCCGGTGACTGCAAAATCCCTGGTGGAAGTTCTCCGGGGGCACACCGAGATCGAGCCGGACCGCGTTCATATTCATTT
>CAYZVR010000219.1:0-6788 GCA_964481715.1 uncultured Acidobacteriota bacterium | reverse complement strand
TTTCCGAACGCCATCCTGCCTTTGACCGTGGGCCGCGAGAGTTCCTTGAAGCTCGTGACGGAACTCGAAGGCGAGGACAAGTTCATCGCCGTCGTCGCCCAGCGCGATCCGCGCGTAGACAATCCCCAGGCCGTGGACCTCTATCAGATCGGAACGGTGGCGTTCATCCACAAGATCATCAAGCTGCCGAGCCAGAGCCTGTTCATTTTCGTGGAGGGGCTTCAGCGGATCGCCCTGCAGGAAGTGATCCAGCTTGAGCCGTACATGCGGGCGAAGATCAAAAACCTTCCTGACCCGGTGGAGCCGGAAAACCGGCCGGAATTCGAAGCCCTGCTGCGCAGCGTCACGTCGCTCTTCCAACAGGTCATCCAGCTCTCGCCCACTCTCTCCGACGACTTGCAGACCGTGGTGATGAACATTGACGACCCCGGGCGGCTGTCGGACTTTATCGCCGCAAACCTTCCGTCGCTTTCGCACACCGAAAAACAGGAGCTCCTCGAAAGCCTCGACCTCAAAACGCGTCTCGAGCGGCTGAACAAACACCTGGCGCGCGAACTTGAAGTGCAGCAGCTGCGCTCGAAGATCCAGTCCGACGTGCAGGACCAGGTCACGCAGAGCCAGCGCGAGTATTACCTGCGCGAGCAGCTCAAGGCGATCCAGAAGGAGCTCGGCGAAACCGACGAGCTGCAGGAAGTGGAAGAGCTGCGCCGCAAGATCGAAGCGGCCGGTATGAGCGAGGAAGCCAAGAAAGAAGCTTTCCGCGAACTCGGCCGTCTTGCCAAGATGCCCCCGGCGGCCGCCGACTATCACGTCACGCGCACGTTCCTGGAATGGCTCATCTCGCTGCCGTGGAACAAAATCAGCGACCTCAAGGTGGACCTGCGCAAGGCCAAGCTGATTCTCGACGCCGAGCACTACGACCTGGAAAAAATCAAGGAGCGGATTCTCGATTACCTGGCCGTGATGCAGCTCAAGCCGCAGATTAAGGGACCGATCCTCTGCTTCGCGGGCCCGCCGGGGGTGGGCAAGACGTCTCTCGGCAAATCCATCGCGCACGCGCTCGACCGCAAGTTCGTCCGCATGTCGCTGGGCGGCATCCACGACGAGGCGGAAATCCGCGGCCACCGGCGCACCTACATCGGCGCGCTGCCCGGACAGATCATCCAGGGCATCAAGCGTGCCGAGACGCGCGATCCCGTTTTCATGCTCGACGAGGTGGACAAGATCGGCCGCGACTTCCGCGGCGATCCGTCCTCAGCACTGCTGGAAGTGCTTGACCCCGAGCAGAATTCTCACTTCCGGGACAATTATCTCGACGTGCAGTTCGATCTCTCGCGCGTGCTGTTCATCTGCACCGCCAACGTTCTCGACACGATTCCGCCCGCGCTGCTCGACCGCATGGAAGTGCTGGACCTGCAGGGCTACACGGAAGAGGAAAAGATCGAGATTGCGTTCCGTCACCTGATTCCCAAACAAACGGACGAGCACGGGGTGAAATCGCCCGAACTGATTGAATTCACGCGTGATTCGCTCTCCTACGTCATCCGTCATTACACGCGGGAAGCGGGGGTGCGCAACCTGGAGCGCGAAGTGGCGACGCTATGCCGAAAGCAGGCGCGCAAAATCGCCGAAGGCTCAACCGAAAAACTGCAG
This sequence comes from uncultured Acidobacteriota bacterium, assembly GCA_964481715.1. Lineage (GTDB taxonomy): Bacteria > Acidobacteriota > Terriglobia > UBA7540 > UBA7540 > JAHEKS01. The sequence continues at coordinate 5,135 of CAYZVR010000219.1, read as the reverse complement.
GTTAACCCGGGCAACATTCCGGATTTCCTGGGTGTGCCGCACTTCCGCCTGGAAACGGAAATCGTGGACCGCACACGCCAGCCGGGAGTGGCGATCGGCCTCGCCTGGACGCCCTCGGGCGGGGACATCCTGTTCGTGGAAGCAAATATCATGAAGGGCGGGAAAAACTTCACCATGACCGGGCAACTGGGCCAGGTCATGCAGGAATCCATGCAGGCCGCGCTCGCCTGGGTGCGCGCCCACGCGAACGAATACGGAATCGATCCCGACTTTTTCCACTCGAATGATATCCACATGCACGTCCCCGCCGGCGCCATCCCCAAGGACGGCCCCTCGGCCGGCGTCACCATGGTGACGACGCTGGTTTCCGCGCTGACGCACCGTCCCGTTCGCGAGCGGCTGGCCATGACGGGTGAAATCACACTCAGCGGGCAGGTGCTGCCCGTCGGCGGCATCAAGGAAAAAGTTCTCGCCGCGCGCCGCGCCGGCGTGCGCGAAATTCTCCTTCCGGCAGACAACGAGCCGAACGTCCGCGAGGATCTGAGCCAGGACATGCTCGAAAACTTGGAACTCCACTTCGTGAAGACGATTCAGGAAGTGCTCACCCTGGGTCTTGAAAAAGAACCGGTGACGGCTGCCTCCCTGAAGGCACGGCGTGACGCGGCCCTCACACCGGCGGGCGCTGGACCTCCGAACTAGAAGACCCTCAGCTTGAATTCACGCGCCGAATTGACTACAGTCTCCCCAGTTCGGTGACAAGCTTACGTGACCTCCTCGGAACTGCGCGCGCGGAACTGCCGGAAGTATTTCTTGCCCGGTGGGCCTCGGTTTTCTTCAGCCTCTCCGTTCTGACTTTCCTGATTTCACTTTCCGTCTCTCAGGCCTTTCTGGCCTTGGCGGGCGTTTTGTACGCTGTCCAGGTGCTTCGCGCGCGTCCGGCTGTGGCCTTTCCGCCGGTCAAGTTGCCCCTCGCACTGTTTTGCCTGTTGACGATCCTTTCCGTCTTTGCCGCGACTAACCCCACGGCCGGATGGCTGGCGGTCCGCAAGCTCGTGCTCTTTGCGATTTTTCTTCTCGGCGTAAACTTGGTGGTCAGCGCGCGGCATTTGAAGGCGCTTTTTCTAGCCCTCTTCCTCGAGTCGGCGCTCGCCGGCTTGTTCGGTATCGTACAGTTCGTTGAGCAGTACCGCGCCGTGCGCCAATTTCACCCCGACCAGGTTTACTATTACATGATGATCGAGCGCATCTCGGGCTTCATGGGCCACTGGATGAATTTCGGCGGCCAGCAAATGCTCGTGGCGCTCGCTCTCGTGGCGTTCCTGCTATTCGCTCCGCGGCCGAAGAAAATTGCCTGGGCGATGATGGCTGTGATTGCAGTTTCCATTGTCCTCAATTTCACCCGCGGCGTGTGGTTGGGATGCTTTGTCGGAGGACTTTATCTCGTGGCGCGATGGAAGCCGCGCTGGCTGCTGGCAGTTCCGGCGTTGGTCCTGGCAGGTTTTCTCGTCGCGCCGCAACTCATCCGGCAGCGTGTGGCCCTGGCGTTCCATCCTTCGCGCGACCCGGCGCTTTCCATTCGCTTTGAGATGTGGCACGCCGGTTTGGAAATGATCCGAGAGCATCCGTGGCTGGGCGTGGGTCCAAACAACATCGTGGAGGTCTACATCCTTTATCTCCCTCCCGGAAAAACCCCCGAGGTCGGCTACCACGAGCACATGCATAATAACTTCATCCAGTTCGGCGCCGAGCGCGGCTTGCCGTGCCTGGCGGCGTGGGTCTGGCTGATGGCCGCTCTCGGCTTGCACACCTGGCGCATTCGGCGGAGGCTCACGCCGGGCGACAACGCCTGGGTGGCTGATGCCGCTCTGGCAGGCTGGCTGGCTCTGCTGGTGGAGGGCTGCTTCGAATACAACTTCGGCACTTCGCCCGTGCTCATGCTGTTCCTCTTCGTATCCGCCGCGCCTTTTGCGGCCGAGCGCCTTGAACTGGCACAGCCGGGCCGGTCGAAGGTCGAAGGTTGAAAGTCGAAGACGGTTCTTCATTTGCCACTTTCGACTGTTAACTGTTGACTCCTTTCATGACTTCCAAACGTCAAATGTTTCGGCGTTCGATGGTGGTGGGGTTCTTCTCCCTGCTGGGGGGGATGACCGGCATCCTGGTCGAAACCAGCATCGCGGCAAAACTCGGGCTGTCGAAAAGCTCCGACACGTTTTACGTCGCCTTCACGGTCCCTTACATCATCACCAATCTGATTTCGGCTACCGGACAGTTTTCGCTTGTCCCTTTCTTCTCTGCTCTCGACGCGCGACACTCACAGGAGGAACTCTGGAAAGGCTTTAGCTACGCGGTCAACGTCATATTTCTCGGCCTTTCCGCCATCGCCCTGCTCGGCGTAGCTGGTTCTCCGTGGCTGATCCACGGCATCGCTCCCGGCTTTACCCAAGCACAGATCGAACTCGCCGGGCGCCTTGCTCGGTGGCTCTTCCTGGTGATTGTCCCCGCCGGAGTGTCGGAAATCTTCCGGTCGTTTCTCTACAGCCAGCACCGATTCGCGCTCCCCTCGGCGGCGGGTTTCTTTCGAAATGCCATCGTCATTCTGTGCATCCTTCTCACTTTTGACAGATTCGGCCTCGGCAGCATCGCACTGGGCTACTTCGCGGGCTACTTGTTTCAATTCGTCATTTTGGGCGGTCAAATTCTGGTTGCGTTTCCGGTGCGATACTCGCTCAGTCTGGCAAGCGGCGGCGAAGCTTTCCGAAACCTTCGAGGGGCCGGAACGGCTCAGATCACTGTGGCGATGGCCTGGCAGGGGGTCGTGATCGTGGAGAGGATCATCGCTTCGTTTCTTCCTCCCGGAACTCTTACCGCGTTGAATTACGGATTCAAAATCATGTCCACCCTGGCGGAACTTCTCGCGGGGAGCGTGGGCACCGCCGCGCTGCCGGTGCTCTCGCGCGCCTTTGCTCACCAGGAGCACGACCGCGAGCGGAAAATGTTTCGCGACACACTCGAAATCGGTCTGGCGCTGGTTACTCCCGTGATCGTCTTCTGCCTGATGCTCGATCGAAGCATTGTGCGGTTGATTTTCGAGCGGGGAAATTTTACGGCGGATGCAACCGGCCTGATGGCGATGATCTTCTTCTATTACAGCCTCAGCCTGCTGCTTTTTTCGTTTGTTCGCGTTTTGACTTTCCACCTGTTCGCACGAAACGAAGTCTGGATTTTCGGCCGCATTTCATTTTTCTACTACGGCCTGGTCGTTTTCTTTGACCTCATTTACGTCGGCATCTTTCGCCTGGGAGCCAAAGGCATACCCCTGGCGATGTTCACCAGTCTGGCGATTACCATGGGGCTTGCGTTTTATCGGAATCTCGGCGACCTCCGGGAAGTGTTGAACCGGCCGTTTGCTGTCTTTTCAGCCAAAAACCTGGCGGGAGCCGGATTGGCAGCGCTCGTGGTCTGGGGACTTGCGTCCCGGCTCCCGGCGCCCACAACCGGCGTCGGAAATTTCCTTTTCCTTTGTGCAGTGTGCGGCGCGGGTGGCGTGGGGTTCCTCGCGACTCTCGCGCTCTCGCGTGCCGTGGAGATTTCTCAGCTCACCGCACTTTGGCAGAGGCCCGAAGACTCATGAAGCGCCTGACGGACGTTCAATATTGGGAAGAGAATTGGTGGAAACGCCATCGCCCCGAGCGCCTGCGGCTCTACCGCGATTTCGATTTCGAAACCGTGCGCCTGCTTCGCAAGGCCGCGAGCGCAGTTCAACGAACCACGGCGACGAACCCAATTCGGGTTCTCGAGGCCGGCGCGGGCGGGTCGCGAGTTCTTCCCTACCTGGGTCGGAAGTTCGGCTACCGTGTTTTCGGAAGCGACTTGTCGCTGAGTGGCTGCCGGCTCCTTCGCGCCAACCTGGCCCTGCAAAAGATCGAAGGCGGAGTGGTTTGTGAAGACCTCTTCGCGCCTTCGCTATCCACCGGCTCATTCGATTTGGTTTTTTCTTCCGGCCTCGCCGAGCATTTCGACGACACGCGCGCGGTCCTCGCCGAGCATCTGAAGCTGTTGAAGCCCGGCGGGAAGCTTGTGATTATCATCCCCAACTTTCAAGGTTTGCAGGGACGCATCTGGAAGCGGCTTGCTCCACCGCTGTGGAGCCGCCATCGGATTTTCGGTCCGCAAGATCTGGCGGGTTATCTTAAAGACCTCGGCGCGAGCGACGTTTGCAGCGGCTACCTCGGGTCGTTCCTGGTCCACATCGAGCGCGGCCCGGATTGGACCCTGGTGAATCGCTGGCCCCGGTGGTTTCAATTCCTGGCTTATTATTTTGTGAGGCTGACCAACGGTCTGATTTCGCTCTTCTTTCGGCTCTCGCCGCTTCGGCCGCATTCCCGGGCGATGTCGCCGGCATTCTACGCTATGGGCACCAAGTCCGAAAAATGACTGGCATGCCACATTATCGCGTCCTCGTTGTGACCAACCTCTGGCCGACGGAGGGCGATCCGAGTTACGGCAGCTTTGTTCAGGCGCAGGTCGAATCGCTCCGCCCACTGGGAGTCTTTTCCGATCCGCTGTTCATCAACGGCCGCACTTCGCGGTGGAATTACTTTCGCGCCGTGGGGGAAATGCGACGGCGCCTGCGCTCGGGCCGGTACGATTTGATTCACGCGCACTTCGGATTGGCCGGGCTGGTGGCTCGCTGCCAGTTACGCGTCCCGGTTGTCGTCACTTTCCATGGCGACGACTTGCTCGGTCAGTTCAAACGCGGCGGAGGAATTACTCTCATGGGGCGTTTCTACCAGGCTTCCAGTTTCATCCTGGCCCGGATGGTTTCCGCTGTGATCGTCCAGAGCCGCCAGATGAAATCCAAATTGAGGCTGCAATCCGCCCGCATTATTCCGCAAGGTGTGGACCTGAATATTTTCCGGCCCATGGATCGCCGGGAAGCGCGCCGCGAGCTGGGATTGGACCTCGAGAAAAAGTTCGTGCTGTTCCCCTACGACCCGGCAGTCGAGCGAAAACGTTTTGACGTCATCGAGGCGGCGGTTGCGCGCGCCCGCGCTGACGTCCCGGAACTGGAAATCCTGCAGATCCGCGGCGTCCCCAACGACCGCATGCCGCTCTACATGAACGCCGCCGACGTG
>CAYZVR010000218.1:0-6824 GCA_964481715.1 uncultured Acidobacteriota bacterium | reverse complement strand
AGGTCGCTCGATCCCGCCCGTAAGGGCGGGACTAGAGGAATGATCGTCGTCCCGCTTTCGGGCGGGATACAAAATTCGGCTTACAGGCTTGCCCGCGCATTTTGTTCTCAATCCCGACGTCTGATTTACGCCTGCCGCAGGTGGGTTTTACCGCTCCATGCGGGTCTATTAAAATCCTTCCTCGCTGAGCACGAATTTTATTTTGGCGCTAAGGGAACGTGGGTATCCCACGCGAGGCCGGTGGCGCCATGTTGACCGAACAGGATATGAACGGCGAATTTCCCGGAAGCTATTCTTTTGTCTCCCGACTGCCGGTGCGCTTCGCGGTTGTGGCGGTCCTCGGATTCCTGCTTTCAATGGCTGGAGCGAGACGGTGCCTCGCCCAGCAGGAGAGCGCCGTGCCGCGCCAGATGAAAGCCTACAAGCTGAACGCGCCGCCCAACGTGGACGGCCGGGTGGATTCGGAGTGGATGGCCTTCGAGCCTGCCACAGGTTTTATCCAGCAACTACCGCTCGAAGGACAGCCCGCTTCTGAACGGACGGAGGTCCGCGCCGGGTACACCAATGACACACTCTATCTGGCTGTGATCTGCTATGACTCGGAGCCGGCCGCTATTCGTTCAACGCAGGGGCGGCGCGACGGGGCGCTCGAGCAAACCGACGCCTTTCAGATCCTCCTTGACGCTTACAACGACAACCAGAACGGCTACATCTTTGCCACCACTGTGTCGGGCATCGAGTATGACGCCCAGATCGTCCACGGCGGGCAGAGCCGCCAGGTGGGCGGGCCGCCACGCGCCGGCCAAGGCAGCGGAAGCGGAACGGCGGGAGCCCAATCCGGCGGCATTTCTTCCTTCAACCTCAATTGGGACGGTGTGTGGAAGGTCAAGACCCTGATTACCGAGCGCGGGTGGGAAGCTGAGTTCGCCATTCCTTTCCGCACGCTCCGATTCAACTCCGGACACGATCAAGTCTGGGGCGTGAATTTCATGCGAAACCTCCGCCGCAAGAACGAGCAGTCTTATTGGTCGCCCGTTCCGCGCGCCTTCGATATGCAGCGCGTTTCCCTGGCCGGCGATATGCGCGGCGTCGAGGCAAAATTCCGGCGCAGCCTTCAATTCGTCCCGTTTATCGTCGGAGGGGTTCAGCAAGACTTTACACAAAATCCTGCGGTCAAGAAATACAAGCCCGAGGTGGGAATGGATGCGAAATACACGCTCACTTCGAGCCTGACGCTCGACCTCACCGTCAACACGGACTTCGCCCAGGTCGAGGTGGATGAAGAGCAGGTGAACTTGACGCGCTTCGACCTATTCTTCCCGGAGAAGCGCCCGTTCTTTCTCGAAAACTCGGGTTACTTCACGGTGGGCACGCCGCAGGAAGTGGAGTTGTTCTTCAGCCGCCGGATCGGGATTGACGAGTCGGGAGCCCAGATTCCCATCGTCGGCGGAGTGCGTCTCTCAGGAAAGCAGGGACGCTACGACATCGGCTTCCTGAACATGCAGACCGAAGGAGTCCTGGGCGTGGCGCCGGGAGACAACTATACCGTGGCACGCCTGGCGCGAGAATTCGGACGGCGAAGTTCGGTGGGAGTGATTGCCATTAACAAATCGCCGACCGGGGTGCGGGCAGATCTTTTTCATTCCAACCAGACGTACGGAATCGACGCTAATATCGGCGTCGGCGACCGCCTCACGCTGTTCAATTACGCCGCAAAAACGCAAACGCCGGGACTCAACGGCCGCGACCACGCGGCCAGTTCATCCTTCCTCTACGACTCGGACTTGCTTCGGCTGGAGGGTGGATACACGGAGGTGGGCGAAGACTTCAACCCGGAAGTCGGATTCGTCCAGCGCGCCGGCTATCGCCGGCCCAATTACGGAATTTTCGTCAGCCCTCGCCCTAAAAACAGCCGGTTTATCCGGCGCTTCTGGCCCCACCACCATTGGCAAGGCTACTACCGCTTCGACGGACGTCCGGAGTCCGGCTTCCGGCACAGCGATTTTCGCGTGGACTTCCAAGATGGGAGTTCCGGGGGACTGGCTTTCAACCAAACCTTCGAACAGCTCTTCCAGCCTTTTGAAATCCATCCCGGTGTGGTGCTTCCGGTCGGCGCCTATCCCTTCAACAACTGGTCGCTCTACGCCAACTCGGATCAGAGCGCAAGACTCTACGCAACGGGCAACTACGCCTGGGGCAATTTCTATTCCGGCAGGATTCGAACCGTTTCGCTGGGCGGAGGATTGCGCTCGAGTTACAGGTACCTCTTGTCCGCCCGTTACGTCCGCAACGATGTCGAGTTGCCCGAGGGAAACTTCGCGACCGACCTCGCCATCCTCCAGTTCACCTATTCGTTTACCCCGAAGAGTTACATCCAGTCGCTGATTCAATACAACAGCGCCACCCATCAAGTGGGCGTGAACGTCCGGCTGGCCATGATTCGCATCGCCAACACGGGGCTCTTCATCGTGTACAACAGCCATTTCGACACGCTGGGGCTCAACCCTGACGAGGATACCGGGATGCTCCCGATGCCCTACCGGCGCACGCTGAATCGGGCGCTGCTGGCGAAGTTCACCTATCTGTTCGATTTTTGAGAACAGGTCTCAACGTGACGGTTGTGGTTTGTACCTCGGACCTTTGGGGCTCGACGAGGTCATTGACGCCGTAGGATTGTAATGCGAATCTACAAAGTGGGCCTTACCTTCGCCTCCCAGAAGGATAAAGCTTAAGAGGGCGGAAGCCCCGCCCGACATTTGCTTTCCGTACTCATGGCTCTCTTCGGCCGGTCCAAAACGACCAAGGTCTCGCGCGCCGCGCGCCTGACCGGCTCCGTGCGCTTTCCGGGCGACAAGTCTGTATCCCATCGCTATGCGATGCTCGCGGCCCTCGCGGAGGGCGCGAGCGAGATCCATTATTTTTCTTCGAGCGCCGATTGTCATTCCACGCTCGCCTGCCTTGAAAAGCTGGGCGTCAAGGTTGACCGCAAAGACGAAGTCATTACGATTCACGGCTCGGGGCTTGCCGGGCTGCGCGCTCCAAGCGGTCTGCTCGACGCCGGCAATTCCGGGTCAACAATGCGGATGCTCTCGGGGATTCTCGCCGCGCAACCGTTCAATTCCGCAATCGGCGGAGACGCTTCGCTCTCGCGGCGGCCGATGAAGCGCGTTATCGAGCCACTCACCCAAATGGGCGCGCGCATCCGTTCCGCTGACGGCGGCCTGCCGCCGCTTGAATTCGAGGGTGGTGTCAGTGCTCCGCTTCGGCCAATCCGTTACGAACTTCCGGTGGCCAGCGCACAGGTGAAGACTGCTGTGCTGCTGGCGGGTCTTTTTGCGGAGGGCGCGACGGAAGTGGTGGAGCCCGCCGTTACGCGCGATCACACCGAAATCGCTCTGGAGCAGATGGGCGCGGAAATCGGCCGTCACGGCCGGGCGATCCGCGTCCAGGGTCGGGCTCGGCTCACCGCGCAAAAGGTCTACGTACCCGGCGACCTTTCGTCCGCGGCGTTTTTCATCGTGGCCGGGCTGCTCGTTCCAGAATCGAACCTGGTGTTACAGAACGTCGGTCTGAATCCGACGCGGACCGCCATTCTCGATGTCCTAGTCTCGATGGGCGGCCGCGTGAAGATTCTGAATGTTGAGATGATCTCGGGCGAACTCCTTGGCGATCTGCATGTGGAAACGAGCAAATTGCAGGGCGGGGAGATTGCATCCGAGTTCGTACCCAGGCTGATTGACGAGCTGCCGGTGCTCGCGGTTCTGGGCACCCAGACGGAGCAGGGCATTTCGTTTCGCGGCGCGGCGGAACTGCGCGTGAAGGAAAGCGACCGGCTGGCAGCCGTCGCGCAAAACCTTCGCCGTATGGGCGCCGAGGTCGAGGAATTTCCCGACGGGCTGCGGGTTGCAGGAAAGCAGAAATTGCGCGGGGCGGAAGTGGACAGCCTTGGTGATCATCGCATCGCCATGGCTTTTGCCGTGGCAGGCCTCGTGGCCGAAGGAACGACCGTTATCAAAGACGGCGCTTGCGTGGAAATTTCCTTCCCGGACTTCTTCGACGTGTTGGGGCGCGTCGCGGAGTGAAGGCGGAAAGGCGCGAGCTAATTGGGATCCACGGTAACCGACACCAGGTGAGGGATGCGGATGTGCACCGGGGCGAGTTTCTGCAAAAAGACCGCCGGCACGGGAGGCTTGGGCGGATGCACAAAACGCTGCGTCTGCTTGCCGCTCGGCGCTTGAGGGGGCTCGGGCGATTCGGGGTGCTCGGGCACCGAACCCTGATGCGCCAGGCGAATGGTGCCGTAGGATGTTGAGAGGTGGATCATCGGCCCACCCTTGCCAAAGCTGCCCTCAATCGAATGCTCATCACCCTCCTCGACGATCTTCAGACCTGGCCCCTTGAAGTCGCTCTCGACCTCGCCGTGGCGCGAGCGGGCGTCCATCTGAAAATTGCTGCCCTCAGGTAGAATGAGCTCAATTCCGCCTCTTTCTGACTTGACTACGATGGACTGCTTTGGGGGTGAAGATGCGCGCAGGCGAATTTCGCCGTTGGTATTGGTAATTTTGAGGCTGTGCGCGAAGCCGTCGAGGTTGATGTCCTTCTGCCGCGTAGTCAATTCAAACGGGCCGTCCACGCCGCGGGCATCGAGCGAACCCATTTCCATGTAGAGCCGCCCGCTCAGGCGCTGGGCAGCGAGGTCGGTCCGCGACGAGGAATAACGGAGGCTCTGGGTGATGTCGCGGAATTGTACGGCGCCGGAAAAATCTCCACTGACGGTGACCGTGCCGGTAACGCCGCCCACGTCCACGTCGCCCCCCCGGCCGTCCACTTCCACGTTGCCCTTAATATCGCGAACCTGAGTGCCGCCGTGAGATTTGTGTACCCGCACCAGGCCCTCGACGTTGGCCACGCGGACGTCACCGCGCTTGGTGGTCAGCGTCTGTTCGCCTTGCAGTCCCTCAACCGAAATGTCTCCTCGCTCCGCGGTAATATCGGCCGTGGTGGTCTTGGGAACGTTGAGGGTGACGTCAAGGCGCACGTTTCGCCCGCTATTGGGGAGCGAATCCAGATTGGAGCGGAGGACGTACTGGCCGCCTTCCTGGGCGATTTCAAACTTCAACTGGTCCGCTAGCTTTTTGGCTTCGGCCTCGTTGTCGGCGCGGACTATCTCCTTGACGATGGCATCGAAAGCAGGTTTATCAGAAGCCCGGACTTCCACGTCACCCCGGCGATTGACGAACGTGAGGTGCGGCTGCGGGCCGGCGGCTTGTGAAATCGTCTGCGTGTAGGTGTAAGAATTCATGAAGAGATTGGCAAAATCATCGTCGTCGATTTGAATGCCCATCGCGCCTGGCCAATCGTGCCAGGGACGAAGGACGACCCTCGAGATCAGCGAGCCGAGCAGCAGGATGAGCACGAGCAGGACCACTTCACTTCCCGTGAAGAGCGGCGGAGCCGCTGTTTCCGGGTGCGCTTGGGCGTGCACATAATCGATCAGTTTGGAGGCGCCCCAGAAAATGATAAGGACGGGCCAGAATTTGGCGATGATTTGCCAGGGGTGAACCGTGGGGTCGAAATTATTGTATAAGAACAGGCTGCCCACGGTTATCAGGGTCAGTGCCCAGAATATCGATCCTCGACGATGTGCATAACCGTTCATATAATCTTGCCTCGGTCTTCCAAATTTCCCTCGAGCCTCTTACTGCTTTGCGCTTACTGCCTACTGCCCTCTTCACACTCTCGGTCCTTCCGGCGGCCGCGGCGGACGACCGGCATCCAGCAGCTTAAGAACGCCGATCACAATCAGGAACGCCGGCCAGGTCTTGTGGATGCCCCAGGCCGGCACGAACTGTGCCAGCAAGAACATCACTCCCAGGGTGATCAGAATCACTGGCCCCGTGAGGCTGGCCCGATGTGGCGGGCTGGCTCGATCCGGCGTTGGAGGTGTTGGCGTGGCGCTCATGTTGGTCTTTTCGTCCCTTCTCCGTCTGGCTTCCCCGGATTCAATACCGGCTCCTATCCGGCCAAGCCACCCGTCTGCCGGACCCGTGCCAGTTCCAAGTCGAGCTCTTTCATCCGCAACTGGTGCTGCAACTGCTCTTGGTGCAGCTTTTGGTGGACTTCCATTTCCTTGTCCCTGACCTTGACCATTTGCGTGATGGCCACAATCAAGACGACCATCGCGAAACACGCCAGCGGAATGATGAACGGTGAAAACATGGTGCAGCCTCCTTCGAACGCAGACCTTTGATACGTGTCACGCGACTCTTTCGGCCACCTGCCGGCTCCGAGTCTTTTCGATTTCAAGTTCCAGCTCTTTCATCTTGCGCTGGTGTTCCATCTCGCGGACGCGCATGTCCTGATGAACCTGCAGCTCGCGCTCGCGCGCCTTGTACCAGAAAGTGATGCCCACAACGCCCACGATCATGGCGCACCCCGCGATAATGGCCACGATGGGGACCGCGAAGATCGGTGAAAACTCTGGCATGATTGACCTCCAGCGAGGCGCCTCTCAGCGCTCGCGTTCATCCTTGTTTGGCCGCACGGGCCTTTTCGAGCTCCAGCTTGGATTTTTCGATTTCCATCTGCTTGAGCTGGCGTTCGTGATCCATCTCGCGCTGGCGAAGCGCCAGGTGCGCCTCGAGTTCCTTTTCGCGCATTTTCTTGAACGACCCGATGGCTACGATGATGATGACCATCACGAAGGCCGCCAGGGGAATAATGAAAGGATTGTTCAGCATTCTGCTTCTCCTTTTGCGTATCGGCCCGGCTCTTCACATGCCTTGCGGGCCGGGAAAATTCCCGGGACCTTCCTTGTTTGTGCC
>CAYZVR010000217.1:1386-6847 GCA_964481715.1 uncultured Acidobacteriota bacterium | reverse complement strand
GCGCGCGACGTTCAGGACCCCGAGAAGGACATCTCGGTATGGAAGCGTCTTTACTTGAAGCGCATTGCCGATGCCCGGGAAGAAACGCTGCACGACAAAGCCGCGAGAAGATCCCTGCACTTCGGCGAGGACCCGGAAACTCTTGAGGAATTGCGTGCGCGTCCAGACCTGAGAATTTCAGCGCTGGGCTCAGGGTCTGATTACACGCCGTTTCTTCAGCACCTGGGAATCGCATCCATGAACCTGGGGTACGGGGGCGAGGACGGCGGCGGAATCTATCATTCCATTTACGACGATTTTTACTGGTACACACATTTCTCCGACACTGACTTCAAATACGGGCGGGCGCTCGCGCAAACCGTGGGCCTTGCGGTGCTCCGCCTGGCGGACGCGGAATTGCTTCCATTCGATTTCACCAATTTCGCCGACACGGTCGGGAAGTACAGCCGGGAACTGCAAAAACTCGCTGACGAAAAGCGGTGGGAAATCGTCGAACGCAACCGCGAACTTGAGGAAGGCGTTTACTCCGCCACGGCCGACCCGAAGAAAACTTCGGTCCCGCCCAAGGCGGCGGAAGTTCCCCCTTACTTGAACTTCGCTCCGCTCCAAAACGCCGTCGTCGTCCTAAGGCGGGCCGCCGAGCGGTACGAGAAGGCGGTCGATGCAGCCCAACAGAACGGCGGCGCGGGGTTGGCGCGCGCTTCGCTTGCCTCCGTGAACCGGCAATTGATCGAAAGCGAGCGCAAGCTGACAAGCCCCGAGGGCCTGCCCAAGCGCCCGTGGTTCAAGCACGAAATCTACGCGCCCGGTTATTACACCGGCTATGCGGTCAAAACGATTCCGGCGGTGCGCGAGGCGATAGAACAAAAGGACTGGAAAGCCGCCGATGAACAGATCGAAGTGGTCAGCCGGGTTCTTGCAGGCGAGGCCGCGCTGATCGAATCCGCCGCTGCGGACCTCGAGAAGTCAATCCGCTGATCGGCTATGGGAATCACGTTCGACTCGAAATCACTGGTCCGGCCTGCCGTGCAGGCGGTCGTAAGCCGAACGCGCGCAGGTCGAGCCGAGCGACTCGTTGTAGAGGGACTTGAACCCGAGGATGTAGCGGACTTCCTCGTCGAAGCGGTGAAGGGTTTTGAGGTCCGCCAGGCGTATCGGGAAGCGCTTTCCTTCGTGATGCCAGAACTTCTGGTACCCGCGGTCTTCGAGCTTGCATCGGAGGCCGCGAACCTGGAGAGTGGGCGGTCCTTCGAGCGCCCACCGGCCTTGCGCATCCCGCGCGATTGATTGCGCACAGTTGTTTTTGCGGACTTCGATGGATTCCGGGTTCGCGCCTGCTTCGGCCACTTCGAAGCCGGATGCCAGAAATTCTTTCCGCAGATCGGTTGCCTGCCGCACGCCTGCCATTGGGTTCACTTTCGTTTGGTTGACTCTGCTTCGCCCCAACCCTAGAATGAAAGTTTATTTGACTTATGCCGGAAAACGCAAGGGAATCCGCTGTTAGAAACCAGTTGACCGGAGCGAAAGACGTTCTTTCGCTCATCGGAAACACGCCGCTGCTCCGCTTGCAGAGGATTGGGCGTGAATTTCCCGGCGTCGAGGTTCTGGCCAAGGCCGAATGGGCGAATCCCGGGGGCTCGGTGAAAGACCGGCCGGCGATGAACATTATCCGCGAGGCTGAGCGCGCCGGGTTGATGACGAAAGACAAGACCCTGATTGATTCAACCTCCGGGAACACCGGCATCGCCTATGCGATGATCGGCGCGGCGCGCGGCTATCGCGTCAAGCTGTGCATGCCCTCGAACGCGAGCGACGAGCGCAAGCGCATTCTCAAAGCTTACGGGGCTGAAATCGTCTACACCGACCCCATGGAAGGCTCGGACGGCGCCATCCGGCGGGTGCGGCAGATGGTTGAGGAAAATCCCGAGCTTTATTTTTATGCCAACCAGTACGACAACCCGGCCAACTGGCGCGCACACTACGAGACGACTGCGCCGGAGATTTTCGAGCAGACTGAAGGCCGCGTGACGCATTTCGTGGCCGGGCTCGGGACGAGCGGAACGTTTGTCGGGACGGCGCGGCGGCTGAAGGAACTTAACCCGAAGATTCGTTGTGTCTCTTTCCAGCCCGACTCGCCTTTTCACGGACTGGAAGGCATGAAGCACATGGCGACCGCCATCGTGCCGAAGATTTATGATGCAGAAATTGCCGACGAGGATTTGGCCATATCAACCGAGGACGCTCACGAAATGGTCCGACGGCTGGCTCGCGAAGAAGGTTTGCTGGTTGGCATCTCGGCCGGCGCGGCGATGGTCGCAGCGTTTCAGGTGGCGAAGCAGGAGCACCGCGGCGTCATCGTAACGATTTTCCCCGACAGCGGTGACAAATATCTGAGCGAGCGATTCTGGGACGAAGGCTCTTGAACGATGGCGTTGAAGGTCCTATCACAGCATCTTGAATCCGTCCGTCAGCACGGCGCGCGCGAGTACCCCAACGAGTGTTGCGGGGTGATGCTCGGCGCCGTGGACGGAGAGCACAAAGAAGTGCGGGAAATAGTGCCGCTGGCCAATCTTCGTCACGACCCCAAACGCGCGCAGGAATTGTTGCCGCTCGATGAGCTGGGAAAGGAATCGGAGCGCAACCGATTTTTCATTGATCCGCTCGAACAGTTGAAAGTCGAAAAGGATGCGCGGGCGCGTGACCTCGAAGTCCTAGGGTATTATCACTCGCACCCTGACCATCCGGCGCGCCCGTCGAGTTACGACCGTGACCACGCCTGGCCGTGGTATTCGTATGTGATTGTTTCGGTCGAGCAGGGTGACCCCAAAGCGCTGACCTCATGGGTTTTGGCTGAAGACCGCTCACGCTTCGACGAAGAAGCCATTGAAGTCGCGAAACCTTAGCGGCTTCGTTGAATCTAAATCTATTGCGCCCAGCCCCGCAAAAGGTTGCGCGGAGTATGCTTTCCCGGCTAGAATGAATTTGGGGCAACCGAACTCAACAGGGAGAGAGAATGCCAGTTAAGGTCATCATCCCGACCCCGCTGCGTCAATACACGGGGAAAAAGGAAGCGATTGAAGTGAAGGCCACGACGGTCGGCGAGGCGCTCTCGGGCCTGACCTCGCAATACGGAGACCTGCGCCGGCACCTTTTTACCGACGAGGGCAAGCTGCGCAACTTTGTGAACGTTTACTTGAACGACGAAGACATTCGCTACCTCAAAAAGGATCAGACGCCGCTTCAGGATAACGACGTCATCAGCATTGTTCCGTCCATCGCAGGCGGCTCATCCTTCCGATGTATCTGTAGCTAGCCTGGGTTCGCCCCCAGGGCGGGGCCGAATTCCGGGCGATTCTCACCCGAGACGAAATAATCAAAGAACCGGCAGGCACTTCGACCGGCACTTCTAATTTCCGCCGGCCGGTGAATCTCAGGAATCCGGGATCGAAGGTGGATTCAACATGGCGACACTGACACAAACATCGGGCGTGGAATTGAGCAAAGACGAAATCCTGCGGTACAGCCGGCACCTGATCATGCCGGAAGTCGGGATGGACGGCCAGCTCAAGCTGAAGCAGGCGAAAGTGCTGTGCATCGGCGCCGGGGGGCTGGGCTCGCCGCTCGCGCTCTATCTTGCCGCGGCGGGCGTGGGCAAACTCGGCATCGTGGATTTTGACGTGGTGGATTTCACCAACCTGCAGCGCCAGGTGATTCACGACACCAACGACGTGGGCCGGCCCAAGCTTGCCTCGGCGCGCGAAACCATCGCCGACATCAATCCCAACGTTGAGGTGGTCGGCTACGAAACGCGGCTGACTTCCGAAAACGCCCTCGAAATTTTCAAGGACTACGACGTCATCGCCGACGGCACGGACAATTTCCCCACGCGGTATCTGGTGAACGACGCGTGCGTGCTGCTCGGCAAGCCCAATGTTTACGCCAGCATCTTCCGCTTCGAGGGGCAGGCCTCAGTTTTCTACGCCAAGGAAGGTCCGTGCTATCGTTGCCTTTATCCGGAACCGCCTCCGCCGGGTCTGGTGCCGAGTTGCGCCGAAGGCGGCGTGCTCGGGGTGCTCCCGGGAATCATGGGGAGCGTGCAGGCGCTCGAGACCATCAAGATGATTCTCGGCAAGGGCCGGCCGCTCATCGGGCGGCTGCTTTTGTTCGACGCCTTGAGTCTCAGGTTTCGCGAGCTGAAGCTGCACAAGAACCCCGACTGCCCGGTGTGCGGCTCGCACCCGACGGTGACGAAGCTGATTGACTACGAACAGTTTTGCGGCATCCGGGGGGAGGAACACGTGGAGCCAACCAGAGTTCCGGAGATCACTGCGGTGGTAGTGAAGAAGTGGATGGACGAAAGGAAACCGTTCGTGCTCGTGGACGTGCGCGAGCCACACGAATTTCAGATCTGCCGCATCCCGGGTTCGACGCTCATCCCGCTCGGCGACGTGCCGAAGCGCATGAACGAGCTCAACTCGGCAGATGAAATCGTCGTCCACTGCCGCTCGGGACAGAGGAGCGCCAAAGCCGTCGAGCTGCTCATGAAGGCGGGCTTCCGCAAAATCCACAATATG
The DNA here is from genome assembly GCA_964481715.1 of uncultured Acidobacteriota bacterium. Lineage (GTDB taxonomy): Bacteria > Acidobacteriota > Terriglobia > UBA7540 > UBA7540 > JAHEKS01. The sequence goes on along the minus strand of CAYZVR010000217.1, from coordinate 2,273 downwards.
CAAGGCGGCGTGCTTGCCTGGTCGGACCAGGTGGATCCAACAATGCCGAAGTACTGAGCCAGTCTCTGCATCGCGCGAGGGGCGAACTGCCGTTCGCCCCTGTTCCATTCCATCTTCCGCAGGTGTTCACCCTACACAAATTCCAAAGGGAATCCACAATCTTTTCGCCGCGATCTTACCTGCACCTGTGAAAGTTTGGAGGAATCAGGGCCGGTGGTGGCGGCATTACTTGGACGACGAGTGGAATACGACTTTGACCTCGGTCATGACCTCAACGCTTCGATTCCTATCGGTGGCCATCCCCCTCGGATTAAGTTAAAATCACCGCGGTAAATTTCCGGTTCCCACGGGAGGCATTGAATGGCACTCAACGCAGGCGACATGGCCCCGGATTTCAAATTGAGTTGCACGACGGGCGATACCCAGGGCGAATTTCATTTGTCCGCACACCGGGGCAAAAACGTTGTCATCCTTTTCTACGCGCTCGATTTCACTCCCGTTTGACGGAATGAGCTGTCGGCAATCGAGGCGGACCTCGCCAAGTTTGCCGGCGCGAACGCCCAGGTCGTGGGCGTCTCGACGGATTCGGTCTTCTCGCACCAGGCTTTTCAAAAAGAGCTCGGGGGGCTGACCTTTCCCCTCGCCTCGGACCGCTGGCCTTACTGCGAGACAGCAAAGGCATACGGAATTTTTCCTCCGTCCAGGCATCCGATTCCTTTCGTCAACGACCGCGCGGTTTTCGCCGTGGACCAGGCAGGGAAAATCGCGTGGTCGAAAGTCTACGAGCTTGGAGAGCAGCCCGACAACAAGGAAATCATCGAGGCTCTTGGCAAGCTCAGTTAGACCGCGAAGACGCGGGTGGCTTTGGCGAGCCGGCGGTTGAAAGT
>CAYZVR010000217.1:0-1376 GCA_964481715.1 uncultured Acidobacteriota bacterium | reverse complement strand
AGAGGAGAACCTTCAACTGTCGACTGTGAACTGTCAACTTCTGCGAACGGGCTCGCGGCTTACGGGCGCTTGGGGCTCGTCCTCCGCGCCGGTCATAAGAGGTTTTTCCGCGTGACGCTAGCCGAGGGTGTGAAAAAATATCTCGAACTGGCGGGCGAATTCGAACGGCCGGTCGCGCTCGCTCTGTTAGGCCTCTCGAGAGCTGAAACGGAAAAACTCGTTTCTACCTGGGACGAGGATTACCAGATCAACCGTTACATGCTCCTAACGCTCGAAGCGGCCGAAGAGCCCGCACGCGCGAGCCAGATTTTTCTCATCAACGGCTTCGAGTATTCGCACATTACCTTTCAATCCGACATTGAAAAGCTTCTTTAGGTCAATTGGCCGTCGGTAAACGGTCTTATGGACCACGAGGCGGCGAAGCGCCTCGCCGATTTTCGGCTGATCCGAACCAAACAGAAAACCCGTGGTGGGAGATGATTGCTCGAGGTTTGAGCGCCCTTCTCGCTAGCGCCCGGTGCTCACGCCGGCGATATAGCGGCTGTAGTCCTGGATGGTGAGGTGAATGTCCCGAGGTTCTTCGTCGAGTGTGCGCGCGATGATGGCCATGGTGCGTCCCACCGCCTCGCGCTTGCCTTTGACGTCGGGATCTTTCTGGAGGGTCGTGTTCAAATCGTAGCAGCGCGCCGCCTGGTACATCACGCGGAAGAGCTCAAATTCCTCCAACAGCGATTCGGGGGCGCCGCCGGCTTGAGTGAAGAGCTGGTATAGGGGCGTAGCCGACGCCCCGGCCTGTTTCTCGAGCCTTTCGATCAAGGCGCGCTCGGCCTTGTCGTCCACGGCGCGATAGGCGTTGTAGGCGGTTTCACGTTTCTTGTCGGGCGTTTCACCGATTAGCAGCCGCTCCATGAAGGAATCGATCGAGAGGTGCGAGAGGATGGTCGGGTCGTCGGCATTGCGTTTGAGCAGCATGACGGCGACGAGTTTGACGGGTTCCATGGGGTTGGTAAAGACGCGGTCGGTGGGAAGAACCTTGGCCATGTCGAGCATGGAGCGTGCGTTGTCGAAGGCGATGAGCCGCCCGCAGATTCGCCTCAGCTCGTCGTCGGATTTGCCGGCCAGGGGCTGGCAGCGCTTGCCACCGCGCATGTTCTGCAGGTCTCCGATGACGTTTTCGAGCGTCGGGAGATTTTCGCGAACGAAGGCGTCGGAAACATCCGGCACGTTTTCTTCCTTGGAAGCCAGAATCTCGCATGCCGCGAGCGGATAGTTCTCAGCAAGGTTGGTGCGCAGGTAAAAGACTTTTTCCGACGTATAGGCGTAAGCCTCCAGGGGCTTCGAGAGGTCTAGATCGCCGAGCGTCAAGCTCAACTGCT
>CAYZVR010000216.1:0-6863 GCA_964481715.1 uncultured Acidobacteriota bacterium | reverse complement strand
CAATCTCGACAAGCGTCCATTTACCGTGGTCGGGATCATGCCTGCCGACTTCCGCTTCCCATTTTTCGAGCCTGGCGAAAACATCTGGATCCCTCTCGTTCAGGACGCGCTTTTCGGCAGCTGGATGTCACGGCCCGGAGGACACTGGCTGGGAGTTGTTGCACGGCTGAAGGCAGGCGTTTCCTTGGCGCAGGCTCAGGCGGAAATGGACGCCATCAGCGCCCGGCTCGCCCGGGAATCTCCTGCTGAGAACGCCGGGTGGACGGTGGGCGTCATACCGCTTCAGGATGACATTGTCGGAAATGTAAGGCCCGCCCTGCTGGTGCTGTTAGGAGCCGTGAGCCTCGTGCTCTTGATCGCCTGCGTCAACATTGCCAGCTTGCTCCTTACTCGTGCGACTTCTCGTGAAAGGGAAATGGCTGTTCGGATTGCGCTGGGCGCAGGGCGCGGCCGAATCGTGCGGCAGTTGCTCGTCGAAAGCACGGTTCTCGGATTGCTCGGTGGGATTGCGGGCGTTTTTCTCGCCACCTGGGGCGTTCAGGGTTTGCTCTCGTTCTTGCCCCCTGGATTGCCGCAGGTTCACTCGATCCGCGTTGATCGTTGGGTGGTGGGCTTCGCGCTTTTGCTTTCCGGCATCGCCGGCCTCGTTTCGGGCTTGGCGCCGGCGTTTTTCGCGGCTGATTCCCGTTTGCACGCAGGACTTAAGATGGGCGGCCGTTCCGCTGCCGCCGGGCGCGAGCGCGTTCGGAGCATTCTGGCCGTGGCGGAAATCGCATTCGCGATGCTTCTTCTTGTCGGCGCAGGATTACTCATCCGCAGCTTTTCCGCGCTCTCCTCCGTGAGTCCAGGCTTCACGGTTCAACACATCCTGAAGGCGGAAATTTCACTGCCTAGATATCAATATTCGACGCCTCAGCATTGGATCGCGTTTTCAAACGAACTGATGGCGCGAGTCCAGGCTCAACCCGGCTTGCGGGATACGGCCGCGGCTGTTCCTGTGCCTCTTGCGGATGGATTCGTTAATTTGAACTTCGACATCGCCGGAAGTCCTCCGCTGCCGCCGGGGACTACCCGCACGGCCGATTATGTCTCGGTGACTCCCAATTACTTCCGCGTGATGGGAATTCCGTTGTTGCGTGGCCGGGACTTCAGCGCAGGCGACTCGTTATCCACTCCTCGCGTTGCGGTCATCAGCGAAACGCTGGCGCACTCTTATTTTCCCAATCAAGATCCCATCGGGAAAAATCTCGTATTCGGTTTTCCTCCTGACGGCAGCGCCTCGCGGGAAATCGTCGGCATTGTGGGTGATGTCCGGGACGCTGCGCTAAGCCGCGACCCTTGCCCGATGATGTATGTCCCGTTCGCCCAAGCGCCTTTTTGGGGCGAAGTGCTGGTCGTAAGGAGCACCCTGGACCCGGCAAGTGTCGCCAGCGCCATCCGGCAGGAAGTGCGCAATGTTGATAAAGACTTGCCGGTAACGGACGTCGAACTTATGACGGAGGCGGTTGCGGCTTCCGTGGCCCAGCCCAGGTTTCGGACCTTGTTGCTAGGCCTTTTCGGCGCAATGGCACTCGCCCTCGCCGCGGTAGGAGTTTTCGGCATGATCTCCTATTCCGTCGCATGCCGAACGCACGAAATCGGCATCCGAATGGTCCTGGGTGCGGAGCGAGGCAGCGTTCTCAAACTCGTCCTCGGGCAGGGTTTCCGGCTCGCGCTGTTTGGCGTGGCCATCGGCATCGCCGGGGCGCTTGGACTCACGCGCTTCCTCGCCAGTTTCCTCTACGGCGTCAAGCCTACGGACCCGCTGACGTTTATCACAGTTTCATGTCTTCTGACTGCCGTTGCGCTGATCGCGAGTTACATCCCAGCTCGCCGTGCGACGAAGGTTGACCCGATGGTGGCTCTGCGGTGTGAGTGACACGTGAGCGAGGGCTTTGCCCTCCCGCTGTGGCTTATGAGGAGTAGTTGAATCTTAGGCGTTGGTGAGGACGTCAGAGTCGGTGATTTTTTTCGGGCGGCGTTTCCACCAGAAGTACGGGCGGGCGGCTTGCTTCATGACTTTGAGCTCAAAGTCGTACCATTGCGTTTCCAGGGTGTCCGGCGCGAGATAGCGCGTATCGCCCGGCTGGACGACCAGGCTGACTTCGATGTTCGGCGTGACGTCCATGGGGATGCCATTCTTGCGGCAGGCGTCGTAGAGGTGGCGGAAAACGACGATCATGTCTTCGTATTGCGGTGGAGGCCAATCCTCCATGTCGGACCCTTCGGTGGGGCGGAAAATACAGACCGTGGGAAAAGCTCCCAGGCCAGTGATAACGTCAATGGCCTTCAGCGTATCAGTGAGGGGCTCGACCCCGGCGATGATTTCGCCCGAGCACGCTCCTTTGCCGAGTTTCCTGGCGGTGTATTCGAGCGCGCGGAAGAACGCGTCCTGTCCGATGAGTTTGGCCTTGCCGGGACAGAAGCGCGCGAAGTATTCGGGATTTTGAAACTCGTAGCAAAAACTGAAGTGGTCCGCGCCGAGGTCCACCAGGCGATCGTACTTCCACAAATCGCGAGTGGGCGTCAGTTGCACGCCGATGAGAGTTCCCACGCGTGACTTGACGGCCTTCACGTAGGGCGCCGCACGGTCGAGATCCCGGTTGGTCTGGTATCCGGAATTGAAGTGGACAAAGGTGACGCCAGATTCGGCCTTCGCGGCCTGCGCCACTTCCACCACATCGTCCACATCCTTCAGGGCCACTTCGTTTACGCCGACGTTTAAGCCGGTCGTGCAGAACTTGCAATTCATGGCCGGCGAGTGGTACCAGAACCCGCAGGAGTTCGAAATGTAGATGCCCAGGTAAGTCCCCTGCAATACCCCGATGCGGTGCATGGGCACGCCGCGCGAAGTTTGTTGGTTATACCAGGCAGGCTCGGCAGAAAGCTGGACAGGGTAAGCAAAGCCCTGGCGATCATCCCGGACAAAATATTCTTCCGCTCTGCGGATCAAACGATAACAGGAACGCTGGGCGAACCTTTCGTGCACGGGAACGTTCACCCACACATCCTTGAGCGGTCCGGGGATGATGATCTCGAGCCCGCTTCCGAGGCCCGCGCGCGTGCGCAGAATCGGCCGCCCGTCCTCGTCCAGCGAGCAGGATTCGTCAATGCGCATTCCCTTGCAGAAGAGATCGATTTCGAGCTCACACGGATTCATGGGCTTTGCGAGCACAGCTTCGCAGGCTTGATAAGCGTAGGAAGTTTGCGTGACCGTAAGACTTTCACCGAGCGTAGCCATTCGCCCTTCAGCTTTCTCTGGGTTGTGAACTGCAGATAGACCTGCGGCTCGCAAGAGATGCTACAGGCTGCCTCCGGCCCAGAATAGTGAACGGAAGTCCCGGTGGCCGTGACAAATGTCACGCCTGCGGGACGGCCTAATTGATTGAAACCCCTCATTCAATGAATTCAGATTATTGACTGAAATACCGAACGGTGTCGAAATACCGCGCGAGGTCGTGTCCCATGGCAGAAAATGGAGCTGGAGCGAACGTCAGTTTGTCCGAGTACATCACGCAGGTTTCGAACGAGTTGACGGAGCGCGTCGATCACCAGCGCCGCGTCTTTATGAAGCTCATTGAAGAGCGCGAGCGTGCGGGCCGTCCGCTCGAGTACTGCGTGCTGGTGGACTGCGGCCCGCGCAAAAAATATCGCGCCGCCGTGCAGGAGACGGTTCGAGTCTTGGAAGACACGCGGCGTTCCTTCAAGTCGAAGCAACTGGAGGAACTCCGCAAACGCCTGGAGAGTCTGCTCGCCGCCGAGCAGGGCGGAGAGCTCTAGCAGCCGGAATCATTCGCGTCTGATTTTTCAGTCGAGGGTACGTCTGACGGGCCCGGTGTGAGACCGGGCAAGTGCGGGCGTAACTGGACCCTGTCTCGCTTTTATCCAGCCGGACAATCGGTCAGTTACGCCCTTTCTTTTTCTAGCGCCGGGAACAAGAGTCCAGCGAGAAGGAGGAGGCTATGGTCGGAGACTTTTCAGAAGGACCCCGGGGAAAAGCGGGTGAAGCCGGAAAGACCAACGGAACTCGCTGGGCGGAGCGCGCCCGGGAGTGGCGTTCGCCGCTAGCCATTCTGGTCGCGGGATTCCTGGCGTTTCTAACTTTAAGCGGGCTCTCCATCTGGCTGCTGCCCTTCAACCTGCCGAATCAGGTCATGGTCTTCGCCCATACGGTTGCGGGCTTAGCGCTCCTCGTCCCGTGTGTCTGGTATCTCGTTCGCCACTTGCTGCGCTACTGGCGAAACACGATGAGCCACATCCTGCTGCTCGGATACATCGGCGCCGTAGCATTGATCTTGTGCATCGTTTCCGGCGGCTTACTCACCTACCAGGCGGCACTGGGCGCCAAGATCAACTACACCTGGGACGCAATCCATATCATTACGACGCTCGCGATTCTGGCCTTTGTTCTGCCTCACCTTCTGGTCATCGTGTTTCGCGACCGAAAGACTCGACAACTCGGCGCGGCGCCGGGAATCGCGGACACCGCCGGCCCTTACGGCCGTGGCACACTAATTTATACGCTGGCGATGCTGGCCGTCGTGGCGATTCTCGCTTACGCTTATCAGTCGCCGCCTCTCGCCAAATCTTTCCCCTCTGACTACAGCTTCAAGTACGGAAAAGATCGGCCTTTCGCGCCGAGCCTTGCGACGACCGAGACCGGTGGCGTGATGGACGCACAACTGCTCTCCGGGTCGCGTTCTTGCGGAACCTCGGGATGCCACGAAGAGATTGTGAAAGAGTGGGAGGTGAGCGCGCATCGCTATTCGGCGATGGACCTTGCTTTCCAGGCCATTCAGAAAAACATGGCGCAGCAGAACGGCCCCGAATCCACGCGCTACTGCGGCGGGTGTCACGACCCCATTTCACTTTTCTCCGGAACTAAAAACCTGTTCATTGATCCCGAAAAGCTCACCTCGCTCGCCGGCTTTCAGGAAGGTGTTTCCTGCCTCGCCTGCCACTCCGTGCGCAAGGTGGATGTGAAAGGCAACGCCAATTTCGTCATGGCCGAGCCGGACCGCTACATGTTTGAACTTCAGTACGACCGCAAGCCCACGGCAACGGTGCGCTTTATGCGCGACTTCCTCCTTCGCGCCTACCCGCGCCATCACGTGAAGGACCTGAGCAAGACGCTCTTCAAGACTCCGGAATATTGCGCCGCCTGTCACAAGCAGTTTATCGACAAGGAGATCAACCAGGTCGGCTGGGTGCAGCTCCAAAACCAGTACGACAACTGGCGGCAAAGCCGCTGGAACCATCCCGGCAATCCCCGCAAGACCATCGAGTGCCGCGAGTGCCACATGCCGCTCGTCGCAACCCAGGGCGGCAACCCGGACACGGGTGATGTGACCGATTACAACCGCTTCGCGAACGATGGAAAACATCGCAGCCACCGCTTTGCGGCCGCCAATCTCATGATGCCTGCGATGCTCAAGCTCCCCGGCTGGGAAAAGCAGGTGGAACTCACCCGAGACTGGCTGCAAGGGAAGTACCCCATTCCCGAAATCGCCGACAAGTGGCAGCAAGGCCCTGCCGTTGGACTCGAACTCGAAACGCCGTCCCAGGTGGCACAAGGCGACAAAGTGGATGTCAAGCTCGTGATCACTTCCAACAAAGTGGGCCACGATTTTCCTACCGGCCCTCTCGACATCATCCAGGCCTGGGTGGAATTCACAGTGAAAGATGATCAGGGCCGCGTGGTCTATTCCAGCGGCACGGTCAACGACAAAGGGTTCATCCAGCCCGGCACGTTCATGTTCAAGGCCGAACCGGTGGACCAGAACGGAAACCTGATTGACCGGCACAACTTGTGGGAGATGGTCGGTGTGCGCTACCGGCGGTCGCTCTTCCCGGGCTTTTCGGACACGACGGAATTCGCCTTCATGTGCCCGCAGATGGCTCCGGTGCGCGCCAAACAATTTCCCCAGGATTTGAGTTACGCCGTCCCGGTCCCGAAAAGCGCTGCCAGGTCTCTCCAGGTCACCGCCCGGCTGCGGTACCGGAAAGTGGACCAGTACCTGCTCAACTTTGTTTTTGGTGAGCACGACGGATTGACGGCCCCGATCACCGACATGACAACCGACACGCGCGTGATCGAAATCGTTCCCCGGTCTCGCGCCGCGGCGGCGGGGAAATGATGGAACGCGCCACTTCTCTCCCCAGGCCGCGCACACGCCGGAAGAAACTGATTGTCAAGCATACGCTGATCAGCCTCTCGCTGGTGCTCGCCGCCTCGGCGGCGCTGTTGATCTTTCGGCAGCGCTCCGAGCGCTACACGCCCGGTGAAACGGTGGAAGGCATTACCAACGAGCTGGCGCGGACAGTGCCGGCAGGATACCCCGCCGTTCAATTTACAGAGGTCGCAGAACTATCCGGTATTCGCTTCACGCATTTCTACGGAGCCCGCTCCACGCAGTTGCCCGAAGATATGGGCTCGGGAGCTGCCTGGGGCGACTACGACGGCGACGGATACCTGGACCTCTACGTTTCAAACATTGCCGGCCCGATGACGAGCTCGCCGGAACAAATCGCCGCCTCGCCCGCTTCCAACCGGCTCTATCACAATAACCGCAATGGAACTTTTGCCGATGTCACCGATCAGGCCGGCGTCGGCTTCAAAGGCGTCGGCATGGGCGCCGCCTGGGGAGACTTCGACAACGACGGGCATCCCGATCTCATGGTGACCAGCTTCGACCGTTTGATCCTTTACCGCAACCGGGGTGACGGGACCTTTGAGGACGTCACCGGCAAAGCCGGGCTCGAAAAGTTTAGCGGTTTTTGGACAGGCGTCTCCTGGGCCGATTACGACCGCGACGGCTTCGCGG
>CAYZVR010000215.1:0-6893 GCA_964481715.1 uncultured Acidobacteriota bacterium | reverse complement strand
TTCACGCTACCCCGGCACGAGGGCGAAGTCCCCGCGAAATCAATCTCGGCTGTGCGGCGACGGATGCGAATCCGCACGCGCATTCGCACGGGCTCGGACGAGTAGCCATCGTCGTCCAGCCAATCTTCGGCGGAGTAATCGCCGTTGGGAACGCGCTCGAGCGCCTCATGCATCAGCCGCGCGGAATATCGCTGCAGCGCTTCGAGGTAGAATTCGATTTTCTTCGCGCCGTATTTCTCAACGTACTCCCTCAAACGCCGCTCGCCCAATCGGCACGACGCCAATTGCGCCGTCAGATCGCCCTCGCGCTCGCGGGGCGTGCGCACGTTGGCAAGCAACAGCGCCAGAACGTCCGGCTGAATTCTGCCTTGGCGCGCCAGGATCACGGGTGGAATGCGCAAGCCTTCCTGATAAATCTCTTCGCTCAATCCCATGGAGGCGGGCTGCGCGCCGCCGATGTCCGAATGGTGGGCGCGGTTGGCAACGTAGAAGAGCGGAAGCGCTCTGTAGCGCCGGTCTGTGATCGGCGGCGATTTTCCAGCGTTCGGGTAGACCGGGGCGACCAACGTCACGTCAGGCAGGTGAGTGCCTCCCGCGTACGGGTCGTTGAGCATGGCTATGTCGCCGGGGCCGAGATCGAGCGCCTCGATGGCCGCTGCAACCGACATCGGCATGGAGCCGAGGTGCACGGGCATGTGGTCGCCCATTGCCACGACGCGCCCTCGGCCGTCAAACACTGCGCAGGAATAGTCGCGTCGCTCTTTGATGTTGGGGGAAAACGCCGAGCGGCGCAGTGCCGCGCCCATCTCCTCCGACACCGAGTGGAAGAGGTTCTTGAAGATTTCAAGTTCCGCCGAGTCAACGCGCATGTTGCGACAGCCTCAAGTTCAGGAAATCGTCCACGCGACAAACAAAATCCGGTGGGACGACGGTGGTGGAACTGTACTCGACGACAACCGCGGGGCCGGCGAAACGCGTGCCGGCGCTCAGCCGCTCGCGATCGTAGACCGGAGTTTTGTGGAAACGCCCATCGAACCAGACTGGTTTCACTTTGAGCATCGCGATGCGGGCATTCGTGCGCTTTGTCGCGCGCGGCCGGGCAGGCGGTTTCGGCGAAGGAACGATCAGCCGCACGCGAAGACTTACGATTTCCATCGGGCGGCCGGCCTGTGCGTACCCGTAAGCGCGATCGTGTTCGGAGTGAAAGCGTGCGGCGAAGTTCGGCGTAAAGGGGACGGATATTTCATACGCCTGGCCGGCGTAGCGCACATCCATCCAGCGTTCGACGCGCGGTGAGGAACCGCTCGATAGTTCTCGGCCCAACTGTGCGCGCGCCCTGTGCTCCAGGCGCGCGAAACGATCCTGAAGGCTGTGCAATAAGGCTCGATACGCCGAACGCGAGACGCTCCGTCGCGGCGTCTCCTCAATACCCGAAACGGGCAGCAAAACTGTTTGCGAGACGTCCTTCATGACATCGGAAAGCAAAATCCCCAAAGCGGAAAACGCGCCGGGGTGTCGCGGGACAACCACTCCCTGTAGTCCGATGGAGCGAGCTAGGTCCGCAGCGTGCAACCCGCCCGCGCCTCCGAAGGTTATTAACGTAAAGTCGCGCGGGTCGTGCCCGCGCTCGACGGAGATGACGCGGAGCGCGCGCTCCATGGTGGCGTTAGAGACGGCTACGATGCCGAGAGCAAGTTCAAGCGCTGCTTGGCGTGCGGACTTCGGCGAGTGGACCGATGGGGGTTGCTTGCGCAGAAATTCAGAAAAACTTTTCTCGGCTGCTTGCGGGTCGAGCCGAACCGAACCGCCCAGGAAATAGTCCGGGTCGAGCCGGCCAAGGATTAGGTTGGCGTCCGTCACGGTGGGGTGTGTGCCGCCTCGTCCATAGCAAGCCGGACCAGGCGCCGCGCCGGCGCTTTCCGGACCTACGCGCAACGCGCCGCCCGCATCAATGCGCGCGAGCGAGCCTCCGCCAGCGCCGACCGAGTGCACGTCGAGAACCGGAACGGCGACGGGTAAGCCCGCGAGGGTAGTCTCGTGAGTGGTGCGCGGGCGGCCATCGAGCAGGCAGACGTCGGTGGAAGTGCCGCCCATGTCAAAGCTGATGGCGCGCTTGATTCCCAGTTTCTCGGCAAGCCACGCGGCGGCAACCACTCCGCCCGCCGGCCCCGAAAGAATCGTCCGCACGGGCTCCTGCGCCGCGCGCGCTGCCGTGGTGATTCCGCCGCTCGACTGCATAACGTAAACGCGGCTGCGCGACCTGGCCACGCTCTTTCGCACACCCTGTTCAAGCCTCGCGAGGTACGTTCCCATGTGTGGCCCGAGGAAGGCGTTGAGGACGACGGTTGAGAGTCGTTCGTACTCGCGGAACTCGGGAAGGATTTCGTGCGAGACCGAAAGGGGAAGTTTGAGCGGGCGAAGCGCGCGCGCCACCGCGCGCTCGTTGGCGGGATTGGTAAATGAAAAAAGCAGGCAGAGAGCGATGGAATCTGCGCCGGAACGCTGGATGGCGCGCCGAAGCCGGTGGAGTTCTTGTGAGGACGGCCGCCGAAGAACTTTGCCGCCCGCCGCGGTGCGTTCGCCGACGCCCCAGCGAAGCGCGCGCGGAACCAGCGGCGGCTCGCGCTCGACGTTCAGGTCGTACAGGCGCGGGCGGTTTTGACGTCCGATTTCGATCAGGTCTTCGAACCCGGCGGTCGTAACGAGCGCCACGCGGCCGCCGCGCCGTTCGAGCAGGCTGTTGGTCCCGACGGTCGTGCCGTGGATGAGGTCGAGCTGTTCAGAAGCACGCAGGGTTTTCCGGCTAGTTCGTTGAACGCCCTCGAGAATTCCGCGCGCCGAGTCGTCGGGCGTGGAGAAAACTTTCAGAATCTTGATTTCAGATCCATCCAGGACCACGCAGTCCGTAAATGTTCCGCCCGTGTCCACGCCGATGCGCATGGGATGATTCCTGTGAATCCGCTTGTCTCTCCGAAAGACCGTTCATTGTATCGGAACCGAGCCGGTTGGCAACAAGCGCGTCATTTTTCTTGCGGAGCGAGACCGAATGCGTGGGAATGGAATTCCAGTGAGGTCGGCAAGTGCTGGGCGAAGTACATCCAGTTGTGCCCGCCGGGATAGAGGTGAAATTCGTGCGAGATTCGGCGCGAGGTGAGAATCTTATCGAGCGCCCGCGCCCCCGCGTCGAAGCCGTAGTTGTCCTCGGTGCCGCAATCGAAATAAATCTTGAGGGCGGCGGCGTGTAAGGTGCGGGCGAGCGTGAGCGGGCTGTTTCGCTTCCAAAAGGCGGGATCGGGCGGCGTGCCGAATACTCCGCCGAATATTCCACGCGCGGCCCGTTGCGGCTGCGCCGTCACAGTGACGGGGGGAATTGTTTCGATGAGTGCTGCGCTCCCCGCGCTCACGGAGACGAACAATTCGGGGTGGCGCAAGGCGAGATGCAGCGCGCCGTAGCCGCCCATCGAAATTCCCGCAATTCCCCGGTTTTTTCTTCCCGGTCCGATCCGATAGCGGTGCTCGATGCCGGGAATAAATTCGCGGATCAGGAAATCTTCGTACCGCTCGCGGCCGTCGCGCGAGTTGATGTAGAAGCTCGATCCGCCGTCGGGCGTCACGATGAGGAACTCGCCGATTTGACCGTGCTCCCACAAGTCTTCGACCATGTTCAATCCGCCGGCGCGCAGAAACATCTGCTGGTCGTCACCCAGGCCGTGCAGGTAATAGAGCACGGGATATCGACGCGTCTTGATGGTTGAGTAGCTGGGCGGCAGGAGCGCGCAGTAGCCGATCTCGCGGCCCAGAGTGCGGCTGCGCATCGAAAGGCATTCGGCTCGCCAGGCGGCACGGGCAGGGGCGGATATTCCAAGCAGAAGGAAGGCGGAGGTCGCTACCAGCGCTGCGCGGCCGGCGCTACTCATACCGCAGCGCCTCGACGGGATTAAGCTGCGCGGCGCGCGAAGCGGGGTAAATGCCCGCCGCAAGACTCACCATCACGGAGAACGCGATGGCGCCGCACACCAGCCACCACGGAACCGAGGAGATCTCGACCGCAGGCAAGTTCTGGCGGCTGAGATAAATGTTCGTGCCGAAGGTCAACGCTCTACCAATCAGCCAGCCAAGCACCACGCCGAGTAAGCCTCCGAGCAGTCCCATCACTCCGGCTTCGGCGAAGAAGAGCTGCTTCACGTCGCGGTCGGCGGCGCCGAGTGCCTTGAGGATTCCGATTTCGCGCCGCCGCTCGAGGATAGCCATCACCAGCGTATTGACGATGCCGAGCGTGGCAACAGCGAGCGCGAGGCTTCCGAAGATTCCAAGCAGAAGATCGAACACTGTGAAGAAGAGGCGAAGATTGCGCGTGGTGTCGAGCAGTGAGAACGTCGCAAAGCCCATCTTCTTGATCGCGGCTTCGACGCTTTCTACTTCCCGTGGGCTTTTGACACGAACGGTCAGGCTGGCAAACGTCGGCTGCGAGCTTTGGCCGCGCACCATATCGCGCAGGTCGCTCGACTGGGCGATGCGCAACGCCTCGGCGACATCGAGAGGAATAAATACGCGGCTCCTTCCGAAGCCGCCGAAGCCCCCTTGGGGTTCGGTCGATACAATCCCGATGATGCGCAGTTTCTTTTCGCGCAGCACCACGGTGAATCCGGACGTGGGAGCGCTGTCGCCGCCCGATGGCGCCTGCGCATCGCCGCTCGCGTTTTGCGCGGGCAGAGCTTGGCGCTCCGGATAGCGCAGCACAATGTCCTGGCCAACGAGTGAGGAAGGCGACTTCGAAATATCCTTGGCGAATTCGATTTGCAGGATGGCCTCATCGGCGGTGGGACTCGAGAAAAATTTTCCCTGCATGCCTTCGAACGCGCCGTCGCTGCGCGCCGAGGCCGGCACGCCCGCGACCGTGGTCGGATAGGGATTCGCGCCGTAGCGCACTTCGGTCGTGAAGCGAATCAGCGGATAAACTTCCGTAACGTCGGGGAGTTTCGCTATTTCGTGACGAGCCGCTTCGTCCAGCGGGCGGGAATCACCGGGCTCGGGTGGGGGCTGATCCCGCCGGCGTCCGAAGCCCCGCATCTCCGAGCGGAGCGTGACAAAGACCGCGTTGAACAGGCCCGAGCGCTCGAGTTTCTGGTTTGCGAACTTCTGCAGCCCGACTCCCAGCGAAAGCATGGCTACGAGCGAGGCCACACCGACGGCGATGCCGAGCGTGGTCAGCGAATTTCGCAGCACCGCTTCCCGCAGGTTGCGGACCGCGAGCTCCGTCATGTCGGAGGCTTTCACGATTTGGCTCCGTCGCTCGAAAGTTTGCCGTCTGCCATTTCGGCAATCCGGTCTGCGAACCGCTCGGCCAGAGACCGTTCGTGCGTCACCATCACCATGGTCATTCCGAGCGAGCGATTGATCTCGCGTAGGAGGCTCAGGATTTCCTCGCTCGTCGCGCTGTCGAGATTTCCGGTTGGCTCATCGGCGAGGAGTATTTTCGGCCGGTTTACGAGGGCACGCGCCAGCGAGGCTCGCTGTTGCTCGCCGCCTGAAAGCTCGCCCGGGCGATGAGTCAAGCGCTTTTCGAGGCGCACGCGTTCGAGCGCTTCCCGGACGCGCGCGGCGCGCTCGCCGCGGTCCACTTCCGCCAGCCGCATCGGAAGCTCGACGTTTTCTTCGAGCGTCATGCGCGGCAGGAGATTGAAAGCCTGAAACACCATGCCCACGGTCTGGCTGCGGTAGCGCGCCAGTTCGAGCGAATTCATTTCGGCGAGGTTGCGCGAATGGACGATGATCGCGCCGGAGGTGGGACGGTCGAGACCCGCGATGAGATTGAGGAGCGTGGATTTTCCCGAGCCCGAACTGCCGAGCAGCGCCAGGAACTCTCCAGCGCGGACGGAGAGTGTGACGCCGTCCACAGCGCGCACGAGCCCAGAACCCATCGGGTAGTGGCGCGTGACTTGCTCCGCACTGATGACAACACCGTTGTTAGCCGGCAACTTGATCCTTTCCTAATGTTATACGAGCCGGACGGATTTGTGGTTTCCACACTTGTCCGGGCCTTCGTCAGGCGCCCAGCGGCAACGACGCGTGCGCGGAGAGATCTGCTCCTGCGCGGCAACCCGCCGCGAGGCGCCTGTACCCTGCGGCGGCGATCATCGCGGCGTTGTCGGTGGAGAGGGCGGGAGAAGGGAAGAACACTTGAAGGCGCTTTCGCTTCGCGGCCTCGGCGAAGCGCTCGCGCAGAAGTGAATTGCACGCGACACCGCCCGAAACGAAAATCGTCCGGATGTGCGACCTCTCCGCGGCAGCGAGCGTGCGCTCCACAAGGTCCGAAACCACGGCGCTTTGGAAACTGGCCACAAGGTCGAGAGTGGCCTGCGAGCAGCGTGCGCGAATTTCTTCCGCCGTCACTCGGCCCGCCGCCTTGCTCCACGCGCGGCGCTCCTCGGCTTCAGCTACGAGCGGCGTGCCGCGCACGCGATAGAGCACCGCCGTCTTCAGCCCCGAAAAACTGAAGTCGAGCGAATTGCCTTTCATTTTGATGCGGCCGAACTGAACGGCCCGCGCGTTTCCAAATCCCGCCAGGCGATCAATCACCGGACCACCCGGATAACCGAGTGCCAGCAGTTTCGCGACCTTGTCAAACGCTTCGCCCGCCGCGTCGTCGCGCGTCTGTCCCAGGCGCCCGTATGAGAAAACGAATTTGCCGTCGCCATCATCGGATGCGCGCGCGTCGACCTGGAACAGGCTCGTGTGCCCGCCCGAGACAACCAGCGCGACGGCGGGCAGCCGCGCTTCTTCGACGGCGTGTCCCGCCCGGCGAGCCATTTTGTTTTCGAGCAGCACGGCGTGGATGTGGCCTTCCAGATGGTTCACGCCCACCAGCAGCTTGCCGAGCGAAAGCGCCAACG
>CAYZVR010000214.1:0-6906 GCA_964481715.1 uncultured Acidobacteriota bacterium | reverse complement strand
GTCCAGGTTTTCGGCGCGCATCGCCGCCACATATGGCCCGGCTTCCTCCGCCGTCACGTCCACCATCAACGCGCCTGCCGCGCCCGCCCGCGCCGCGTCTCGCGCGAATTTCTCCAGACCGTATTGCAACACGGGATTGTAATAGCTGAAAAGGATGATGGGCGCGCGTACCGAATCGCGCCAGCGCGGCAGCCGTTCAAGAATCTTCGAGAGCGTCGCGCCCGAATGGAGCGCCCGCTCCGAGGCTCGCTGGATGACCGGACCGTCGGCCAGTGGATCCGAAAACGGGACGCCCAGCTCGATGACGTCCGCTCCGGCGCGATCAATCGCCGCCAGGATTTCTCCCGTCGCGTCGAGCGAAGGGTCACCCGCCGTCAGATAGATGACCAAACCCTTGGCGCGCCGCTCGCGCAAGTCGCGAAACCGAGCTTCAATTCGTGATGTCGAAACCGTAGGCATGGCCAAATTTTCGATTGTCGATTTCAGATTGCCGATTGAAAGGCGGCGTTTATCGCAGCGGTCAATCGCCAATCGTCAATCGAAAATCGACAATCACAAGATTCCTGCTGACTGAAAAATCCCCAAATCCTTGTCGCCGCGGCCGGAAAGATTGATCACCACGATCTGGTCGCTCGACATCTTCGGTGCGCGCTTGAAAACTTCCGCAATCGCGTGCGCGGATTCGAGCGCCGGAATAATTCCTTCGCTGCGCGCAAGTTCGCGTGCGGCGTCGAGAGCCTCCGCGTCGCTCACGTGCGTATATTCCACGCGCCCCTGCCGGTAAAGCGCCGCGTGCTCCGGCCCCACGGCAGGATAATCGAGTCCCGCCGAGACCGAATGGGTGGTTGAAATCATCCCGTCGTCCGTCTGCAAGACGTAAGTGTAAGTCCCTTGGAGCACGCCGGGCCTGCCGCCTGAAAAGCGCGCGGAGTGCTCTCCCAGTTTTAAAGATCGGCCGCCGGCTTCCACGCCGACCATCTTCACGTCGCGGTCGGGAAGGAAATCGAAAAACAATCCGATCGAATTGCTCCCGCCGCCCACGCAGGCGAACAAAACATCCGGCAGCCTCCCTGCCTGCTCTTGAATTTGCTTCCGCGCTTCCTGCCCGATCACACGATGAAAGTCACGCACCATCACGGGATAGGGATGCGGCCCAAGCACCGACCCGAGCAGGTAATGGGTGTTCTCAACATTCGTCACCCAATCGCGCATCGCTTCGTTGATGGCGTCTTTAAGCGTTTTTGAGCCCGAAGACACGCCCACCACTTCCGTGCCGAGCAGGCGCATGCGAAAAACATTCGGCGCCTGGCGCTCCATGTCTTCCTCGCCCATGTAAACGCGGCACTCGAACCCGAGCAGCGCCGCCACCGATGCTGTCGCCACGCCGTGCTGGCCGGCGCCGGTTTCGGCGATCAAGCGCGTCTTTCCCATACGCTTCGCGAGCAATCCCTGGCCCAGGCAGTTGTTGATTTTGTGCGCGCCCGTGTGCAGCAGGTCTTCGCGCTTGAGATAAATCTGCGCGCCACCCAGGCGCTCGGTCAGCCGCCGTGCGTGAAAGAGCGGCGTCGGGCGGCCGGCAAAATCCTTGAGCAGTCGGCGAAGCTCAGACTGGAATTTCTCGTCGCTGCGCGCCGCTTCGTAGGCTTTCTCCAATTCTTCAACGGGGTGCATCAGGGTTTCGGGCACAAAGCGCCCGCCGAATTCCCCGAAGCGCCCGCGCGCGTCCGGCCATGTTGCGGTTTGTGTTGGTGCTGGCATCGAATTCAGGTTATGCGTTGCGGTCCGCTTCCTCCACAGCGGCAAAGAAAGCCCGCAACTTCTCCGGGTCCTTCTTCCCCGGCTCGGATTCCACTCCGCTCGCCACGTCCACAGCATGAGGGCGGACTTCGCGAATGGCGCGGCCGACGTTTTCCGGGGTCAATCCTCCCGCCAGGATAATGGGGCCAAAGCGTTTTGCCTCACGCGCCTGACTCCAGTCAAAAGTTTTTCCCGTGCCGCCAAGTAGCTCGGGATCGAAAGCGTCAAGCAGGAAGGCGCTCGCTTGGAGCCCGCTCAGGTCAATCGCGCCTATCCCTTGCCGCACGGTGACCGCCCGGATAATTCGGAAGCCCTCCAGCGCCCCGTCTTGCTCTGGAAATTTCGGCCCGTGCAACTGAACAGCACTGACGCCCGCCTCGCGCGCGACCTTCGCGACATGCACGCCGTCGGTTTCGTCCGCGAAAACTCCCACGGCCACAACCAAAGGAGGCAACTGTGCGATGATCCCGTGCGCCACACCCGGCTCGACATAACGCGGTGATGGGCGGTAAAAGTTGAATCCCAGCGCCGCGGCCCCGAGCTCCGCCGCAAGGCGCGCGTCTTCGAGGCGGGTGATGCCGCATATCTTGACCCGTGTCGCCATGGTCAGGCGCGGCGAGCCGCCGCCTTCGCCCCTTCCAGCAGGTGCGCCAGCTCACGCCCCGGATCGGGTTCCGCGATCAACTGTTCGCCGATTAAAACCGCGCTGAATCCGGCTTCGAGAAGGCGGCGCATATCCTCCGCCGTCTTGATGCCGCTTTCGCTCACGGCGATGCAAGAAGAAGGGATTCGGGCGCGCAGGCGAAAGGAAGTTTCGAGCCGGACTTCGAAGGTCTTCAGATCCCGGTTGTTTACGCCGATAATCCGCGCGTCCGCTGCGAGCGCGCGGTCCAGTTCCTCTTCCGTGTGGACTTCCACAAGCGCTGCGACGCGAACGCGCCGAGCGAGTTCGAGTAGCTCGCGCAATTCGCTGTCATGGAGCGCGGCAACAATCAGCAGGAGCGCATCGGCGCCCGCTGCCGCCGACTCGTAGACCTGGTAAGGGTCAACGATAAAATCCTTCCGCAGAACTGGCAGGCCTGTTGCGTCCCGCGCATCAATGAGATCGGTCAACGAGCCCTGAAAAAAGCGCTCTTCGGTAAGGACCGAAATTGCCGCCGCACCCGCCGCTTCGTAAGCCTGGGCAATCTCGCGGCAGCGGTAATCCTTTCGGAGCACGCCCCGGGAAGGAGAAGCGCGCTTCAGTTCGGCGATAACGTGCAAGCTGGGACCGGAAAGCGCGCCCGCAAAATCGCGGAATTCGTGCCGAGCCTCGGCCTCCCGCTCGAGCGTCTCGAGAGGGGTTCGCGCGCGCAACGCCTCCACAGCCCCGCGACGCGCGGCGAGAATATCGCCCAGAAAAGTTTTCGAAGGAACTGCCATTCCAGCCGCGCTCCTTCAGCGTGAATCTTCGCTTGAAGATAAATGTTAACTGTAAACGCTCGCGGAAGCCAGAGTCAAGGCGTGGGGTTGAGCGCTGTGTGTTCTCGCATTGCGGAATTAAAGTGGCCGCTATAAGGATCGAAGCTCGCTGCGCAAGCCTTCCCTTGCCCTTCGGAAAACGAAAGTGGCTGATTTTTCCCACTGAAAGCTCTATATTGAGCCATTGCATTTCAAGCGCAACGAAGATTGCAATTAAAAGCGGAGGACGCTTTATGTACGACGTTGTGACTTTTGGCGAGGCGATGATCCGGTTCTCACCGCCCAACTACCAGCGCCTGGAGCAGGCGAATACGCTCGATGTGCAGGTGGGCGGCGGCGAGCTGAACGTCGCCGTCGGCGCAAGCCGGCTGGGACTGAAGAGCACTTGGGTCTCACGCCTTCCGAAGAACGCTCTGGGACGCCTGATGGAAAACCGCGTGCGCCAGGCAGGTGTCGACACTTCGAACCTGCTATGGACCGGTGACGGGCGCATGGGCCTCTACTTCGTTGAATTCGGCGCCGCCCCGCGCCCGAGTTCCGTCCTCTACGACCGCGCGCACTCGGCCGTGAGCGCCGTCAAACCCGGCGAAGTGGACTGGAAGAAAATCTTTGCAGGCGCCAAGTGGTTTCACACCAGCGGCATTACGCCGGCGCTTTCGGATTCGGCGGCAGCGGTCACTCGTGAGGCCTTGCAGGCGGCCAAGCAGGCGGGCGTGATGGTCAGTTACGACCTGAACTACCGCAGCAAGCTCTGGTCGCCGGATGATGCCCAGGCCGTTCAGGAGCCGCTGATGGAGTTCGTGGACGTGCTCATCACGACCGAAGAGGACACGGGCGTAGTTTTCAAAATCCAGGCCGAAGGCAAGACGGACGACCGAGGCTTCAAGCAAGTTTCCATGGAAAGCTACAAGGAAGTGGCGCGGCGCTTGGCAGACAAATTTAAATTCAAAGTTGTGGCCATTACGCTGCGAGAGAACCCGCTGGTGTGGCGGAACACCTGGACCGCCATCGCTTACGCGGATGGCCAATTTTACGAAGATGTGAAATACGAGCTCGAAATTGTGGACCGCGTCGGGGGCGGCGATTCCTTCAGCGCCGGATTCATTTATGGCTACCTGACCCGAAAGTCCTGTGACGCAGCCGTGCGCTACGGCAACGCTTTCAGCGCGCTGAAGCATACCAACCCCGGTGACTTCAACTGGGCGACGCTTCAGGAAGTTGAGAACCTTCTTAAAGGTGCGAGCCTGCGCGTGGCGCGCTAAAGGAATTCACTTATGTCGTGGTCTAAAGAACAAGCACTCAAACTCATCCACAGCGTCGGGTTGATTCCTATCGTCCGAACACCCTCAGCGGATGACGCCCTGCGCGCGGCGGAAGCGATCATCGCCGGCGGCATCGGGATTGCTGAAATCACCATGACGGTTCCGAACGCGCTCGGCGTGGTGGAGCAGGTCGCCAAGCGATTTGGCGACCAGGTACTGCTCGGCGCTGGGACCATCCTCGACGCGGGAAGCTGCAGCGCGGCAATATCCGCGGGCGCCGAGTTCATCGTGACCCCCTCGCTCGACTTGCGGGTAATTGAAACTGCGCTAAAACTCAACAAGACCTGCATCCCCGGCGCCCTGTCGCCCACAGAAGTGCTCGCCGCCTGGCGGGGCGGCGCTGACCTCGTCAAAATATTCCCCTGCGGCCCGGTGGGTGGTCCGAAATACATCAAAGCCCTCAAGGGTCCATTCCCGGAAATCCAATTCGTGCCGACTGGTGGTGTGACCCTCGAAACAACTTCCGATTACATCCGGGCCGGCGCCGCGGCGGTTGCGGTAGGAGGGGAACTGGTGGATTTGGCCGCGCTCCGCGAGGGAAAACTCGACGAAATCACCGCGACCGCGCGCAAATTCCTGGAAGCCGTCCAGGCAGGCCGGGCGACAAGGTCTAAATAGACCCGCATGAGTTCTACTCTCCTTTCCATCGCTATAGTGGTCGGAATCCTCGGTGGCTGCGCAATCTTGACCCATTTATTTGCGCGCGCCATGTACCTCACCTGCCCTCGTTGCGGAACCCTCAACGCGCGGCGCAGAACCCACTGCCGGAACTGCGGGCGGGAGCTGCGCAATCCGCTTGTGCCGGACTCTGCGAACTGACCCGGCGATGCTTTTTCCCAGCGCTTTCAAAAGTTCCTGCCATCGCTCTCGATGGACTTGGCAAACCATAGGCAAATTTCATCGCCGCCATAACTTTTTGTGATTGGACGACAAGCTCGTAACTTCCTAGTCTTGCGCAGTGGGTCACTAATCCCTTGCCAAATGAGGAGGTACATTGCTGATCAAGTCTTTTTTCACTGTGGGCTTGTCAATCCTCGCGTTGCTGATGGTGAGCAGCCCCCTGCTGGCGCAGGAGGGCGGCGCTCCGGCGCCAGGCTACGACACGACGAAAGTTACTTTGGACACCATCTGGGTCCTGATCACGGCCTTTCTGGTTTTTTGGATGAACGCGGGGTTCGCGCTTCTCGAAACCGGACTCTGCCGCGCGAAGAATGCGGTGAACATCCTCGCCAAAAACTTCATCGTTTTCGCCGTTTCCTCAATGGCTTTCTGGGCTGTGGGGTTTGGGTTCATGTTTGGAAACGGAAACAGCATCCTGGGGCTACACGGATGGATGCTCGCGGGGCCCGACAACAGTCCCATGACCGGCGGCGGCTACCAAGGGATCTTCTCCGCGCTCAACTGGACCGGCGTTCCGCTGGCCGCCAAGTTCTTTTTCCAATTGGTCTTTGCCGGAACCGCGGCGACGATTGTCTCCGGGGCCGTGGCGGAACGAATCAAGTTTATTTCGTTCATCGTGTTTTCGTTCATCCTCACGGCGCTGATTTACCCCATTGCCGGCCACTGGGCATGGGGCGGTGGATGGCTTCAACAGATGGGCTTTGCGGACTTCGCCGGCTCAACTGTCGTCCACAGCATCGGCGGCTGGGCGGCCATCACAGGTGTGCTGGTGCTCGGCGCGCGCGTAGGCAAGTTCGGGCCCGGAAGCAAAATCAATCCCTTTCCGGGTCATAACCTGGGATTTGCGACTCTCGGCACGCTCATCCTGTGGCTTGGCTGGTTCGGATTCAACCCCGGCTCAACCATGGCGGCGGATTTCAACGCCATCGCGACGATTGCGTTGAATACGAACATGGCCGCGGCGGCCGGATGCATTGCTGCTACGGCAGCATCCTGGCTGCTGTTGAAGAAACCCGACCTGACCATGCTCCTGAACGGGACGCTTGCCGGGTTGGTGGCCATCACCGCCGGCTGCAATGCCGTCAGCACCGTGGGCGCTATAATCATCGGAACCGTCGCGGGCTTGATCGTGGTCCCCAGCGTGATGGGCTTTGACCGCATTCGCATTGACGACCCGGTGGGCGCGCTTTCCGTCCACCTTGTAAACGGCATGTTCGGAACCCTCGCCGTCGGCCTGTTCGCCCTGGACGGCGGGCTTTTGTATGGCGGCGGCTGGCATCGGGTTTGGGTGCAGTTAGTAGGGATCGCCTCCGTCGGGGCTATGGTTGCGGCTTGCTCGCTGGTGGCGTGGCTGGGGCTGAAATACACCATCGGCATCCGCGTCAGCGAGGAAGAGGAAGTCGAAGGACTGGATGTGGGCGAGCAC
>CAYZVR010000213.1:0-6922 GCA_964481715.1 uncultured Acidobacteriota bacterium | reverse complement strand
TCGCCGGAGTCGTACCGCCAGGCCAGCTTGAGCTGTCCCACATTCTCGCGGTTGATCTGAGTGAGCGCCGAGTAATGAGTCCCCTGCGGCCCGCCTTGATAGACGCTCCACTCGCGGTAATCCTCGGTTGAACGCGCGGCTTCGCGCGCGAATCCCCCCAGGAGGACCCCGCAGGCTGCTGCGAGAATCAATGTCACCTTAAGTTTCATGAGCACCCTACTTCGCGCCGGCTACGTCCACCACGGCGGCGTAAACGAATTCCACAAACTGGCCGAGCGCCTTGATGGAAGCGCGCTCGTCGTTGCCATGCATGCGCGGCAGATCGTCCTCGGAAACCGGAAACAGCAGGCCGTAGGCCTCGACTCCCTTGGCCCGCAGTTGCGCGGAATCCGTCGCTCCGGTCACCATCAGCGGCAGCGTGACCGCGCCGGGAAAAATCTTTTGTTGCGCGCGCTCGAGCGCTTCAAACATTTCGGTGTGAATGTTCGAGGGCGGCGCAGCGGGCCGCGAGTCATGATAATCCCGCACCACTTCGACGCGAGGGTCGTCAATCAGTTTCGTGAGGGTTTGGATGAACTCGTCCATATTTTCGTCGGGCAGGGCGCGAAGGTCGAGCGTAGCTTCAGCCTCGGCGGGAATGACGTTTTCGCGGAAACCGCCCTTGATAATGGTTGGTGAGATGGAAGTGCGAAGCATCGAATTCAAGAAAACGTTTGTGGCACGCAGTTTTTCCTGCACCTTGGGGTCATCGAGGTGCGTGTAGAGGTACGCCTCCTCGGACGAACTAATCTTGGCCAGTTGCTCGAAGTACGCGCGCGTCGTTTGGTTGAGGCGCATGGGCGCCTGCCACGCGCCGATCTTCGCGACGGCGGCGGCCAGGTGCACGACGGGATTGTCGAGCCGCGGCATGGAGCCGTGGCCGCTCGTGCCGTGCGCCACGAGCTTCAACCGGCGCGGAACTTTTTCCGTGGTGGCAATGTCCACGTCGCGGACCACGCCGCCCTTTTCGAGGGTGCGCCCGCCCTCGTTCAGGGCGTACTCGCAGGCGATCTTGTCCCAGTGGTCGTCCACCACAAAGTCCATGCCGATTTCACTGGTGCCCTCTTCGCCCGCTTCAGCAAGAAAGATCACATCGCGGTCGAGCGGCGCCTTCAGGCGATGGAGAAGCAAAAAAACTTCCAGGTTCGAGGCCAGCATGCCTTTGTCGTCGGAAGCGCCCCGCCCGTAGATGTACCCGTCTTTGACGACGGCGGCGAACGGGTCGACGGTCCACTTGTCGCGCTCGACGCCCACCACGTCCTCGTGTGCCATGATTAACAGCGGGCGCTTCTTGCCGGTACCCTTGAGCCGCGCCACCAGGCTTCCGCGTCCCGGAACTTTTTCAAAGATTTCCGACTCGATTCCTTCGCGCGCCAGCACCTGCTTGATAAATTCGGCCACTTTCGTTTCGTCACCCGGCGGGTTGCTGGTATCAATGCGAATCAGCGATGAAAGCAGTTGAGCGACTTCTTCTTTTGCAGTCGTGAAGTCGGGTGTTTCAGCCGCGAGTGCCGGCAAATTGAAAACCTGGACAACCAGCAGGATGGCCCCAATCGCGGCAAGAGATGAATTCCAGGATCTTAGGAAACGCATTGGGTCCCTTTCGGATTTGAAACTTGAGCAAGCCGAGCATCATATGCCCGCACAACACCGCGCGTCACTTCAAATTTTTGAAAACCACGCCGCCCTTCATGACGAACTGAACGTGCCCTAGCGCCGAGATGTCGGTGAGCGGGTCGCCCGGCACGGCTACGATGTCAGCGAGCTTGCCGGGTTCAATCGTCCCGATATCCCCTTCCATGCCGAGCAGTTCCGCCGCCGAAAGCGTAGCCGCGCGGATCGCTTGCGCGGGGGTCATCCCGTATTTGACCATCAGCGGAAACTCCACCGCGGGATCGATATTCCAATCGAACCCACCGGCGTCGGTGCCGAAGGCGATCTTCACGCCCCGCTCGACCGCCTTGCGGAAAGTCGCGGCGTGAATCGAGACCATGTCGAGCCAGATGTTCCGGCCTTCCTTGGCGCGGCCCTCGGCGACATATTCGCCGACGTAGAGCGTGGGCACGTAGAAAATTCCGCGCTCAACCATCTTCTGCATGTCGGCGTCGGAAATGTACATGCCGTGCTCGATCGAATCCACGCCCGCCTCAACCGCGTTGTGAACGCCGTTGAGAGCGGCGGCGTGAGCGGCCACTTTGTGGTGCTCCCGGTGCGCTTCATCAACGATCGCGTGAAGCTCGTCTGGAGTGAACGTCGGGATGTCGTCGAGCACGCCGTCCGGCCGAAGGAAATACGAGCGGTCGGCATAGACTTTGATCCAGTCGGCGCCGTGCGAAATCTGCTCGCGCACGGCCTTGCGCGCCTCCTCAGGCCCGTCCACCAGTTGCACGCCGTGCGGGACGGGGACCTCCGGCGCGTAACCCAGCAGCGGATAGGCGCCCGTGACGTCGAGCGCGCGCGTGGCCACCTGCATGCGCGGGCCGGGAATGATTCCTTGTTGGATGGCATCACGGATGGAGACATCGGCGTAGCCGGCGCCTTCGGTTTCGAGATCGCGGATGGTCGTGAAGCCGTATTCGAGCGCCTTGCGCGCCGACTGCGTGGCGCGAATCGTGCGGTAAGGCACCGGCCATTTGAGAAGCTGCTCGTCGTACTGTGCTTCGGTGATGTCTCCCTGTAAAAGGACGTGTGTGTGCGTGTCAATCAGTCCGGGTAAACACGTGTCGTTGGGAAGGTTTATGAAAGTGAGACCACTTCCCTGCTTCTTCATCATTTCGGGCGAAGCGTCGCAGACGGATTGGATTTTGCCGTCGCGAACTTCGATGACAGCGTTCTTGCGCGGTGATTGCGATTTTCCTTCAAGCACCGTTCCGCACTGGATGTAGGTGACTGCCGTGGATGGCTTCTCCTGGGCAATCGTCACCCTTTGAAAGGCCGCGATAAACACGACGACGGCGACGAAGATGCGCGCGTTGCGAAAAAAATTACCTCGATGCACGGACGCCCTCCAAAAAATTGGTTTTGCGGGCGGGAGTATATCAGATGCGCGATTCGTCCGCCGCCACATCGGAGTTATACTCACTCGCATCCGGAGGTGATATGAGACTGATGATTCCTAAAGCGCAAATCCGGCCCTTTGTCATAATATCGGCAGGTCTGCTTGCCATCTCATCGGTTCTCGCCCAGGACCTTCCCGAGCCGCCCGGCAGGAAACTCGAAACTAAGCGCGCACCGCGTCCGGCCGGCGCCGTCACTCTTACTTCGGTTGACAAAAAATTCTTGCGCACGACGATCGAAGAACTGGTGGCCTGCGGCACGCGCAATTCGCTTTCATCGTGGAGCGACCCGAAACGCGGCATCGGCTGCGCGCGTGACCGAATCGTCGAGCGCTTCGAGCAAATCGCCAAGACTTCGGGCGGCCGGCTCCAGGTCAAAGTGGACCGGTTTGAAGCGACCTCGGCGCGAACCGACAACAAACCGGTTCCGATGGAAAACGTCTACGCGATTCTTCCCGGCACGGACCCGCAACATGCCAAGACCGTTTTCATCGTTTCGGGCCACTACGACTCGCGCGCTTCGGACGTCATGGACATCGCTGCCGACGCCCCTGGCGCCGATGACGACGCGTCGGGGACCGCCGTCAGCATCGAGTGCGCGAGGCTGCTCGCGCGCGGGCCTTACCGCGCGACGCTGCTCTTCGCGGCCGTCTCCGGCGAGGAACAAGGATTGCTCGGCGCCAAACGGCTGCTTGAATACGTCAAGGAAAACGGCTATACGGTCGGTGGAATGCTCGACAACGACATCGTGGGCGCCGACTCTTCGCGCGGCGCGCCGCATCGCGTGCGGGTTTTTTCCGGAGGTGAAGGCCGCGCCGATTGCGACTCGCCTTCGCGCCAGCTCGCCCGCGCGATTGAGGAAATTGCCGGCCGCGACCGCATCAGGATGATCAATCGCGTGGACCGCCTGGGCCGTGGCGGTGACCACTACCCCTTCGTGATGGCGGGTTTGCCTGCCGTGCGCTTCACCGAGCCGCTCGAGGATTACAACCACCAGCACCAGAACGTGCGCGTCGAAGAAGGCGTTCAGTACGGCGACCTGATGAAATTTTTGAACTTCGATTTCATGGCCACGGTCGCGCGCTCAAACGCCCAAGTGCTGCGGGAGCTTGCGCTCGCGCCGGCTGTGCCTACGGAGGTCACCATCGCAGGCGCTGTCACTCCCAGCGCGAAGATTTCCTGGACTGCTGTAGAGGACTCGAACTGCGCCGGGTTTGAAATCCTGTGGCGCGAGACCACAATGCCGAGATGGTCAGTCTACGATTTTGTGAAGACGGCGGGCGATACAATTCTCAAGAATGTTTCCACCGACAACCACTTCTTTGCCGTTCGCTCGGTGGGCAAGAACGGCGCGCGCTCGATTCCCGTAGCGGCAGAGCTGCCGCGAAGGAACCTATAAGAGCGGGGGATGAACCCGCCCGGTGTTTTCCGGGCCGGTCATGATTTCCCGAAACCCGCGGCGCCCACCCACGAGAAATCTGATTTTGAGTTCTCGATTTTCCAGCCGGGGACTTCGGATGAAAAGGGGGATGAGAGTTCGTTGACGGCTGCCGGCTGTCTGCGCCTTACTCCCTGTTGGTTATTCGCTGCTTAGGTCTTGATCCCGGACCCCGTCACGCCGACTTTGACACTACTTCCAGCCACTGGCCGAGTTGCGACCAGGTATCAGGAGCAGAAGGAATGGCCACTGAGACGCGGTGACGGTGCCGGGCAAGCTTCTTACCCAGGATGCGGAGGTGTTCCTCGATCGCATGGGTTCCCTCAGCCACCACGACCCGTATTTGGGCGTCATTACCGTGCAGGGCCTTCCGGATGCCCGCGGCAAGACGCTTGGCGCTCGACTTGTCCAGCGTCCCCTCCAGCTTGACGACGGTGCTGCGGAGAGCGCGCTCGACATCCACGCGAAGCGATCCCAAGTAGCCCGGGCGGAGGGCCCAGCGCGAGCTGCGCAGCGTGAGACGGCGGAGCTTGGGATGTTGAAAGCGGTCATAGCGCAAAGTGAAACGAGTCCACTTGGCGGCCAGCGGCGCTACGAGCGAAAGGCACCGCCGCCCCAGGCTCGGCGGACCGAGCGCCGCTTCGATCTCCGCCTCGAGACGGACAGCCACTTCGGGGGTCGGCCCATGGCGCTTCGCCACGCGGAAAAGCGGATATGCTTTCCGGACCTCTTCAGCCCAGCGCTGCGCTTTCGCTCGAAGATAGGGGGAATCCGAATCGTGGTATCGCTTCCAACCCTGGAACCAAGTTTCGACCGAGCGCAAAACAGACGGGCCGAGAAGTCGGAAGTCCGTCTCAAAACACTCGCGCTGCAACGCCTCGATTTCCTGCGGGGTCATACTGGGATGACGAACCATCGCGGCAAATCCGTCGCATTTCCGGTAGTAGCGCTCGGGATTCTCCGCCAACTCGCGATGAAGGCGTCCCTCCTGGATGACCCGCTCGAAAAAAGGTGTTCCCGGGGTCGGCCCATAGATCAGAAACTGGGCGTAGGTCGGCTCGAGCGCCAGGAACTCCGCGAGTTCTTCGCGGATGACATCGGCCGTCTGATAGTCGAAGCCCAGAATCATCGAGGAGAGGACCGTGATGCCGTGCGAGCGCAAGTCTGGAATCAGCTCCTCCACCGGCCGGCCCTGCTGCTTGGCGTAGCCAGAGCGCTTTCCCTCGTAGCCGACCCAAACTCCGTCAATCCCCGTTTCAAGCAACTCGCGCGGGGTCATCCGGCTGAGCGCTTTCACGGTGGCGAAGGCGAAGATCGAGAGCGCTTTCCCTCGCTCGAGGACCAGCTCCCGCAGGCGGGTGGCACGGTCCCGGGCAATAAGAAAATCCTCGTCGATGATCGCCAGGCCCATCCCGGGATCGATTTCCATATAGCGGTCGATCACCCGATAAATATCATCGCCCGTGGGAAGCAAACGCACGTGATGACGCTTGAAGTAATGGGAAGTGCAACAGAAGTCGCACCCGTGAGGACAACCGAGCCCGGCGAAGATCATGCCCGTCCGCTGCACCGGAACGGAAAAGACGCGCAAGGTGTGGGTCACCAGGGGGTGATCGTAGGGCATCGGCCGGGGCGGCTCGCCGAGAACCTCCCGGAAAAAGCTGACGCCCTCTCCCCGGCAAACATAGTCCGCGTAGGGCGCGAGCATCTGGTCATCTACCACCGTTCCGTAACCGCCCAGGACCACTTTGGCGTTCGGCGCGTGCTCTCGCACCAGCGCCACAGCTTCCTTCATCCGTTGGAAGAGTGACAAATTAAATGAAATTCCGACGAAGGTTGGAGCTTTGCGGAGTTCGCGGATCAATTCGGCATGGGACGGATAGTGGAGAACGGTGGCTGGCGCATCGAGGTTGGCCGCGATGTAATCAAGGGCAAAAGTGTAGTTGGTTGACCGCGGACTGAAAATTCCCTGGGCCCGCGTGACTTGCCCGTGCAGAACTTCATAGCTCACGCTGGGAGCATCACCATGCGCGGCGCCGATGGGCCGGCAAATGCTCGTTAGCAGGACTTTCACGCGGCCGGGTGAGTTCTCGCGATGAGGGTTGGAATGGGCCGGCCCCTTCTCCAAGGCTTGAACCGATTCGGAATCCGAAGCAGACGCCAACTCAGCTCCTTCCGCAATTAGCGCGAACAGAAAATCTGTGCGGCACTCTAGCACGAGCTCAGGATTGCTGCTACGGGACAAAATGTCGCAGCTAATATTTCCGCTCGACCGGCCGTATTTTCTCCGGTGCCTTTATGTTATTGGTGCACCTGAATCGCAGGGACGGTCGTAGCTGAAGTCTTGGCGTGGTGCGAAAGGGGGGATTCGAACCCCCACCCCTTACGG
>CAYZVR010000212.1:0-6925 GCA_964481715.1 uncultured Acidobacteriota bacterium | reverse complement strand
ATGAGATGCAAACCTATATTTTTACTGGACACCGCCCGTTTTGTCAACTTGTTTCGCCGCCGAGAAAAGCCGCAGCCCGTCAACTGACGGACCGCGCACCAGGGGCTTGACAGTCAGAGCCTAGTATTGTAGCCTATACTTCGGCGGCGGAAACCCTTTCGAGCTCGCCGAGAATCCGTTGAGCAGCCCCCTATGTCCCTGCTCAAGCGCTGCGTGACCGAACGCGTCAAACAGGCCAACCGCGCGAACGCCCGGCGCTCCACCGGCCCGCGGACTCCCGCGGGCAAGGCACGCTCGCGGCTGAACGTCCTCAAGCACGGGCGCCGCTCTGCGCTCGCCACCGCATATTTTCGCCTCTGGTTCATCGCCTGGATGACCGGGCCGTGGGAGCCCAGGCGCTTGGATGTCGCAAAAATGCCCGTGCCCTTCTATGTTTCCCCCGGCCATGAGCCAAGTCGCGGTGAAGCACTCCGCGAATTACTGCACGAAGTTGCGCCGTACCTCGCGTCACGCCCGCGCGCCATCGGGCGAAAAACACTAGAAAAAGAATTCTTTTCTTTGACGAACGAAGCTGTCAAGTGATTGAAAACACTGGGGCGCTTCTTGAAAAATGGCAAAGGCGGACTCATATCGAAGTGACATCAGACCGGGCGGACCTCGCCCCATTGAAAGCCTGAAACTCAGCATAGACCTCCCTGCGGCACCTAGCGAGCCAGAAGCGCCGGCAGCCGCTGCTTGTCACGTCTCCAGATGGCAAGCTCGAAGGTGTTCTGACCAAACCCAACATTCTCTCGGCGCTCGATTCTCGAGCGAACGGTCCGGCGGGGAATCCTTGACTGGCGAGCGAGGCTGGAGCAAGCTTAAGGAAGCGCGAGCATTTCAGCAGATGATTCGAGAGAGCCGCCAGGTGTCCGTTCAGCACCTCGGAAGCCATGCGTTCGGCCGACTCCGCTAAAGGACTGCTGGGTGCACCAGGGTGAACACATGGCCTTCTTAAACCATGCCCAAGCGGCCTTCGCCCACATGCGAGCCATCCCTCGCCGGCATGCCAGTTTCTGGGTTCCGGTTCGCGAAGCTTTCTGGATCGCCCTGGCGGAACTGCGCAGCCACAAACTGCGGTCCTTCCTCACGCTGCTGGGGATCGTCATCGCCACCACCACTTTGATCGTCGTGATGTCGGTGGTGAACGGGATGAATCTTTACATCGCCACCAAAATCGCCAACCTGGGCACCAACACGTTTGTGCTGCACCAGTTTAAATGGGCGCAGGCCTACGACGATTTCCTCGATGCGCGGCGCCGCAACAAGCCCATCCGCACGGAGGAATACCAATACCTTCGCGACACGCTGATCGGGTATCAAGCCATCAGCGCCCTGGCGCAGTTGCAGCCGGGGCCCGAGGCGAGGTACGCAGGACACTCGATCGATGAGGTGAATCTCCTCGGACTCACCGCCAGTCACCTGGATATCGGGCGCGAGAAAGTAAGCTACGGCCGTTACATGACGGAGCAGGACGAGCGCCACAACGCGCGCGTCTGCTTTATCGGCCAGGACATCGTGGACAAGCTCTTTCCGTGGGTGGACCCGATCGACAAGGAATTGCAGGTGGCGGGCCAGCACTTCCGGATTATTGGGGTAGCGGAAAGAGTGGGATCCGCCTTCGGCGTGAGCCAGGACAATTTTGTTTTCATTCCGCTCGGGACGTTTCGCAATCTCTTCATGCCGCGCCTGGAGCTCATCGTCTTCATCAAGGCGCCGGACTCCAAACACATGATGGAGCTTGAAGACGAAACGCGCGTCCTCATGCGCGTGCACCGCCACATTTCCTACCAACAAGAAGACACCTTCGGCATCAACGCCTCGGACACCTTGTTGGCGGTCTGGAGAAACCTGACCGGCAGCATCTTTGCCGTGACCATCGGTATCGTGGCCGTCTTCATGGTGGTAGGCGGCATCGTCATCATGAACATCATGCTGGCCACGGTGACCGAGCGCACACACGAGATCGGAATTCGCAAGTCGCTGGGGGCACGCCGCACGGACATCCTGTGGCAGTTCATGATCGAGGCCGCTGCGCTTTCCGGCGCGGGGGGACTGATGGGCGTGTTCCTCTCATACCTTATCGCGTGGATGGTAGCGGTGGTCTTCACCGCGGTGGTGCCGCTGAGCGCGGTGATCGTGGGCATCACGCTCTCAACGCTCGTGGGGCTCTTTTTTGGGATTTATCCCGCCAAGAGGGCGGCGGCTCTCGACCCCATCCAGGCCCTGCGGACGGAGAAGTAGCATGACGACTTACTGGCACGCGGCCTCCGAAAACCTCAGTCTGGCGCTCGACACACTGCGCGCGCACAAGTTCCGCTCGTTCCTCACCGTGCTGGGCGTGTTCATCGGCACTCTCACCGTCATCGCGGTCGGCTCCATCATTGCGGGTCTCGACGCGCAGTTGGTGCAGGCGGCCGAGCAGTATGGCACCCGGGTCTTGTGGATCTACAAACTCGAGATGGGCGCGCCACATCGTTTGACACGCGAGGAGCGGCTTCGTAAACCGCTCAGCTACGAAGACGCCAAGGCCATCAAGGAACAATGCCCGGACGTCGAGGAAGTGTCGATGGCTCTGTTCGCGGGAATGGAGGAGTTTGGACTGCCACCTTCCGTCGCCCGGTACAAAGGCCGTGAAATGTCGGGCGCGCAGTTCATGGGCGTGGATGCCAACTATCTGGCTCTGGCGAACTCATCGCTGGCAGACGGCCGTTTCTTCAACGAGGCGGATGATTTTCACCGCCGAGACGTCACCGTGATCGCCGCCAACGTGGTGGAGCGGCTATTCCCGCAAGAGGACCCGGTGGGTAAGAGCATTGTCGTCGATGGACACGCGTTTGAAGTTGTCGGTTCGCTGAACAAGTTCAAGGGAATTCTGGGCGACAATCCGGATGACCGGGACATTTTCATACCTTACGGGACATACAGGAAGCTTTATCCCGCCGCCAAGGATCATTTCTTGAGCGTGATGGCGTACCGCGGAAGGATGGACGCCGCGCAGGATGAAGTCCGCGGCCTGCTTCGCCGCCGGCGGCACGTGAAAAACGCTGACCCCGACAATTTCGGGATCGCGACGGCGGAGTCCCTAATCAACGACTTTCGCCAGATTATCGGCGTGGTGGGGCTGGTCATGGTGGTGATCTCTTCCATCGGTCTGCTGGTGGGGGGCATCGGGGTGATGAATATCATGCTGGTCTCGGTGACGGAGCGCACGCGGGAGATTGGTGTGCGCAAGGCGATTGGGGCGCGCCGGCGCGACATCGTCTGGCAGTTCCTGCTCGAGGCCATTACCCTCACCGGCATGGGCGGCATTTTGGGAATCGCCGTCGGCTGGCTGTTGAGCTTTCTGATTCGAGTCTTGGTGCCAAGCCTGCCTTCCACCGTCCCACTCTGGTCGGTGGTGGCGGGTTTCGTTGTCGCAACCAGCGTTGGCTTGTTTTTCGGCCTGTGGCCCGCCCTGAAGGCTGCGCGCCTCGATCCCATTGAGGCCCTCCGGTACGAGTAGTGCGCGGCGCTCGATGGTTGAGATGACTGGAGAACGAATCCAATGGACCCGGCGAGCCAACCCGTCTGGAAAGTTGAAGTGCTGTTAGCCGGAAGCTGGCGCGGCGCGACTTCCGTGCTGCTTTCAAACGCGCGCCATCACGTGGTGGTGGACACCGGCATGCCCCACGAGGCTCACCTGCTCGTCAAAGCCCTCAAGCAACGTGGATTGCAGCCGGAGGACATTCATGGTGTGATTAATACTCACTTCCATGTGGACCACGTGCTGAATAATTCGCTGTTCCAGAAGAGCATCATCTACGCGCCACAGGAGTCCTACGATTGGTGCCGGTCGCTCTACTCCGACCTGCTCGACGAGCAGAACTGGGAAAAGCTGTTGTTGAAGTACTATCCCGAGGCCTTTGAGTACGAGCGCGCGCGCACCCACATGGAGAAACTCCGAAAGCTCGCGCTGCGCTGGTGGGACCTCAAACGCCTTGGGCTGCCTTCCCAGTTCCGCTGGGCGGAAAACCATCCCCTGCCGGAGGGGCTGGAAGGCCTGGTCACCTCCGGGCACGTCCCTGGACACTTCTCGGTCATCGTGCACGGAGCCGAGCAGCCGACGCTCATCGCCGGAGACGCACTGCTCAGCCGCGAGCGCGACGACGAAGTGGTGACCATGATTCCCGTCAATCGCAAGCAATTCCAAAGCGACCGCGAACACATCCTCGCGCGCACGGGCCGCATTCTGCCGGGACACGACCGGGAGTTTGGGTCAACAAGCCAGAAGGACAACCGGGCAATCGGCGCAACTACTGACCCACCAGTTGCTTAGACAAGAACCAAGGCCCGAAGTCAGGGCCGGAAATATCATAAATGTTTTCTATCCGTGCGATAAGCCGAGACGCCACGGTGTTGTCCGACATTCGGCTTGACTTAGCATTCCATTGGCCCTATAAGTTTTGTATACCTACCGGGTGGTAGGTAAGCCCGCGGGTGTGTAAGGGCCATCCTTGGTGGCTTCGGGAAGTATCCCCATGAGCCCAGGTACTCTGAACCGTAAGGTCCTGATCGTTGAAGACGACGCCGCCATTCGCAATGTTTTG
Organism: uncultured Acidobacteriota bacterium; assembly: GCA_964481715.1. Taxonomy (GTDB): domain Bacteria; phylum Acidobacteriota; class Terriglobia; order UBA7540; family UBA7540; genus JAHEKS01. Next base: position 2,297 of record CAYZVR010000212.1, on the reverse strand, counting down.
TACGTCCTACTGGCAGGGTTTGGCTGCGAGGGTGAAATAGCCTACAGCGGTAAACAGGCCCTCGCCATGCTCAGCCGCGAGAGGTTTGACGCCGTCCTTCTGGACCTCCGCTGCTCCAACTTGCCCGCGGCGGATATGGTTTCTCAGATCAAAGAAATCCGTCCAAGCCTCGTGGGCCGGGTTCTGGTCATTACCGGCGAACTGACCGATGCGCAAACCCTGGAGTTAGTCGAGAAGAATTGTCTGCCTCACGTCCCGCGCAACCGGCTGATGCAAGACCTTTGGGGCCGCCTGCGCAGCGTGCTCGGAATTTCGGGCTCCCCCAGGCCCGCCGCCTGAAAGCACCTTTGCTCGACTGTCTTCGCTTCAAATCAGCCACGCTTTCATCAATACATTTCTAGCCGATCGGCTGATGTTTCTGCCGAAATCATGACTTCGACTTTTCTTTCGCGGTCGCTGTGCTTCTTTTCTGCACGAAGGGGAGCGCGCTAACGTAATCCGCAACCGCCTCCTGCCAGGGGCGTGGACACGCGAAGCCGGCGTGCGCGAGCGCCTGCATTGCCATCACGGCGTAAGGCAGGCGAACCGCTCGGCGGCCCATTTCGGCAGAAAGCTTGCCGACAACCTTGCTCGCATCAAGCCCAGCGGCCTCCGCTGCGTGAAGCGCCAGTTCCAAACGCGAGCAAGCTCCCTGGTTCGACAGGTGGTAGAGCCCGTAGCGTCGCGCTTCCACAACTTCCAGAATTTTCTGCGCCGCATCCAGAGTATAGGTGGCCGAGCCAAGTTGGTCCGCCGCGACGACGTAGGGCTCACCCGCCGCCAGAGCGCGCAGTTCCTTCTCGATGGAATTCGTTTTGCCGGGGCCGAAAAGCACCGAAACGCGAAAGATCCAGTGTGCAGGAAGAGTTTCGACCCCCCGCTCGGCGAGCAATTTCGTGCGCCCGTAAACGGTGGGCGGAATCGCCGCGTCCGACTCCGTGTAAGGGGATTGCTTTTTCCCGTCGAAAACCGCATCGCTCGAGATGTAAGCGACCGCGGCGCCAATTTTTCTCGCTACCTCCACCACATTCCGCGTGCCATGCACGTTCACGAGAAAAGCCCGGGCCGGGTCGGCTTCGCAGATATCCAGATCGGGAATTCCTGCCGGGTGAACGATAACCTCCGGCTGGAGCTTTTCGAACAGCGACTGAATTGGGTCCGCTTGTGTGATGTCTGCGTCGGCGTGGGTAAGCGCCGTGACGGTGTGCCGTGCGCCCAGAACTTGCGCGAGACCATGCCCGAAAAGCCCGGCCGCGCCCGTAATCGCGATCTTCATGGCAACCTCGGGAATCGTGTTCTTAACTTTTTACGACTGCATGCTATCACGGCGGAACCGACCCGCGAAGGCCACTTCAGAATGTAGAGCACATTCCAATCTGCAGAACCATACCGCGTCACTCTGAATTCCGCCTCTTCGCGCCGGTTGATTTTCCGTGCGCTTCCGCTTATGCTGTGTCCTTACGCCGCCGCTTCAAGGGCATCGGGAGCAATTCCAATTCATGGCGAATGACCCGCTGTATTCCTTTCCCAAATCTTCTGCCCAGGAACTCAGTGAATGGCCGGGCTCTCCGATGGGGGTTTCGAACACCATCACCCGAACCAAAGGCCGCACTGCCGTTCATAACAAAGTCGTGGACGCGACGCCCGGTCTTCTCGAAAAACTCCTGAAGAGTGCTCGCGACCACCTGAACTTGATCGTCGGTAATCAGCCGATTTATCAGGATGACGTGGTCATCCATGGCATCCGCGTTCGTGCCACGACCAACAGCGAGCACCTGCACGACTTCTGGGTGGAAAATTGGTACAGCCCGGTGGAGTGGCAGCGGTTCACGGGCCAGGAGCCGCCGGCGGAGCCGCGCATCAAGGTCTATGCAATGCTCGGCGTCGCCGGCGAAGAGGAAGCCGCTTATTACAGCCGCGGCACGAACACCGTCATCTTCTTCAACACTTCATATTACGGCCAGCTCAAGAGCTGGGTGCTCGGCGCGGTCGGGCGCATCCTCGCCGCCGAATACGGATTTCACTCCATCCATGGCGCGTGCGTGGAAAAATCGGGAAAGGGCGTGCTCTATATCGCCCCGACCGGAACCGGCAAGTCCACGAGCTCGTACGGGTTGATGACTTATCCCCAGACCCGCTTCCATTCTGACGACTGGGTCTACGTGCGCTACACCTACGCCACGCGAGAGGGCCGCCGCCTCTTCGTGCTGAATGCCGAGGGCACAGACGATTCGAAGGCACAGGGAAATCAGGTTTAC
>CAYZVR010000211.1:0-6944 GCA_964481715.1 uncultured Acidobacteriota bacterium | reverse complement strand
TCGCCTTCCAGTTTGAGATCAAATTGGTATCGTCCGTTGAGCCGCCGCACGTTTGAAACTTCCGCGCACGCCGACGTTTCAATGAGCGGCGCGCCGGCTTCCGACGCACGAAGCCGGATGACCCCGATGGCTTCCGGATCTTCACAAGTTGAAACCACCGGCCTGCCCGGCTTGATCACGCCGGCTTTTTCCGCCGCAATCGCCTTGACGGTTTCACCGAGAAATTGCTGATGGTCGAGCGCGATATTGGTGATAACAGCGACGCGCGGTTCGGTGACGTTGGTGGCGTCGAGACGCCCGCCCATGCCGACTTCGAGCACCGCAAAGTCAACAGGCGCCTGCGCGAAGTGCAGGAACGCCGTGGCAGTCAGGTATTCAAAGAAACTGGGTCGCGCTTCAAAATCCTTCCGTTCGAGAAGTCGTTCGACCGAATCCCACACTGCGCTGAAGGACGACGCGAATTCCTGATCGGTAATTTCCTCGCCTTTGACGCGGATTCTTTCGTTGACGCGAATCAGATGAGGCGAGGTGTAGAGCCCGGTACGATAACCGCCTCTTTCCAAAATACTCGCCAGCATCGCCGAGGTCGAACCCTTGCCATTCGTGCCCGCGACAATGGCCGTTGGGACCTGGCGTTCGGGATGACCCAGCGAGGCGAGAAGGGTTTGGATGGCGTTCAAGTCGAACTTGACGCCGCGCAGCTCATGACCGAGCGCGGTAAGCGAGTCCAGACATTCAGTGTAATTCATGCGGGTTGAATCCGGCGGGCGGCAAAACTCGCGGAAGAGATGATCCCGCTTGCAGGCGCCTTCCCATCCGTGCCGGCCTCAGGCTCCGAGAAATCGGAATGCACGCCCGAGATAGGCCTTCAAGTCCTTCCGCGGGACGATGGCGTCGAGCATCCCGTGCGCCAGCAGAAATTCCGCCCTCTGAAAACCTTCGGGCAACTTCTGCCGGATGGTTTGTTCGATCACGCGCGGCCCGGCAAACCCGATCAGCGCGCCCGGCTCGGCAATGTTGAGGTCGCCGAGCATCGCGTAACTGGCCGTCACGCCGCCCGTCGTCGGATCGGTCATTACCGAGATGTAAGGTTTCCTGACCTCATCCAGCCTGGCCAGGCCGGCGGAAATTTTGGCCATCTGCATCAGGCTGATGGCGCCTTCCATCATGCGCGCGCCGCCCGAGCAGGAAATGATGATCAGCGGGAGCCGGTGCTCGATCGAGCGGTCGATGGCGCGCGCGATTTTTTCTCCCACCACCGCGCCCATGCTTCCGCCCACGAATTGAAACTCCATGGCGCAAATGATGGCGGGAAACCCTTCGAGCACTCCTTCCGCCGTAATCAGCGCGTCTTTCAGGCCGGTCATTTTCTCCGCCTTCTTCAGCCGATCGCGGTAACTCTTGGTGTCCCTGAACTGAAGCGGGTCGGTCGAGCTCAGGCCCGCGTCGTGTTCGGCGTAGCGGCCGTCATCAAACAACATTTCCAGGCGCGCGCGCGCGGAAATCTTAAAATGGTGGTTGCACTTGGGGCAGCACTGGAGATTCAATTCCAGATCTTTCTTCCAAAGGATTTGCTTGCACCCGTCGCACTTGACCCACAGCCCTTCGGTCTGGACGCGCTTCTCCGGAGGAGCTTCGAGTGCCTGCTTTTCTTTGCGGAACCAGGCCATATCAGTATTCGATGCCGCGCTGGGCCACGATGCCTTTCTGATAGGGATGCTTGACTTCGCGCATCTCCGTGACCAGATCGGCGCATTCGACGATCAAGGGGTGCGCGTTGCGTCCGGTCAGGATCACGTGGACCATTTCGGGTTTCTGCTTCAGCGCCCCGGCCACTTGTTCCGGGTCGAGCATTTTATAGCTGATGGCGTAATTGATCTCGTCCAAAATCACCAGATCGAATTCGCCGCTCCGGATTTTGTCGTCCGCGAACCGCCAGGCCTCTTCCACGAGTCGGATATCTTCCGGGTCGGGTTTTTCGGCGCCCACCTTCACGAATCCCCGGCCCATGGGCAGAATCCGGAACCGCTCGTCGCCGAGCATTTGCGCCGCGTCCAATTCGCCGTAATGCCAGGAACCCTTGATGAATTGTACCATCAAGACCTTCATTCCCTGGCCGACGGCGCGGAAAGCCGTGCCCAGGGCGGCGGTCGTTTTGCCCTTGCCCGGCCCGGTGTGGACGATGATGAGACCTTTTCTTGCTTCCGGCAAGCTTACCTCGGTCGATCCGTCATTGAGGCGGAATCAACGCGCGTACGGATAACCGTGCAAAATAGTGAACCCGCGGTAAATCTGCTCGAGCAGCAGCGCACGAGCCCAGTCGTGCGTCAGGGTCATCCGCGACAGGGACTGCAAGCGGTCGGCCTTTTCGCGGAACGGCTCGGAAAGACCGTCCGGCCCTCCCACGAGGAATGCCAGCTCGCGGGTCCCGCGCAGGGCCTCGCTGCCGAGCCACCGGGCGAATTCCTCCGAGCTCCATTCGCGGCCGCGTTCGTCAAGAAAGACTTTGGTGCAGCCATCGAGTTTTTCAAGCAGCCGCCGCTCACCGGACGTCAGCGTTTTGGCCGAGCCGTGGACCTCTCGGAGGGGCTGAATTTCCTCAATGGCAATATCGCAGAAGTGCGAAATGCGTTTCTTGTATTCGGCCGCGAGCGCCCTTAGATTGGCGTCCTTGGTCCTGCCTTCCCATATAACTCGGATCCGCATGGGGCGCTTCAGTCCAGATGATATCGCTTCCGTTTCTCGAGCAGAGTTTTTCGGCTGATGCCAAGAATCGCCGCGGCCTCCGCCTTCCGCCCTTGAGTGAACTGCAGGACTTCCCGAATATAGTCCCTTTCAACTTGTTCGAGGGAAGGTTTCTGCTCCGCGCCACCCTGCGCCGCTCGGATGAGTGCGGGTGGGAGATGCCGGGTCTCGATCCGATTTCCCTCGGCCCGGACTAAGGCGCGCTCGATGAGGTTGCGAAGCTCTCTGACGTTACCGGGGAAGTCATGCTGCTCGAGCACACTGATGACCGGCGCGGCGATTTCCGTGACGGGCGAGGCGTGCAGGCGAGAAAGCAGACCAAGGATGTGTTCGGCGAGCGGGCGGATGTCCCCGCGCCTTTCGCGCAGAGGCAGAATCGTCACCGGCACGACGCTAAGACGGAAGTAGAGGTCCTCGCGGAAAGATCCTTCACGGACTCCTCGCTCGAGATCCGCGGATGTGAGCGCGATAATGCGCGCTTCGAGCTTTCGCGGCGTCGTTCCGCCCAGCCGCTCAAACGTGCGTTGATCTGCGACGCGCAAGAGTCTCGACTGCATGGCGGGCGTGAGGGCCGCTACTTCGTCGAGGACAACCGTGCCGCGTCCTGCCAGTTCCAGCCGTCCCTGCTTCGAGCCGCTCGCCCCCGTGAAGGCGCCCTTTTCAAATCCGAACAGTTCGCTTTCAACCAGATTTTCCGGCAGGGAAGCGCAGTCAATCTTGAGCAGAGGCTCGGACCGGTTGGGGCCGAGGTAATGAATAATCTGGGCCAGCAGGTCCTTGCCGGTTCCGGTTTCTCCGCGGATCAGCAAGGTGGAGGGAGTGTTCGCCAGCTTGACCGCGGTCTCTCGAAGGTACTCACTGGCCGGGTCCGCGCCGACCCAGGACGGGGCTTCAAGCTTGGGCGTGGTTGTGGATGTTTGATCCATCCGGGAACTCGTGAACGGGCGGGCCCGAGAGGCCGTCATTCATTATCGGCGGCGCGCCCTCTATGTTCCGTTTTCCGGCACCGGGACTCGCGGCGCGGTCTTCCAGAGCCGCTCCAAATCGTAGAAATGCCGCGCGCGGTCGGTAAAGATGTGCACCACAAAATTCAAATAGTCGAGCAAGATCCATTCTGCATGCGAATATCCCTCGATGTGTGTCGGAGTCAGGCCGGAACTCTTCAACTTCTCGAAGATCGCATCGCTGATCGCCTGCGCGTGTCGCGTGGACGTAGCACTACAAATTAGAAAGATATCCGTGAACGAGCAGATGCCTTCCAGGTTCAAGACGCTTAGTTCGACCGCTTTGCGATCCTGTGCGGCGCGGACCGCTTCCTCAAGGTACCGAGTCATCGCCTTGCTCGTCCCGATCAGCGCTCGGAACGATAGATGCCCTCCTTCCTCAGGTATTCTTCCACAAGCGGGGGAACAAGGCCAGTAACCGGGCGGCCGGCTTCGATCGCCTGGCGAATGTCGCGCGAAGCCACGGGCACGTCGACGCCGCGAAGGATGTGAATCGAGGTCCGCCGCAGAGTGATGCTGTCGCGGCGCGCGCCACGCGGATTTTTGCGGATCAGGCTTGCCGGCACAACCTTTGCGATCTCCGAGTTGGAGTAGCCGGGGCGAGATACCACGATGAAATTGACGAGGTCGAGCAACTGGCGATAGCCCTTCCACGCCGGCAGGTCCAGAAACGCGTCCACGCCGATCAGGAAAAATAGCTGGTCCTTTCGGCCGAGAGAACGTCTGACCTTGCGCACGGTAGTAATCGAGTACTGAGGACGCCCGCCCGCCGAAGGAGCTTCAAGCAGCGACGGGACGAACCGCCGATTCCCCGCGCAGGCCAGCGACACCATGCCGAAGCGGTGCAAAAACGCAGTGAGGTGATTCCCAACCTTGTGGGGCGGACTGCCTGAGGTCACAAAGAGAATGCGGTCCAGCCGGTATCGTCGCGCCGCCGCTTCTGCCGCGAGCAGATGCCCGGTATGGATGGGATCAAAGGTTCCGCCGAAGAGCGCGATGTTCAAAGGTGGGTCAATCCTGCCTGTCGTTTGAAGTGAGGGCGGCTTTCTCCTCGCTCGCCGGAGCCGGCCGCGGAATCTCTTCCAGCCTCTCCCAGGCAGCGCGCTTCAATTCTTCCAGGCCCTCTCCGGTGACGGAAGAGATTTCGTAGAGCGGCAATCCCTGGGCCCGGCAGAACTCCCGCAACGTTACGAGCCGGTCGCCCTCGCCCGCGGCGTCGATGCGCGAAGCGACGGGCAACATGGGCTTCGCGGCCACGGTCGGGCTGAAGCTCTCGAGCTCTTTCAGAATCGTATGGTAATCCTCAACCGGGTCACGTCCGCCGTGCTCGGCCACATCAACCATGTGAAGTAAAAGCCGGGTGCGCTCGATGTGCTTCAGGAACCGAGTCCCCAGGCCGCGGCCCTGGTGGGCGCCTTCGATCAGACCGGGAATGTCGGCCATGACGAACGAACGCTCTGAGTCCAGAGCTACCACGCCCAGATGGGGTTCGAGCGTGGTGAAGGGGTAATCCGCAATGCGCGGGCGCGCCGCGCTGAGCCGCGAAATCAGCGTGGATTTGCCGACGTTTGGGAAGCCCACGAGGCCGACGTCTGCCAGGAGCTTGAGCTCGAGCTTTAGAGTCCGCGAGTCTCCAAGCCCGCCGGGTTCGGCCTTGCGCGGCGACTGTCGGGTTGAGGTCGCAAAGCGCGCGTTGCCGCGCCCTCCGCGCCCGCCCTTGGCAGCAACGAATTGCTGGCTGGGGGAGTCAAAGTCCTGGATTTTTTCGCCTGTCGCCTCGTCGAAAACAATGGTCCCGACAGGCAACGGAATGATCAGATCCTTGCCATCCTTGCCGTGGCGGTTCGAACCCTCGCCGTGCCCGCCACGCTCGGCGGTGAACTCGCGATTGTAGCGAAATTTGATGAGAGTGTTGTGGTGCTCGGAACTTTCTAGGATGACGCTCCCACCATGGCCGCCGTCGCCGCCGCTCGGACCGCCTCGCGGAACGAACTTTTCGCGGCGGAACGCGACGCAACCGTTGCCACCGTCGCCGCCCGTCACCCGGATTTTGGCTTCGTCAATGAACATGCGCGATGCGGATCCGCGGAGGAAAATTCGGGGCCGCCGGGCGCGCTGTGCTTAAACGCTCGCTAGCGGTTCATCCAGATACAACAAAAGCGGTGAGGCGGCCCTTGCGACCCACGCCGGCCCCCACCGCTTCGAGTGTCAGTTTGCTGATGGAACCAGTATGCTGACAAATCGGCCCATGCGCCCTTTGTCTTCAAACCTTACCACGCCCGAAACCTTGGCGAAGAGGGTATCGTCCTTGCCCAGGCCGACGTTATCGCCCGGCTTCAGCCGCGTCCCGCGCTGGCGGACCAGGATTGAGCCGCCGGTGACGAACTGCCCGTCAAACCGCTTGACTCCCAATCGCTGCGCGTTGGAGTCGCGGCCGTTACGCGAGCTGCCTAAGCCTTTCTTGTGTGCCATAGGACCTCTTCCCGGGTGGAGTGCAGAAGCTAGTTTTTGGCGGTCACGATGTCCTGGATGAGGACTTCGCTGAAACTCTGCCGGTGTCCTGCCGTGCGCCGATACTGCTTCTTGCGCTTGTACTTGAGCACGCGCACCTTGGGAGCGCGGGCGTTACGCAGAATCTTTCCCGTTACCTTGGCGTCCGCTACCAGCGGCGAGCCGAGGTTCAGGTTTTCCTTGCGAACCGCGAAGACGCGGTTAAATTCGATGCGCGAGCCCGCCACTCCTGGGAGCTTCTCTACGCGAATCACGTCGCCCGGCGAAACTTTGTACTCTTTTCCGCCCGTTTGTATAATTGCGTACATTCACTGGCCTCTAATGTGATTTGCTGAAACTACCATTATACAGGCCGATTTGAATTTGTGTCAACGGCGGCGTTGCGACCGCGTCTTCACAGCCCATCCGAATGGTCGGGTCAGAAGACAAGATTAAAATCACCATCACGGTCCACAAACCCCGATGCTTTCGATTTTTCAGTAAGGACTCCGGCATCACCCGAGTCCAGCACCTTTCCTGTTCGATCGCTGACTTGCCAGTGGATGTCCCCGCCGGCCTCCCATGCGAATAATATTTGGCCCCGGTCGTTGGCAAGCACGATGGGATGATTCGTCGGCGGCTCTCGTGAAAGGCCATTGGTAAGTGCGTCACCAAACTCCCGGCCATTGTCAGAGCTTTGCGCAT
>CAYZVR010000210.1:0-6954 GCA_964481715.1 uncultured Acidobacteriota bacterium | reverse complement strand
TTTTCTTCCCGAGTAATGGTGCTAAACGTTCGCCTTATTGTGGCATTCCATGCATTTGGTGGGAGCTTTTTTACCTTTGGCGTTTTGCGTCTTGTGGCAATCAATGCAGGTGCCGGCTTGTGCCGTGGGATTGTGGAACGCCCCCTGGCGGTTCGTCTTGAGGCCCGCCGTGGGCGGCTTGGTGTGGCAATCGAAGCACAATTCCTGTGGAGCGCTTAAAGCTTTTTCCGGCTTCGAGGGATGGTGGCAAGTTTCGCACTTCTTGTCGGCGCGCTCCATGTGGGTTTTGTGGTCAAACTTCACGCCACCCATCGGGGCGCCTTTCAGAATTACGATTTCGGGTGGTTTCTTTTCGGCGCCATTCAGGCTGAACGCGACGGCGAATAGCGAAAGAAAAATTGCGAACGCGATAACTTGAAATTGTTTTTTCTGCATGAGCCTCCTTCGTATGCTGAGGAACCTCCCGGCCGGACGATGTCACGTACAAAATGTCCGGTCGCTGTCGGGTCTTCTTCCCACGGAATTTACACCCGCTGCCGGCGCGCGTCAATATGAAATGCGAGCTGTATCACTTTCTATTTTTGCCCTGGTTTCATTTCGGAACGAGTGTTGTTAAGTTAAGAACCGGCGGTTTTGTGGCGGCTGACGGGACGCTCTTCTCGCGCGCCCTTGTCGTCGTGAGGAAGCGTTTCGGATGCTTCTTGCCGGGCTTTGCGGCCGTCAAGCCACGGGCGGATAACGTACCGGTAGGCGACGTACCCGGCCGCTCCGGGCACCACGACGTAAGCCACGAGGCGCGCCACGCGACCTATTTTTTTCCAATCCATTTTTTTGGGAATCTCCTCAGAATCGCGGCCCGAATATTCGATTCCGGCGGTTCGGATGTTTGCGGCGACCCATCGGTTCCCGCCATCAAGTAAAACAGAATTGCACGAGATATCAAGACGCCGGCGAAACCGGACTTCGAGCTGTACCGCCCTCAGGTTTTCAATCGAGCGTCAGATCGAGATAACGCAACAAGGCCACAAGAAGGCGGTAAGTATCGTAATACCCCTTCGAATCAATGGCCGAAATCTTGTCCCGTACCGAATGGAGGATGGGAAAAGTTTCCTGAGTGACAGAATGGATCATGAGGGTCGGAACCTTGCGCTCAATGAAGGGGTGCGAGTCATCGTCCCCGACCTGATCGGCGTCTACCTCACCCAGTGACAATCCCAACGCGTGGGCGACGTTGCGGGCCGCCACGACCAGCGTTGGATTCGAATGAGTGGCCCAGACTTTGGCGGGTCCCAGTCCCAAACTATCAAGATTGATCATGGCGTGAATTTCCGCCATTTGTTCGCGCGTGAATTTTTTGACGTAGGCTTTGGAACCCAGTAAACCTTTCTCCTCTGCGCTGAAGCCCACGAAAATAAATGTGTGCTTGAGTGGTTCGCTGCCCAAACTCTCGTAGAGGCTTGGCAGCATCGAGGCGCCGCTCCAGTTGTCCACGACGCCTTGGCCGATATCAACATGGTCGAAGTGCGCGCCGACCAGAATGACGGAGGCGGTCGCGCCTGCCCGTGTACAAATCACGTTGGGGGGAGTCTTGCGTTCAAGCGGCTGCTCGGTCAGTCGCTCATCGCGGCAACCTGCTTCCTCGAAGATGTTTTTCAAGGTAAGTTCACGCTGCAGGTTCGACCCGGTGAATTCTTGCAGGCGTTGTGCGATGACCTCGCGCGGGAGCTGATGAACTCTGGACGGAGGGGCCTGCGCCTCTGCGCCTGCGGGGGCGAGCAAAATCCAGAGCAGGAAAGGGGCGAAGAGCGTGCCAATCGGAAGCCGTTTCAACGGAAAGCTTCCTTGTTGACGACGTAGGGCATCTCGGCGGGATTGCGGTTTCCTTCCAGCACGTCAATCAAACCCTGCACGGTGCGGCCAGCCATGCCCTTGCTGGGGTCGGTGGAGAGGCGGGTGATGCGCCCGGCGCTGGCAAAGTGGTGGAACAGCCGCACGCGGTCCTCGATCTCCGGGTCGCGCAGCGGAGAGTTTTTCGGCAGCGGCTCTTTTTCAAAAACGTCGAGTGCCGCGCCGGCGATGACGTTTGCCCTGAGCGCCGCAGCCAGCGCTTCCTCATCCACGACGGGCCCGCGGGAAGTATTGACGAGATAGGCGGTGGGTTTCATGATGCGCAACGATCGCTCGTTGATCAGGTGGTAGGTGGGCGTTTCGGCTTCACCTTCGCGCAGCAGGGGCACGTGCAGCGAAACGAAGTCGGCGGCGCGGAGCGCCTCTTCAAAACTCACGTAGCGGATGGTGCGCTTCTCGGTTGTAAAGCCGTGTCGGTAGCGCAGGTCCATTTCCTCCTGGATTTTCTTGACGAAATCCTCCGCCTGGTAGACGGGGTCGTAGCAGAGGATATCGACGTCGAACCCGACGACTTTTTTGATGAACGCCTGCCCGATGCGCCCCGTGCCGATGACCGCCACCGTCTTGCCGGTCACTTCGTCACCGAGAAAGGGAAGGTAGGGATGCCACGCGCCCCAGCGGTTTTCGCGCACCAGACGCTCGCTGGGATAAAGTTTCCGCGCCAAGTCGGCAAGGATGAACAGCGCGAACTCCGCCGTCGCTTCGGTCAGCACGTCGGCCGTGTGGGTGAAGGGAATCTTGAAGCGGTTCGCGTCCGCGCGGCTGATATTGTCGAAGCCGACTGCATCCTGCGCGATGACTTTCAGCGTGCCTTTGCCGGCCTCGAATACTTCGGCGTCAATCGCATCGCGCAGCGTGGTGATGAGCCCGTCAACGCCCGAGCGGACCTTTTCAAGAATCAATTTCTTGGGCGGCGGTTCGAGGTGAGCGTAAACCTCAACTTCGTAACCGCGCTTGCGCAGCAGGTCGAGCGCGTCCTTTCCGATATCGCAGGTGGCGAACACGCGAAAGCGTCGATTGTGGTCCGCCATTAACGGTTGACCTCCGGCTGGAACGGCTGCATCTATTCCAGCCGTAATTGATTATTTATGGCTTCAAGAAACAGAGGCGGGTCAGCGGTACACATCCTTGCGATGCGCAATCCGCAGTACCAAAACCGTCAGGTTCTCATCGTCAATCCGGCACACGATGCGGTAGTGCCCGACCCGGTACCTCCATAGTCCGACCCTGTCTCCCGTCAGGGCCTTGCCAAATTCTCTTGGGTCGTGGTCTCCGGCGATGCGCTCCTCGAGAAATCGCACCACCCGCCGCTGGGCGGACCGATCGAGCTTTTTGAGCTCGCCCAGGGCACGGGGCTCAAAGCTAACGGTCCAGGCCAAGCTGTTTCGCGACCTCCGCCAGCGGGATAGAAGGCAGGTTGTCTTCCAAGCGGGCGACGGCGATCAAGTAGTCTTCCTGCTCGTCGAGAAACTCCGCGATGGCCTTCTTGGCATAGAAAGCCTTTGGGCGCCCGGTGCGTTTGGCAAGCCGATTAAGCCGGGCTTCCAGCCTGGGCGAAAGTCGGACCGTCAACATGCAGCACCTCGCAGGTGAAATACATGTAATACATTATAGCATTGTCCGGTGCAGCCGGGCCCGGTCACAGATTTCTTTTCACCCAGGCCTCGATTTTTTTAAGCGCTTTCTGGATGTTCTCCACCGAGTTGGCGTACGAAAAGCGCAGATAGCCTTCGCCCCATTTGCCGAAAGCCGTGCCGGAAAGGCAGGCGACGCCGGCCTCGGTCAGCAGAGCTTCCGCGAGCTCGCGCGAGCTGCGCCCTGTCCCGGTGGTGTTGGGGAAAGCATAAAACGCGCCCCGCGGTCTGCGGCAGCGGAAACCGGGAATCGCGTTCAAGCCGTCCACGATGACATCGCGGCGCCGTGCGAATTCCGCTCGCATCGTGTCGACCGAACTCTGGTCGCCCAGCAGCGCCTCAACGCCCGCCATTTGCGTGAAGCTGGCAGTGCAGGAATTGGAATTGGTCATGAGCAGGGCCACCTGCTGGGCGAGCGGCACCGGCATGATGCCGTAGCCGAGCCGCCAGCCGGTCATCGCGTAGGTTTTCGAGAAGCCGTCCAGGATAATGGTCCGTTCCTTCATGCCGTGAAACTGAGCGATACTCGCGTGCTCGCCCTCGAAAATCAGGCGGCTGTAAATTTCGTCCGAAAGCACCAGGATGTCGCGCCCGCGCGGTGAATCGAGGGCCTCGGCGAGCGCTTGCACCTCGCCGCGGCCCATGACCCCGCCCGTCGGGTTGTGGGGTGAATTGAGAATGATCAGGCGCGTGCGGTCGGTGATCTTGGAAAGAACTTCGTTTATGTCCAGGTCGAAGTCGGTCTTTTCGGGCAGTGAGTAGGGAATCGGCCGCGCGCCGACAAAACGAATCATCGAGTCGTAGATGGGAAAGCCCGGATTCGGATAGAGAACTTCGTCATCGCGCTCGATCAGAGCCAGGATAACGAAAAACATAACGGGCTTGCCCCCCGGCGTGACCACGACTTCCGCCGGGTCCACCCTGATGCCGCGGCGTTTGCCGGCGTCCGCGGCGATCGCTTCGCGCAACTGCGGCATTCCGGCGGGCGGGCCGTAGTGCGTCCAGCCTTCGCGCAGGGCGCGAACGGCAGCTTCCACGATATTCGGGGCAGTGGGAAAATCCGGCTCGCCGATTTCGAGGTGGACAATTTCCTTGCCGAGCGCCTCGAGCTCGCGCGCCCGAACCAGCACTTCGAAGGCGCTCTCCGTCCCGAGGCGCGACATTCTTTCCGCCAGCCGCTGTCGCCGGAGTGTGGTCGTCATGGAAGGACCTTCTATCCGCAGCCTCTTCGCAACCGGCCTGCCGCGGCAACGCGAAATGGCTCAGCGCTCGAGGAGCGGCGGACTTCCAGCATATTTCTTAAGCACGTTAAAGTCCAGAGCCGCCAGGTCTTTTGCCGAGGATGCATCCCCGCTGGCGAACCCTGCTACTGGGGGGAGTCTTCCGAGAGGACGCCGAGCCGCATCGTCTGCTTGCTTCCTTCCTTGATTTCAACGGCCACAGCCTTGTCTTCGAATTGCTTCAGAAAACTCGGGTCCTGGTAAGCGCCCGGCTCGACCTTCTCCCAAGCGAAAACCTTGTATTCGCCCGGCCGGATGCCGCGCAGCGTAAATCCTCCGTACTGGTCCGTGGTGGTTTGCTTCAGCCAGCGTGTGTCCTTGCGCATCGCGGCGTCATTTGGGACTAGAACCACCGTCGCCCCGCTCAGGGGTTTGTCGTCTTTACCGACTGCGCCGTCCAAGCGGCCGCCGCTCGCGCTCACCACGATTTCGAGAGGTCCCGCGGCCTGACCGCCGTTGATTTCGACTCCTGAAAGCAAAACTTCGTCGTTTCCGAGGCGGGCTGATTTCAGGTATGCATCTTCGGGCAGGCCCCAGGCGCTGACTTCATACGAACCGTCCGAAATATTGGTGAGGACGAAAGAGCCGTCCTTCTTGGGGCTCGTAGTGCTGCTGGAAAAGAACATTTGTGTTTCGCGCGGGCGAAGGCCGAGCTGGGCGCTGGAAACGTCCGCTTTGCCCTCGACCGTCACCCTGCCCTTTATCGCAATGCCTTGGGAGACGACCAGGTTGACGCCGGTAACATCCGCATCGCCGACTTCTATCGCCTGACGCGTCGCGAGCTGTTTGCCTTCTGCACTGGCGAGTGCGATCAAGTAGTACGAGCCCGGCGCGACCTCTTCGATTTTGAAGTTCCCTTGCGGGTCCTGGACATATATCTGAGACCGAATCGAGAAGTTTGCGACCTCCTTGCTGGTGTGAGGCATTAGAAAGAGATTGGCGTCGGTTCCGGGCTGCCCCGTCACGGCGTTGAAAACCCGGCCGCTAATGCTCACTGTACGAGTCGGTTGGAAGTTAATGTCTACGCCCGGGTAATCGTCCCCGGCGCGCAGGGCCAGCGGGGTTGCATCGGCGGAGTCCGCGACACTGGGGTAATAAATCGGGGCATAGCTGGGCCCGCCACCGATGTCTCCGAACTCCTGTCTTCTGGTTTCCGCACTGACATAATACTGTCCCGGCGCAAGGCCAAACAAGCGGTACTCGCCGAGGTCGTTGGTCTGCGCGAAGCCTGTTGGGATGAGCCCACGATGCCCTTCGAAGTATCCATAGCGCAGGGCCCTCACTTGCGCATTCTCAACGGGATCGCCGTCCTCGTCGTAAATATGCCCAGAGATTGCCGCCGCGCGAATAAGCCGGAACGAAATGTCGCGGGGGTGCTGGCCGGGAGCCAATGCGAGGATGGTCCCAGGAGCGGTCGGTTCCTTCTGGCCATACTTCTGGTTAACATATCCGGTGCGCATGGCCGAAACTTGGTAGCGGCCCGGCGGAACATCCTTAAGAGTGAAGTGGCCGGCGGCATCCGACACGCCGCCGATGGGATTTTCGCGCCCCTCAGCTAGTCTCACACTGACCCAGGCTTTGCGCAGCGGCTGGTCCGTGTCAGCCGCAAGAACTGTTCCTTCCACTGTGCACAAGTCCGCGGGTTTTGCGGCGGGCTGCTGGGCCGCGCCTTTTTGCATTGCACCGAGGAGTAGAAGACCAAATAACCCCAAACTCATGGCATGGTCTCACAATATATTGCTGATTCTACACCCTGAGTGTGCAGCAAGACTAATGAGTTGATTCTTCATTCAGGCGGTTGTATTTCCTGAGCAATTCGCGAAGGCGGTCGTGGGGAATTGCCTCGACGGTGTGGTTGTCGGCGCCGGTCATGGTTTCGGCGGCGACCAGCGCGTTGACGATGGCTTCTTCGGTCGCCTCGACGGTCGCCGTGAAAAGCGGGCCCATTTCGTCGTTCGGCACCATTTCGAGATGGCGCATGCCGGTGGATTTCCACGCGCCGGGATTGGCGGTCGAAAAGGCAATAAAGATATCGCCTGAGCCGTTGCCCGACACGCTGCCGGTTCGAGCCAGGCTCAGTGAAGCACGGCGCGCTAGGCGCTTCAACTGGTGGGGCACGAGCGGCGCGTCGG
>CAYZVR010000209.1:0-6991 GCA_964481715.1 uncultured Acidobacteriota bacterium | reverse complement strand
CTTTCTAAGAGAGAACCGGTTCCGAGGTCGCCTCTGGCGACAGGCTCGGAACGTATCGCTCAGCAAGGCCTTCGACGCCCTTCGGGCTTTGGAGGGCAGGCGTGGCTGCTCAACTCAGAGGTCAAAGGCGAGGTAACATTTTACAGTTGATAGTTTAAAGTTAAGAAACAGGGGCCGCGAGCAATCGCGGCCCTTGGTTTTAGGGGCGCCGGGCTTCACGCCGGCAATTCAGTTTTTGCAGCGTACGGCCCGCGTTCCTGCAATCTGGCTTAACAATGTCAGCGCTCCTCCTACTTCCTCTTTTAGTCTTCCGGAAACGTGGGGCATCCCGCCTAAGGGGCCGGCCTGTGGCGGCCTGAACAAATTCGTTCTAGAATTCGCCTTGTGTCGACCGATGAAGAGAGCCCTCGGAATTCTCCGGGGCGGCCGGTGGCTGCCCGGCGGAGCTATGACCCGATTGCAGGCGCCTACCACCGGCTGATGGCCTCGCGGATTTTCGCTGCGCCGGCGAGAGACCTCGTCGGAATATTGAAGCTCAGCGAATCGCGGTCAGTTCTCGACGCCGGCACTGGAACCGGGCTCGTTGCTCGCGCGGCGGCGGAAGCTGTTGGAACGCGAGGCCTGGTAGTTGGCCTCGACCCTTCCTTTGAGATGCTCCGGTATGCGCGAGCCAGCGGGCTCCCCCTGCTCGTCGCGGCCAGCGTGCCCGGGGTTCCTTTCGCGGAAAGATTTTTTGATATCGTGCTGGCCGGCTTCGTCGTCTCGCACTTCGGGAATGTCCAGGAAGCGTCGCTCGATCTGGCGCGCGTCCTGAAACCGGGCGGGCGCCTCGGGGCTACGGCGTGGCGTATTTCGGAGGACGATTACAGCCGCGCGTGGAACGAGGTCGCCGGGTCCTTTGTCAATCTTGACCGCGTGGCGGAAGCGGTCCGCGAAGCCATTCCATGGGAAGATTGGTTCTCTGACCCCGCTCATCTGCGCACCGCCTTCGAAGAGGCGGGCCTCGGCCACGTCGAAATTGACCAGCGCGAGTATCGAATCAGCGTGAGTATGGACGAATATCTATTGATTCAGGAAAATCGCACCGCGGGGACGATGATGCAAGGCATGCTCGGACCGGCGAACTGGAATCGCTTCCGGGAACAAGTGGCAGAAGTCTTCAGAAATCGGTTTCGCTCTCCCATCGAGTACACCCGCACCGCCTGGTTTGCGGTTGGCACGAAGCCGCACCCGCCAAGCTCGTAGCGCCCGCCTTCATGCGGGGATTACCTAACAATTGAATGTTCAAATCCGAGAGCTCAACATGAGGCCGCAAGGGTTCGCGACCTTTTCTTATGTAGCGCGGACTTGTCCTTGAAGTCCGCGGCACTCTCGTTCGATATTCTGCACTTGAAATGCCGCGGAGTTTAAGAACAACTCCGCGCTACAATACACGAATGCTTGCGATCCGTGGTGCGACGGCCGAAGACATTCTGCTCATCCTCCAATTCATTCGCGAACTCGCCGAATACGAAAAAGAGCCGCAGGCGGCCGTGGCGACTGCGGAAGATTTGAAACGTGACGGCTTTTCGTCAAATCCCAAATTTCGCGTCGCGATCGCCGAATGGGAAAGCAAACCGGCGGGCTTCGCGTTCTTTTTCTACCACTATTCGACCTGGCGCGGCCGGCCTACTCTCTTTCTCGAAGACCTTTTTGTCCGCTCGCACTTCCGCGGCAAAGGCATCGGCAAGGCGCTGCTCGTGCATCTCGCGAAAATCGCCGTCGAGGAAAACTGCGGTCGCTTCGAGTGGCAGGTGCTCGACTGGAACTCCCCGGCGATTGAGTTCTACAAATCGCTCGGCGCAGTCGCCATGAAGGAATGGCTCACCATGCGCGTCACGGGCGAGGCGCTTGCCAAGCTCGCCGCGCAAGCCGGCTAAGTGAGCTTCGCCACACGATTGAGAATCGCGCCAACCCCCTGTTGGAACACGTGGGGTGCGGGCAATAAGCTCAGAACCAGATAACCTTCCGAGTGAAAATCATAAAAGTGCCCCGGGTGCGCAAGCACTCCGTCTTCGCGCAGAAATTCAATCGCCCAATCTTCATCGCTGCGCGTGATGGGAAGCTTTAAGATCGCATACCAGCCGCCTTCGACCTCCAGGCAGCTCACGGGCGACCCGTGCAAGAGTTGCCGGTCGAGTTCGTGAAGGTTGGCGCGCACCCGTCCGAGCACTTGCGGCCGAATGGCGCGGCGCGTTTCGAGCAACGCGGGCAAGGCGTGCGCGAGTGGAGCGCTTACGGAGAGGTACGTATCGGCGATAATTTCGAGGCGTTCGAGCGCTTTGCGCCGCAGATCTTGCGGGCCGCTCGCGACGAACCAGGCGAGTTTCATCTGGGGCAGCGCGGAAATTTTGGAAAGACCGCTCAGCGTAAAAGTCAGGGCGCGGGTCTCGCCGGCGTGCGTCGAGACGCGCGGGCCGTTTTCATGGCCTGCAATGTCGTGATTGAGCGCATAGTCGGCAAAAACTTCGTCGGCAATAAGCGCGAGCTGATGTTCGCCGCACAATTCGATAAGCGAATCGAGCTCACGCTGGCGCACAAACGAGCCCGTCGGGTTGTTTGGATGGACCACCAGAATCGCGCGAGTGCGCGGCGTGACTCGTGAGCGAAGCGTTGCCACATCGATTCGCCACGCGTGATCGTACTCAAGCGGATAAGCGATAAGTTCCAGGTCGTTCAGCCGGCCGAGAAAATCGAAGAGCGGATAGCTGGGTGAGGGGACGAGCACGCTGTCTCCCGCATCGGCGAGCAAACGAAAAATGTAGGAGTAAGCCTCGCTGGTGCTGGTGGTCAGGAAAATCTGATCGGGTTCGACTCTCGAGCTGCGCTCGGCGTAATAGGCTGCCACCGCTTGGCGCGCCGCGACCAGGCCGCGCGCGTCGGGCTCGTAAGTGAGCGAGCGGGAGTCGCTAAGCGCCTCAAGAATTTGACGCCCGTCGTAATCAAATCCGCAGCGCGTAGGATTCGATTCGGTGAGGTCGAGAATCGCCAGGCCTGTGCGCCGGCGCTCTTCAATCTCCTGCGTGAGCCGGTTCGGCTCGAATCGCCACTGGGTGCGCGACGCAAACATGCAGAAAGCATGCCTTCGAATGCTCCGGTTTGGCAAGGTGTTCTGCGAATTGGTCGGCACGCGCTGCCCGATGCGATGCACGAGGGGCAGCCGCATCGGTGCGAAATGCGCCCGCCAAGCTGCGTGCTATACTGATCGTTACATCGTTCGTGAGACTGCCCGCATGAGTGATCAGACTACCAAAACAGCCGGTTTCGACGGGCTCGAGGTCGTGTCCTTTGAGAGCCGAATGGCGCCCGAGATGGCCAGCTTGATTTCGAAACTGGGGGGCAAGCCGCGGGTTGCGCCGTCTGTGCGCGAAGCGCCATTGACGGAAAATCCCGCTGCCTTCTCTTTCGCCGAAAGGCTTTTCGCGGGCGAGCTGGACGCCGTCATTTTCATGACAGGTGTAGGCACGCGAACTTTAGTCGAAGTCCTCTCAACGCGCTTTCCACGCGAAAAGGTCGTGCAAGCGCTCGCGCAAACCACCGTCATCGCGCGCGGACCGAAGCCCATCAAGGTTTTGCGCGAACTTGGAGTTCCGATTACGATCACCGTTCCCGAACCCAACACCTGGCGTGAGATTTTGGACGAACTCGACGAGAATCCGCGCGGATTTACGCTCAAGGGCAGTCGCGTGGCGGTGCAAGAGTATGGTGTCTCGAACCATTCGCTCCTCGACGGATTAACAAAGCGCGGAGCCGAAATCTTTCAAGTCCCCGTTTATCGCTGGGCGCTTCCGGAGGACCTCCGCCCCTTGCGGGAGGCCCTGCGGGCTATCGTCGAAGGGCAGGCGCGCGTGGTGCTTTTCACCAACGCAGCGCAGGTGGACCACGCCCTGCGGGTGGCCGGTGAGGACGGATTGAAAGAAAAGCTGCTCGAAGCGCTGCGCAACTGTGTGGTCTGTTCCGTTGGGCCGACGTGCAGTGAAGCGCTCCTCGCGCAGGGCATCGCCGTCGACCTCGAACCCGAGCATCCGAAAATGGGGCCGCTGGTCCAGGAGGCGGCGAGGCGAGCGGGAGAATTGTTGCTGAAGAAGTCAGAAGTCAGGAGTCTGGAGTCAGGGGGAAAAGCAGGCTCCAGCTCAATCAGGGTTCGTGAAGCACAAGCGCGAAGATTTGAAATTAGCCAAGCGGCGCCCTGGAATCATTCGCGCTTCATGAAGGCCTGCCGTCGCGAGCCGGTGGACGCGACTCCCGTCTGGCTGATGCGCCAGGCCGGTCGCTACATGAAGGAATACCGCGAGCTGCGCGCGCGCGTGCCGTTCCTGGAGCTTTGCAAGAACCCGGAGCTCGTCTCGGAAGTCACGGTCACGGCAGCGCAAAAGATCGGCGCGGATGCTGCCATCATCTTTGCGGACCTGCTGTTGATTGTCGAGCCGCTCGGCTTTGGACTGGCCTACGACAAGGGCGAAGGCCCGGTAGTTACTCCCGCGCTGCGCGAGTCATCCGGCCTTGATCGGCTGCGGGAAGTGAATCTCGAAGATTCCCTGGGATACTTTTTCGACGCCATCCGCCAGACGCGCGCCGACCTCGACGCACGCCTGCCGCTCATCGGCTTTGCCGGAGCGCCGTTCACGCTGGCCTCTTACATCATCGAAGGTGGGGCGTCGAAAACTTTCCGGCATACCAAAACCTTGATGTACCGCGACCCGGGCGCGTGGCGGGCGCTGATGGAACGGCTGGCGCATAGCCTCGCCGCGTACATCAACGGCCAGATTGCGGCGGGCGTGCAAGCCGTGCAGGTTTTCGATAGTTGGGTGGGTTGCCTCGGACCCGCTGACTACCGAGATTTTGTCCTGCCTTATTCCCGTATGATGATGAAAGAGATTACACCTGGAATTCCCATTATCCATTTCGGTACGGGCACGGCGATGCTGCTGGAAGATATGCGAGCGGCGGGCGGAGATGTCATCGGTCTCGACTGGCATGTGGATCTCGATGAGGCCTGGGCGCGAGTGGGCTACGATGTGGGAGTGCAGGGAAACCTCGATCCGCTGGTTTTGTGCGCTGAGCGCGACTTCATCCGCGGTCAGGTGGCGAGAATTCTCAGCCAGGCAGGGGGCCGCCCCGGGCACATCTTCAACCTCGGTCACGGCATTCTGCCCGAAACGCCGTTTGAAAACGTTGTCGCCCTGGTCGAAATGGTGCATGAGTTGAGCGCGCGAGGGAAATGACGAGTCGCTATGCACCATTCGCGCCGCGACGGTGCAAAACCAAGTAAGGCCACGGACCGCCGATGATGAAATCGGGTCAACCCTCCGGGGAGAATTCCGGCCGCTGGGGCGTGCTGCTGCTCGCGCACGGTGCGCCGGACAACCTTGAAGACATCCCGGAATTTCTCCTAAACGTGCGAGGAGGGCGAAAACTTCCCGACACTGCCGTTCAGGAAATTATCCGCCGCTATAAATTGATCGGCGGAGGCTCGCCGCTGCTCAAGCTGACGAACCAGCAGGCTGAAGCGCTTGCCCGCGAACTCAAGCTTCCGGTTTACGTCGGCATGCGCAACTGGAAACCGTTCATCGCCGACGCTCTCCGCCGCGTTTGCGATGACGGGGTGGAGCGCCTGGTCGCGCTTTGCCTTGCGCCGCAAAATTCCCGTACCAGTATCGGGCTGTACCGTAAGTCCCTGGACGAGGGGCAAGCAAAAGTTGGGCCGCATCTCGGTGTCGAGTTCATCGAGAACTGGCACGATCATCCGCTGCTGATTGCCGCGTTCCGGGAAAAACTTGCTCACGCGCTGGACCGTGCCGGCGCGGAAGCCGGCGTAGGCGTCCCTGTGATTTTCACCGCGCACAGTGTTCCCGTGAAGACCATCGCTGACGGCGACCCTTACGAGCGGCAGGTGAGGGAGACGGCGGCGCTTGTCGCGTCAACCCTCGGCCCGGAAGTTCTTCCCGGGTATCGTGTCGCGTTTCAGAGCCAGGGCATGACGCCGGAGCCGTGGATCGGCCCGACGGTCGAGTCGCAAATTGACGAGCTTGCCGCGCTGGGGCACCAGCACGTGCTGCTTGCCCCCATCGGGTTTGTCTCCGACCACGTGGAAATTCTGTTCGATATTGACGTGATGTTTCGCGACTACGGAAGATCCAGAGGCGTCACAGTGATTCGCACGGAATCTCTGAACGACAGTCCGCTGTTCGTCCGGGCGCTTGCCTCGATTGTGACCGAGCGCGTGGAATCCGCTTCGGAAGGAGCGCCTTGACGCCCTCACAGGCCGGGCGGCGCCGCATCGTCGTGGTGGGTGGCGGCATCTCCGGACTTGCCGCGGCTTATACTCTCGCGCGAGCACGGCGCGACGGCGCGCCTGTCGAAGAGCTTTTAGTCGAAGCAGCGCCGCGACTCGGCGGCGTGATTCAAAGCGAGCAAGTTGAAGGCTGCGTGGTCGAGGCAGGGCCGGATAGTTTTCTGGCCGAGAAACGGGAAGCGGCTGCCCTGGCGCGGGAGCTTGGACTTGGCGATTTGCTCGTCGGGTCAAACGATCGCGAGCGACGGACTTACATCCTCTATCGCAGAAAACTCGAGCCCTTGCCGGACGGCTTGATGCTGCTCGTGCCGACGCGCGTCTGGCCGGTCGTCACATCGTCACTCCTCCCTCTCAGCTCAAAGCTCGCCATGGCCGCCGACTGGTTCCGGCGTCCTCGGCCCAACGGTGCACAAGATGAATCTGTGGCGGAATTTGTAAGCCGCCATTTCGGGCGGGCGATGCTCGAAAACATCGCCGACCCGCTGCTCGCCGGCGTTTACGGCGGCGACTCCTCCCGCTTGAGCATGCGCTCGGTCCTCGCACGCTTCTGGAAAATGGAGCGGGAGCACGGCAGTCTGACGCGCGCGACGCTCAAGGCCATGAAGGAGCGCCGCGCGAAAAGCGCCGGGCCGCAGCCGCCCTTATTCATGACCCTCA
>CAYZVR010000208.1:0-7013 GCA_964481715.1 uncultured Acidobacteriota bacterium | reverse complement strand
TCGTCGAAAAATCCTTCGGGTCGAATCATCCTCTTTCTTTCACTCCTTCTTGCATTCAGTTCCTACGCAGCCGGCCCTGTTCCCCAAGAGACCGCGCCGGATTATTTGAATCCCAGCCTGCCGGTCGAGCGCCGCGTGGCCGACCTGCTCGGCCGCATGACGCTCGAAGAAAAGGTCGCGCAGACGCACGCCCTTTGGCAGCAGAAGCGGCTCATCATGGATGACAAAGGCGATTTTGCGCTTGAAAAGGCCGAGGCCGTCCTGAAAAACGGCATGGGCGAGATCACGCGGGCGAGCGAGAAGAAAGGCCCGCGCGAGAACGCGGTGTTCTGCAACGCGATTCAGAAATATTTGAAAGAGCACACGCGGCTGGGCATTCCCGCCATCGTGCACGAAGAATCGCTGCACGGCTTTGCAGCGCCCGGTGCAACCAGTTTTCCGCAGGCCATCGCCTTGGCGAGCACCTGGGACGTAAGTCTGGTCGAGAAGATTTTCGGTGTGGCCGCCGAAGAAATCCGCTCGCGGGGCGGCCAGCAGGCGTTGACACCCGTGCTGGACGTTGCCCGAGACCCCCGCTGGGGAAGGACGGAGGAGACCTACGGCGAAGACTCCTACCTTTCCGCACGGATGGGCGTAGCCTGCGTGCGGGGTTTCCAGGGCGAAGGACCGGCGATTGACGCGAAGCACATCATCGCAACGGTCAAGCATTTCGCCGCGCACGGCCAGCCGGAAGGCGGAAGGAACATCGCTCCGGCCAACTATTCTTTGCGGACCATCCGCGAAGTTTTTCTTCCTTCGTTTCAGGCCGCGCTGGTCGAAGCGGGCGCGATGAGCGTGATGCCGTCCTACAACGAAATTGACGGCGTGCCGTCACACGCAAACCAGTGGCTTCTCGACGATGTCCTGCGCAAGGGATGGGGCTTTAAGGGCTTCACGGTGTCGGATTACTCCGGCATCGAGCAGCTCGAATCCGTCCATCATGTTGCCGCTAACAAGCAGGATGCGGCGCGCCTGGCGCTCGAAGCGGGAGTGGACATCGAGCTCCCTGATATAGACGCCTACGGAACTCTTGCCGACCAGATTCGCGAGGGAAGAATTTCGGAGACAATGCTTGACAAAACGGTGGCGCGAATCCTGCGCGCCAAATTTGTGATTGGCCTTTTTGAAAACCCCTACGTCGATCCCGACCGGGCCGCGCGCGTCAACAACAGCCCCGAGCACCGCGAGCTGGCCCGGCAGGCGGCGCGAGAAGCCTTGATCTTGTTGAAAAACCAAAACCACTTGCTGCCGCTCGACCGCAACAAGATCAAGTCCATCGCAGTCATAGGGCCGAATGCCGCCGTGTGCCACCTGGGCGGCTACAGTGACAATCCCGGCCCGACCGTGAGCGTGCTCGAGGGCATTAAGCAGAAAGTCGGAAGCGCGATTCAGGTCAATTACGCCGAGGGTTGCAAGATAACGCTAAACGATACCGTGCAAGGCTGGAATGAGGATAAGGTTGAGCTGCCGAGCGCCGCTGATGACGACAAAGAAATTGCCGAAGCGGTGCGCGTGGCCAAAGCTTCGGATGTGGCGCTCGTAGTCGTCGGCGGGAACGAGCAAACCTCGCGCGAAGCGTGGGCGGACACTCACCTCGGTGATCGCGACAGTCTGGAACTGCTCGGGCGGCAAAACGACCTCGTCAAGGCCGTGCTCGAAACGGGGAAGCCCGTGGCGGTGCTGCTCATCAACGGCCGCCCGCTCGCGGTGAATTACATTGCCGAACGCGTCCCGGCGATTCTGGAAGGCTGGTATCTCGGCGAAGAGACCGGCACGGCCGTGGCGGAGGTCATTTTTGGAGATTACAATCCTGCAGGGCGTCTGCCGATAACCTTTCCGCGCTCGGTCGGACAAATTCCCACCTTCTACAACCATAAGCCATCGTCAGAGCGTCCTTACCTTTTCGCAGAGCGCGGCCCGCTCTATCCTTTCGGCTACGGATTGAGTTACACGACGTTCAATTACGGCGACCCACAACTTTCTCCCGCGACGATAGGGACGGCAGGCAAAGCAATTGTCAGCGTGGACGTGACCAATACGGGCGCGACGGCGGGGGACGAAGTCGTTCAGATGTACATCCGCGACGAGGTAAGTTCGGTCACGCGGCCCGTGAAAGAGCTGAAAGGTTTCGAACGGATTTATTTGAAGCCGGGAGAGACAAAGACCGTTCAGTTTTATTTGACGCCCAAAGAGCTTTCGTTCCTCGACCTCGACATGCATCGCGTAGTCGAGCCGGGTGTCATTGACGTGATGGTCGGCCCGAATTCGGTTGACCTCAAGACCGTCAAGCTGGAAGTTGCGGGGCGCTGATTCTGAGATCCACTTTTCGTATGCCCGGCTGCAATTGAGGTCAGGGCTCTTCAATCCGGCGCTTGATCTGCTCGACAAGCTCGCCGACGTCAATCGGCTTAAAGAGGATCATCTCGAAGCCTCGCCCGCGCAGGCTTTTCCCGGTAATCATATTGCGGCTGGCGATGATCCAGACGTGAGTCTGGCGGCTCCACTTGGCAAGCTCTTCGATTTCAGCTTCCGGGTCGTCGCTCTCGGTTAAATCCGCGACCACAAGCGCGGGCAGAAGCTCACCTGAGCCCTCGAAGGCTTCGCTCGCCGTTCGACAGGCTTCAACTTCTAATCCTTCCTCGATCAACTGGGCGCGCAGCAGCGCGCGCGCCTGCCATTCTTTTCCGATCAGGATCACCTGAGCCATGGAGAGCTCCCGCGCGCGATCACAGGTCTTCGATGGTGAGGGCCACGTCGGCGGATTGCCAGGCTTCCTTGAACTCGCGCTCGACCCATCCGGCGTCCGCGAGTTTTTTCTGCGCCCTCAAACTCTCCCACAGGCCGAACAGCGACCGGCCATTGCGCGGGTTTCGTTCGAGGTCTTCGCGGAAGACGCGTTCCGCCGCCTCAAATTGACCGGTCCTGAGGAGTGCTCCGCCCAGCGACTCGCGCACGGGGTAATACCATTCGGGCGGTTCTCCGTAATTGAGTGTGTCTTCAACCGCGACGGCCTGCTTCCAGTGTTCGATCGCGCCCGCACGATCACCGCGCGCAGCCGCGATGCGCGCGTCGAGAATGTGAACGGCGAGACCCACGAATTTGCGCGCTTCGTTGAAATACGCGCCGAAGATCTCGTTCGACGAAATCTTTTCCCCGACCGCCCCGACGGCCGCGCGCTCGCGCTCGGCTCCGGGCACGTCGCCTTTGCCGGCGAGCGCCACGCCTCGCGCGAAGTGCCAGAGCGCGCCGGTTACGATCCAGCGCGAGGCCGGAGCCGGCGTCTTCAGAATTTCATCCCAGCGGTTGAAACGAAGATGAACGAAGACTGGTGTGGGCAAATAAAACTCTCCCATCGGCATTTCGTTAACGGAATCCGCGACGGTCGAGATCAATTCTTCCGCGGCGCGCTGGGCATCCGCATAGCGGCCCTGCATGGCGCGTGCTGCCGCCAGAAAGTGAAGGTTGTGCGCGTAATACATCACCGAATACATCGGCGGCTGCGCTCCGATTTCCCGGAAGTAACTCTGGTCTGCCTTGGCGGCGGCCTCATTACTTTTCGCCGCTCCTTCGTAGTCTCCTGTGCGGATATAAATGTGGCCGGGCATATGCACCAGGTGACCTGCCCCGGGAACCGCAGTCGCTAGTCGCTCGGCGCTCGCGAGCGCGCGCTCGGGATGGTTCGACGCTTCGACCGCGTGAATATAATAGTGATTCGCCCCGACGTGGTTCGGATTGCGTTTCAAAACGCCTTCGAGTATGGCAATGATTTCGTCCGTGTCTCCGGTGGGTTTTCCGTCCAGCGTCCAAAGAGCCCAGGGGTGCAGGTCCATCAGGCTTTCCGCGTAGAGAGTCGCCGCGTCGAGGTCGCCGGGATAACGGCCGACCAGCTCGCGCATCGCGTTCTTATATTCAACGGATAATTTCTTGAGGTCCGCGCCGGGCTCAACCGAATAGCGCTTTGCCAGCGCTTCCACGTAAGCGCGTTCGATTTCGGATGCATGAGCAGAGAGCGCCAGCGCCTGCTGCGTGGCCTGGTAGGCTGCTTTCTCGTGCTCGGGATCGACGTCCAGATTGATATTCGGTCCGAGCGCCAGCCCGACGCCCCAGTAAGGCATGGGCGATTTCGGGTCGAGCTCAGCGGCGCGCTGGAACGAGCGCACGGCTTCGTCGTGATTGAACGCGTAGACGAGCGTCAGCCCCTGGTCGAAAAACCGCTGCGCCTCCGGGCTTTGTGTGGCGATGGGATGATGGTGTTTGCCCATCCCGCTCAGCAACACTGCCGGCTTGGTTTGGGGAACTGAAGGGTGTTCCTGAGCAACCCCTGCCTGAAGCACCAGAAGCATGGCGAGCCCCAATCCCGCGACTTTCATTTGTACCCCCGATCTCAGCCTGCGAATGAGAGGATAGTATAAACGCACCTGAAACCCGTCAAGGAATCGGACCTTCTATAGGCCGGCCGCCAACGCGGGACTTGCGCAGGAGAGCCGTCCAAGCCCGATGCAATGATAGAGTAAGTTATTGGAATACAATGGGTTGCATGTAACCCTTTGGTTTCTCCATGCCATCTTTACGGCGCGAGTGTATACTGTTTCGTGAGCCGCGATATTTGAGAGCGCAAAGCAAAGGCGATGAACATTCGAGTCCTGTTTTTCGGCATGACGCACGACCTCACGGGCATCGGTGAGGAGCAGTTGGAACTGCCGGAAGGCGGGCGTTTGGAAGATTTGTGGCAGCGGTACGAAACTCGCTTTCCTCGATTGGCTGAGATGTCCGAATCTCTGGTGACTGCCGTGAACCAGGAAGTCGCCGGGCGATCGCATCCGCTTCGGGACGGCGATGAGGTGGCGTTTCTGCCTCCGGTAAGCGGCGGCACGAACGACGATTTCTATCGCCTCACCCGCGACGTCATCCGCGCGCAGGAGCTTGAGCACGAGATGAAGGCGCCGGAAGACGGCGCCGTCGTCGTATTCGAAGGTATCGTGCGCAACCACTCGCACGGCCGCAAGACTCTCTATCTCGAATACGAAGCCTACGAGCCCATGGCCGTGAGCAAAATGCAGAAGATCGGGCACGAAGTAAGAGAAAGGTTTTCGATCGACCGCGTTGGCATGATTCACCGCGTGGGCCGGCTGGAGATTGGTGAGACCAGCGTGGCGATCGTCGTCACCTCCGCGCACCGCCGCGCGGCGTTCGAGGCCTGCCACTACGCCATTGACCGTCTTAAACAAATCGTTCCGATCTGGAAGAAGGAGTTTTTCGAAGACGGCGCGGTGTGGGCGGAGGGGGAAGGGCAGACGCGCGTTCTCGTCGAGCCGCACGCTCACTAGAGGGCGACGGACGGAGCACAACTAATCAGGATGGAGAGTTACCTCAATATTGCGGTGGATATCGCGCGAGAATCGGGCGCGCTATTGGCGCAGCATTTCAAGCGGCCGAAGGAAATCTTCTACAAGAGCGCCTCGGACCTGGTGACCGACGCCGACCGGCGCTCCGAGGCGCTGATCATCGAGCGGTTGCGCAGCCATTTTCCCAAGCACGGCATTGTGGCCGAGGAAGGCGGCGGCGGCCGGACTGATTCCGATTATTGCTGGTACGTGGATCCGCTCGACGGCACCACCAATTTCGCGCACGGCTTTCCGGTGTTCTGCGTGACGCTGGGCCTTGCCTATCGCGGCGAAACCGTTGCGGGCGTGGTCTTCGACCCGAATCACGACGAGCTGTTCACCGCCGAAAGCGGCGCGGGCGCGTATCTGAACAACAAGCGCATTCATGTTTCAAAAGCCGCCACGCTTGCGGAATGTCTGGTCGCCACGGGCTTTCCGCCTTTTGCCGACAATCATGACTTGAACATCAAGTACTATTACCGTTTTACGACGCTTTGCCACGGCGTACGGCGCGCGGGCTCGGCGGCGCTCGACCTCTGCTCGGTTGCGGCCGGCCGCTTCGAAGGTTTCTGGGAGTTGAAGCTCAATCCGTGGGACAAGGCGGCGGGCGCGCTATTGGTTGCTGAAGCCGGCGGCCGCGTTTCGAACCTGAAGGGCGAGCCGTTCGAACTGCTCGCCGATCCGATTTTTGCTTCGAACGGTCTTGTGCACGATGCGATGGTCGGGGTCTTTGCCGAGGTTCTGAAAAACCGGGCTTGAGGTTCCGCCGAAATTCGAGCGCCCGTTTAAGAATTCAAAATGGAAATGTCCAAACGCCCGGCACCCAAACGATTCCTGCGGCGCAACGAACTGATCACGCTGCGGCTCAACGGCCCGGAAGAAGTGATCGCCCCGTCGGCGTTTTCGCAGGAGCCGGAAGTCACGGAGACGGAAATCTGGCTACGGCGCCTTCCCGCCGCGTTCGACGGCCTGCGCATCGTCCACCTCACCGACATCCATCACAGCGTTTACACTCCTCTCGAAACCGTCCAGGAAGCCGTCCGCACGGCGGACCATTTGCATCCGGACCTCGTGGCGCTGACGGGTGATTTCGTGACCCTCTCGCCTTCCTACATCTGGCCGGTGGCGCGCGCCCTCGGAAAACTCCACGCGCGGTTCGGAGTTTTTGCCGTCCTCGGCAACCACGACTTCCAGGTTGACGCGGACGAGGTCACGCGCGCGCTGCGAGCTCAGCACATCCGCGTGCTCCGCAACGCCCACCACGCGCTGCGCTCGCGCGGCTCGACGCTCTGGCTTGCCGGCGTCGACGACCTGTGGTGGAACGCCGACGATTTTCATGCGGCGCTCGCCTCCGTTCCGGCGCGCGAGGCAAAAATCCTGCTCTGTCACAATCCCATCGGCATCCGGCAGGCGGTCAAGCACGGTGTGGACTTTGTGCTTTCCGGCCACACTCACGGCGGGCAAGTTCGTCTGCCGCTGGTGGGCTCGGTGCGCGGCCGGTCGAAACTCGGCGAGCGATTTGTGGAAGGCTGGAACCGCCTCGATGGCACGCAGATTTACGTCAGCCGCGGCATCGGCCAATCCGTTGTG
>CAYZVR010000207.1:0-7058 GCA_964481715.1 uncultured Acidobacteriota bacterium | reverse complement strand
CCAGGGACGCAGCTTCAAGTCGTACCGCGGCATGGGGTCAATTGCCGCGATGGCCGCGGGCTCCGACCGCTACGCGCAGACGAGCGAGGTTTCGAAACTCGTGCCCGAGGGAATCGAGGGCCGAGTCCCGTACAAAGGACTGCTCGCCGAAATGGTGGCGCAACTCGTGGGCGGGTTGCGCTCCGGGATGGGCTACTGCGGCTGCCCAACCATCCCGGAGCTCCAACAGAAATCCCGATTCGTGCGCATCACCGCGGCGGGGCTGCGCGAAAGCCACGTCCACGACGTCATCATCACCAAGGAAGCGCCCAATTACCGACTCGAGTAAACCTGCGTGGTCCCGCGTCAAGCCGCGACTGGGCCTCATTCTCCGCTGGGCTGTGACGCTCGCCTGGGCCGCGCAAATTTTCAGATTTTCGACCGAATCGTTCGGGTTGTCTTTCACCACCTGGCTTCTTACACAAATACTCGGCCTGCTTCAACTCTCCGTTTCCTTTCCAACCTTTCGCCTTTTTCATCACTTGATGCGTAAGGGCGCGCACGTCACCGAATACGCGCTGTTCAGCATGTTGCTCTACCATAGTCTGAACGGAAGTTCGGAATGGCGCAGAAGGACGGCCCTATGGACAATTCTCATCACCGCGGGATATTCCTTGAGCGACGAGTTCCATCAAATGTTTGTGCCGGGACGCGGGGCGTCGCTTCTCGACAGCGGAATCGACACGATGGGGGCTTGCCTGGGGATTTTGGTCGTTTACGGGGCCAGCCGCCTGTTCGTCAAGAGGCCCGGTGCGTTGGAAACGCCGGTTGAGGCTATAGCGGAAAAATAAGCGGGGTTCATAAGCAAAGCTACCTGCGCGAACATCAGATGTGCCGGATCGTCCGGCGGCAAGCGTCGCGGGCGGGTCCAAAAACATTCGGCCGGAAGCGTTTTGCTTCCGGCCGAAGGCGAGCTCGAGAATTCTGAATCTGCCTGCCTCGTTCGCGCCTTATTTCTTCCCTTCCCCTTCATCAGGAGGAAGAGACTTTTCCTTCTCGGCCGCTTCTTCTGCAGCCTTGCGGCGGACCTCAACTCTTTTGGCGCGAGCTTCCGCGCGCTTTTGGAGAACCTCTGTGCCCACGAGTTCGAGCACCGCGGTCTCGGCGCCATCGCCACGCCGCCAACCCGTGCGGATGATTCGCGTGTAACCGCCCGGCCGCTTTTCGTAGCGCTTCGCCACGTCGTCGAAGAGTTTGGTCACCGCGTTCAGGGTCATGCAATATCCGGCGGCCAGGCGGCGCGCGTTCACATCGCCGCGCTTGCCCAGCGTGATCATTTTTTCGGCGATTCCGCGCGCGGCCTTGGCCTTGGCCACTGTGGTTTCAATTCGCTCTTCAAGGATCAGCGAAGTCACCAGATTCCGCAACAGCGAGCGGCGGTGCTCCGTTTTCCTGCTTAATTTTCTGCCGTAGTTGCGATGACGCATCTTGGCTTTCCGCCTTTAGAGTTGGTGGGGCACTTCCGGAGCCGGCATGATGGGAGTGCCCTTGTCATCAAACTTCATGCCGAGGCCGAGGCCCATGGTGGTCAGGATCTCCTTAATTTCGTTCAAGGACTTCCGGCCGAAATTTTTGGTTTTGAGCATATCCTGCTCGGTCTTCTGCACAAGCTCGCGGATCGTCGTGATGTTGGCGTTCTTCAGACAATTGTAAGAGCGAACCGAAAGCTCCAACTCTTCGACCGACCGGTCCAGGTTTTCGTTACGAACCTCCACGGTCTTTTCGGCGGGAATTTCCTCCGCCTCCGGCTCTTCTTCAAAGTTGATGAAGATGTTCATATGATCTTTGAGGAGCTTGGCGGCGAGCCCGATCGAGTCCTGGGGAGCCACCGCGCCGTTCGTCCACACATCGAGCGTCAGCTTGTCGTAGTCGGTCATCTGTCCAAGCCGCGCGGCTTCCACCGTATAATTCACCTTACGGATGGGCGAGTGCGCCGAATCCAGCGGAATGTACCCAATCGGCAGGTCCTCGTCGAAATTTTTTTCTGCCGGGACGTAACCCCGCCCGATCTTGACGCGCATTTCGATTTGCAGGCTGCCGTTTTCGCTGACCGTGGCGAGATAGACGTCCTTGTCGAGAATCTCGACGTCGGCATCTTCCTGGATCATCCGCGAAGTCACTTCGCCTGGACGGTCCACGCGCAGGGTGAGCGTTTTCGGACCTTCCACGCTCAACTTCAGCGGAATTTGTTTCAAATTCAGGATGATGTCGGTGGCGTCTTCAACCACCCCCGGAATCGAGGAAAACTCGTGCAACACGCCTTCGATCTTGACCGCCGTAATCGCCGCGCCTTCAATCGATGAGAGCAGGACGCGCCGCAGGGCGTTGCCGATCGTTGTGCCGAACCCGCGCTCGAAGGGCTGCGCGTTAAACTGGCCGTACTTGTCGGTCAGCGTATCCACATTGCAAGCCAGCCGCTTTGGTTTCTGAAATCCCTTCCACAGCATCGTAACATCCTCCCTGGAACCCGTCGGCTGACGGGCTCCTCCGCACACTCAAGTGCGCTCAATGACTATTTCGAATAAAGTTCCACGATCATCTGTTCCTGAATCGGGAAGTTCACGTCTTCGCGCTTGGGCAACGAAACCACGCTTCCCTTGAAGCTTTCGCGGTTAAAGGCCAGCCAGGGCGGCACACCGCGGCTCCCGGCGAAATCCAGCGAGTGCAGGAGGGCCGGTGTCTTGCGGCTGCGCTCGCGGACGCTGACCTCCTGGCCGGGCGTCACCTGATACGACGGGATGTTCACTTTGCGCCCCGCCACCAGGATGTGGCCGTGACGGACGAGCTGCCGTGCTCCGGAGCGCGAGGTGGACAGACCCATCCGGAACACCACGTTATCCAGCCGGCGCTCGAGCATCATGAGGAGGTTTTCACCCGTGATGCCTTTCATCGTAGCGGCCTTTTCGAAATACCCGCGAAACTGGTCCTCGAGAATTCCGTAAATCCGGCGCACCTTCTGCTTTTCACGGAGCTGCAGGCCGTAGCCCACAAGCTTCGGGCGCCGCGCCTTGCCGTGCTGGCCGGGCTGGAAATTTCGCTTCTCAATGGCGCACTTATCGGTCAGGCACCGCTGTCCCTTGAGGAACAACTTAATGCCTTCTCGGCGGCAGAGCCGACATACTGCCTCGCGATACCTTGCCAAGCCTTCCTCCTCCGGACGCCTCGACGCCCGTAACTCAATCGTTCGATCTCAAACTAAACCCTGCGGCGTTTCGGCGGGCGGCAGCCGTTGTGCGGGATGGGCGTCACATCTCGAATGATGCGCACCTCCAGGCCCGCCACGGCCAGCGCCCGAATCGCCGACTCGCGCCCCGATCCCGGCCCCTTGACGTGCACTTCCACCGTCCTCATGCCGTGATCGCGCGCAGCGTTCGCAGCGCGCTGCGCCGCCTGCTGGGCGGCGAAGGGCGTGCCCTTGCGCGACCCGCGGAAGCCGAGCGATCCCGCGCTCGACCAGCAAATCAGCTTTCCTTCCAAGTCCGTGATGCTCACCAAGGTGTTGTTAAAACTCGCCTGAATGTGCACCACGCCGTTCGGAACGATGCGCTTTTCCTTTTTCTTGAAGACTTTCTTCTTACCCGTTTTGGCTGCTGGTTTTGCCATAGCTCCTCAGTTCGAATGCCCGGATCGCCCCGAGCGGCCGTTAGGTCTTCGCCACCGCGCGTTTCTTGTTGGCGATGGTCCCACGGCGCGGGCCCTTGCGCGTCCGCGAATTCGTGTGCGTCCGCTGGCCACGCACCGGAAGATTGCGCCGGTGCCGGTAGCCGCGATACGATCCGATTTCGATCAGCCGCTTGATGTTCATCGCGACCTCCTTGCGGAGATCGCCCTCCACGGCGCCCTCTTCTTCGATGATCTGGCGGATTCTCGTTACTTCATCCTCGAGCAGGTCTTTGACCTTCTTGTTCGGGTCCACGCCTGCGCGCATCAGGATGGAAAGCGACCGGGTCCTCCCGATGCCGTAAATGTAGGTCAATCCGATCTCCGCCCGTTTGGTGCGCGGCAAATCAATTCCCGAAATTCTTGCCATGGCCTTCCTCCCTCTTGCCGCAGCTCAGCCCTGCCGCTGCTTGTGCTTGGGATTTTCGCAGATCACCCGAACCACGCCGCGGCGTTTCACGATCATGCACTTCGCGCAAATCTTTTTGATGGACGATCGTACCTTCATCGCTTCCTTCTCCAGCCTTCCGGCTCTTGCACCCGCCCGCCTACTTGTACCGATACACGATCCGCCCCCGCGTCAAGTCGTAAGGGGAGAGTTCCACCGCGACCTTGTCGCCGGGCAGGATGCGGATGAAATTCTTCCGCATCTTCCCCGAGATGTGCGCAAGCACGCGATGCTTGTTATCGAGCTCGACGCGAAACATGGCATTGGGCAGCGGCTCGATGACGGTCGCAATCACCTCGATAGCGTCTTCCTTCTCGCTCATACTTTTCCCGAGACCACCGGCGCGACCGTCAACCGCGTGAGGACGTCCGGCCCGTTGCGGGTCACGGCGACCATATGCTCGAAGTGCGCCGAGTTCGTTCCGTCCACGGTCACGGCGGTCCAGTGGTCATCCAAAATCCGCATCGCGTAACCGCCGGAATTGACCATGGGCTCGATGGCGAGGACCATGCCTTCCTTCAATACCGGTCCGTGACCCGGCTGGCCGAAATTCGGGACTTGCGGCTCTTCGTGGAGCTCGCGGCCGATCCCGTGACCGACCATCTCTCGCACCACCGAAAATCCGTTCCTCTCCACGTGCTCCTGCACCGCCGCAGAAATATCTCCCAGGCGATTTCCCAGCCGAACTTTCTCGATCCCTTGCTCCAGCGCCTCCTCGGTCACTCGAAGCAGCTTCCGGGTCGGTGCGGAAATTTCACCGACCGGCACGGTGACGGCCGAGTCACCGTAGAAACCCTCCAGAATCACGCCCAGATCGATGCTGACGATATCGCCTTCCTTCAACCGCCGGCCGGAAGGGATGCCGTGGACGATTTCGTTGTTCACCGACGTGCACAGGCAGCAGGGGTAACCGCGATAACCCTTGAAGGCGGGTTTCGCCCCCGCCTGCGCCAGCCGCTTTTCCGCGTACTTCTCGAGCTCCAGTGTGCTCACTCCCGGGCGCACGAACTGTCGCAATTCATCCAGAATTTCTCTGACCAACTGCCCGCTGCGCCGCAGCCTCTCGATTTCCGCCGGTGACTTGCAGATAATCATGCGCTCTTCAAAAAGCCGATGAGATCCACCGAAATCTGATCCGGCTCTTTGTTCCCATCCACGTCGTGCAGCAGCTTCTTTTTCCCATAGTAATCGATCAGGGGACTGGTCTGATTATTGTAAGCGACCAGCCGCTGCTGGATGGTGGATTCGTTGTCGTCGGCGCGGTGCAAAAGCTTTCCGCCGTCCTTGTCGCAAACGCCCTCCTTCTTGGGAGGGCTGAAATGCACATTGTAGATTTCGCCGCACGTGGAGCACGTCCTGCGGCCGGTCAGCCGCTTGAGGAGCGTGTCCTCACTCACTCGAATATTCACCGCCAAGGGATTCCCCCGGCTTTTTTTCTCGAGCATCGCGTCCACAAACTGCGCCTGCGCAAGGGTGCGCGGGAAACCGTCGAGAATGAATCCCCCGGCACAATCCGGCTGGCCGATGCGCTCATCCACGATCCCGCAAACCACTTCGTCGGGCACCAGCTCGCCCGCTTCCATTTTCTTTTTCGCCTCAAGTCCCAGTGGCGTCTGTTTTTTGACCGCGTCCCGCAGCATGTCTCCGGTGGATATCTGCGGAATGCTGAACTCTTTGGATACTTCCCTCGCCTGTGTTCCCTTGCCGGCTCCCGGGGCCCCGAGGAAAATCAGCGCCTGAGATTTCATTCAGCTCCTCCCTGTCGCAGGGCAGAATCAGTATCCGCTTCTCCGCCCGCGGATCCGTCCCTTCTTCATAAAGCCTTCGTAGTGCCGCATGATGAGCTGGGCTTCCACCTGCTGGATCGTATCCATGGCCACGCCGACCACGATCAGGAGCGAGGTGCCCCCGAAATAAAAGTTGACGTTCAGGCCGTGGAGCAGCCAGGAAGGAAAGTGCGAGTCAAACCAGGCGCCCCCCAGCCAAACGGGCAGATGGTTGACGCGCAATCCCGCCAGCATGATTTCCGGAATCAGCGCAATGAGCGCCAGATAAATCCCGCCCACCCAGGTGATTTTAGTCAGCACTTCATCCACATGGTCGGCGGTTCGCTTGCCCGGCCGGATGCCCGGAATAAATCCCCCCTGCTTCCGAACGTTGTCGGCGACCTCGTCCGGGTTGTAAACAATCGACAGATAAAAGTGCGCGAAAAATATGATCAGCGCAATGTACGTCAGCGTGTAGAGCGGCTCGCCCCATGCAAAAATCTCAACAAATTTATCAATGGCCCGGTTCTTCCAGAACAGACCAAGGGTCTGTGGAAAGGTCAGGAGCGACACCGCGAAAATGAGCGGCATCACCCCGCCGCTGTTGACTTTGAGCGGCAGATGCGTTGAGACCCCGCCCATGACCTTGCGGCCCACCACGCGCTTGGCGTACTGGATGGGGATGCGGCGCTCCCCGCGCTCGACCAGTACGATGAAGGCCATGACCACCAACATGAAGGCAAGCAGAATAATCAGGACCCCAAAATTCCAGACGCGGCTCACGAAAACCTTTTCGTAAAGGTCGCCCACGGCCCGCGGCAGGCCTACCACGATGCCGGCAAAGATCAGGAGCGACATTCCATTGCCAATGCCCCGCGCCGTAATCTGTTCGCCCAGCCACATGACTAAGATTGCGCCCGTCGTGAGCGTCAGAACCGTCGTAAAGATGAAAAGCACCCCGGGATCCGAGACAATCGGCGAGCCCGCCTTCGTCTGCCGCTGCAGCGCCACGGCGATCCCAAAGGCTTGAAAGGCGCTCAGCGCAACGGTCAGCCAGCGCGTGTACTCGGTAATCTTCTTTCGCCCAAGGTCGCCTTCCTTTTGGAGTTTCTCGAGCGTCGGCGATACAACACCCAATAATTGCA
>CAYZVR010000206.1:0-7069 GCA_964481715.1 uncultured Acidobacteriota bacterium | reverse complement strand
ATTTCCTCGTCCACTCCGTAACCGATAGCGATGACGGCCGTATCGCACTCGAGCACGAAATTTGAGCCTTCGATGGGGATGGGCTTGCGTCGGCCTTTGGCGTCCGGTTCGCCAAGCCTCATGCGGATGCATTCGCAAGCGATTACCTTTCCTTCCGCATCGCCGATAAACTTGACGGGCAGCGTGAGCCACTCGAACTTTACACCCTCTTCGTAGGCGTGAATGCGTTCGAGGAACCGGCCGGGCATTTCGACTTCGCTGCGGCGATAGACGCACCACACTTCGCCTTCGGGACACAGGCGGCGAGCCGAGCGGACGCAGTCCATCGCCGTGTCGCCACCGCCCACCACCACCGTGCGCCGTCCCGCGTGCGGCCGGCCGTGCATGGTCTCAGGCAGCAGGTCATCCGACAGGTTGGCGCGAACCAAATACTCTGTGGCCCCGTAGACGTGCTTCAGGTCCTCGCCCGGAATCTTCATGCGATTGACGGACGACGCTCCGTGCCCCAGGAAAACCGCATCAAATCCGTGCTTCTTGACCAAATCGTCCACGGTCAGTTCTTTCCCGATTCGCGTGTTGCAGCGGAATCGAACGCCAAGCCCTTCAAGATAACGGATCTTTTCATTTACGATGTCTTTGTCCAGCTTGAAGCCGGGAATCCCGTAAAGGAGCAATCCTCCCGGCTTCGGCCACGCTTCAAAAACCGTCACCCCGTGCCCGCGTTTCACCAATTCTTCCGCCACCGCAAGGCCCGCGGGACCTGAGCCAACCACGGCGGCGTGAGTGCCGAGCGGCGGCAAAGTGGCGGGGTGTGGATAGCCGCCGAGCAAGTTGCGAGTGTAGTCAACGCAGAACCTCTCGAGATTTCCGATGGAGATAGGAGTTTGATGGGCGCTCAATACGCATGATCCTTCGCACTGTTTTTCCTGCGGGCAAAGCCGGCCGCAAACATCCGGCAGGATGGAGGTTTCCATGAATTTCATCGCCGCGCCGACAACGTTCCCCTGCTCGAGGAGCCACAACGCGCTCGGAATATCATTGTGCGCGGGGCAGCCGTAAGTGCACGGATGGTGCTCGCATTGCATGCAGCGGCTCGCTTCGATGATCGCCTGGTCCATCGTCAAGCCCAGTGACACTTCGTTCCAGTTGTAAAGCCGCTCCTGAGGGTCCTGCTCTTTCGGCCGCTGCGGATCCATGCGGAACCGTACCCGGCGGTCAAAGGAGCGAGTGGCTTCTTCATTCGCGGTGCGAAGCTCTGGCCCCGCTTGGTTTTCGCACTCCAAAGTCGTCACGGTCAGGTCTGCCATCGCCTTGGTGTCCTTCCCTGACATTTGACTCACGAGGCGCCCTGTGTGGGCTCGCTGCTGAAAAACACAACACCCTCTAAGCAGTGGCCACTTCCAATTCCTGACAATCTGACGGTGCACGCGGCTTTCCAAGAGGCCCGATCGGCGACGGAGAATAACTTCTGTGAAATGAACACCTTATGCTTAACCTGGGGGACACATCGCAAGCCGGCGCAGGAATTCGGTGAGCCATGTCGCTCACAATTCGCACAAGATTGGGTGAGGCCGCGCAAATGCGGGCGGCGAAAGTTTGAAGTGAGAGTTCGGAAGGCGTACAATTTCGCTGGAAGGGCAGACAGAAATTCGGGCATTCCCATTCGTTCCCAGAGCCTGGAATAATTCATCTTGGTGTCGCAGCCGTAACCGAATTCTGGAATCCCGCGCGTTGCCCCTTCGATGACTCAGGGCCCAAACAGAATTATTCAGCAAGCGGTATAAGTTCTCCGGGCATGAGACTCCAAACGATTCAAGAAACGACGAAACAACCGCGAGGATTCCGAACCGGAATTCTCCTGCTTCTTTCAATGACTATCTTAGCGGGTGTCCTGTTCAAACATGGCCCGCGGAAACTTGTGGCGCAATCTTTCTCCGGCAAGAGTTCCAATTCGTCGTCCGACGTACGGATTGACTTCAACCGTGACATCTCCCCGATATTTCAGGCTTCCTGTAATGCCTGCCATGGCCCGAGCAAGCCGCAAGGCGATCTTCGCCTCGACTCGGAAGGCGCGGTCCTCAGCGGCGGCGTCTCAGGAAGGATCGTACTTCCCGGCAATAGCGGGGATAGCCTTCTCGTCAAGCGTTTACTCGGCTCAACCGACGGGCCGCGAATGCCGTTGAACGGGGCGCCGCTGCATGCGGAAAAAATCGCATTGATCCGAGCCTGGATCGATCAAGCCTCATTCAGCGCTCCCGGGACGAGCGCCGGACGAGCTTCTCTCAGACTTCAAGCGTCGCATCGGCCGCCGTCCGAGTCCCCATTCTTCGCGTCAAAAGTTCGCCCGATCCTCGCTTCGCGTTGTTACGCGTGCCACGGCGTACAAATTCAACAGAACGGACTGCGACTCGATTCGCTCGCGGCGATCCTCAAAGGAAGCGAAAACGGGAAAGTGGTCGTTCCCGGCAGCAGCGAGAAAAGCCGCCTCGTGCGCCGCCTGCTCGGAAAGGAGCGGCCGCAGATGCCCTACGGCGGGCCGCCACTTTCTGCTGACGAGATCAACCTGATCCGGAAATGGATTGACCTGGGAGCAGGCGGCCCCGATTCGTCGATGACCCTTGTGGCAGCTCATCCCATCATGCACTGGGCTTACTCGAAGCCGGTGCGTCCGCCGCCGCCCAAGTTGAAGAATGCGGCGTGGTGCCGCAATCCCCTGGACTATTTCGTCCTGGCACGGCTCGAAAAGGAAGGTCTCTCGCCCTCGCCCGAAGCCGACAAGGAAACACTCATCCGGCGTCTTTACCTCGACCTGATCGGGTTGCCACCGACCGTCAAGGAAGTGGACGATTTTCTCGCTGACCGGAGTCCCGGCGTTTACGAACAGGTTGTGGATCAACTGCTCGCCTCGCCGCACTACGGCGAGCGATGGGCTCGCCCGTGGCTCGATCTTGCCCGCTACGCGGATTCGAATGGCTACGAAAAAGACAACGTACGCACCGCGTGGAAGTATCGCGACTGGGTGATTGACGCGCTCAACCGGGATTTGTCCTTCAAAGAATTCACCATCGAGCAGATTGCGGGCGATATGCTCCCGAATCCAACCCAAGATCAACTGGTCGCCACCGGCTTCCACCGTAACACGCTGCTTAATCAGGAGGGAGGCGTGGACAAGGAAGAGCAGCGTTTCTACACGCTGGTTGACCGCGTCAACACGACGGCGGACGTGTGGCTGGGCACAACGCTCGGCTGTGCCGAATGTCACAACCACAAGTTCGATCCGTTTACGCAAAAAGACTATTACCGGATGCTGGCGTTCTTTGACAGCAACGCGGATTACAAAATTCTCGATTTCGGCGCGGGCGAGGGCTATGTCGGCGAGCCGGAGCTCGAGCTTCCCTCGCCTCCGCAGGCAGCCAAGGCGAAGGAATACAGGGCGGAAATCGCCAGGCTGAAGGAAACGCTCGCGACGGAAACACCCAAGCTGGAGGCTTCCCAGACCAGTTGGGAAGAAGAGATGAAGCGGCTCGAATCCAAGTGGACCGTCCTCAAGCCGGTCAAAGAGTTTTCCAAGGGCGGCGCAACTCTGACCTTGCTCCCCGATGGTTCGATTCTTGCGAATGGCAAAAACCCGCAAGCCGACACCTACGACGTCGAAGCGCCGACGAATCTCACGGCCATTTCGGGTGTGCGCCTCGAGGTGCTCGGCGACTCAAGTCTGCCCCAGGGCGGACCGGGTCGCGACCCGGACGGCAATTTCTTTTTGAGTGCGTTTGAAATGGAAGCCGCACCGGCGGAGGGATCAGTTTCCGCGCAGAAGATCGTTTTCAAAGAGGCCGCGGCCAACGAATCGCAGGTGGGTTATAGCGCCAAGAATCTGGTTAGTGAGGACAAGGATTTGAAAGGTTGGGCCATTGATGCGTCGCCCTCGAATTTTCCGATCATCCGGCAAGTGGCCCTGGTTCCCGAGAAGCCTTTCGGCTTTGCCCTCGGGACGTCGCTCAGGGTTCGCCTGAAGCACGAAATGCGGCACGCCTCGCGCAACCTCGGCCGCTTCCGGCTTTCCGTCACGACGATTCCCGATCCGACGGCCATCACCCAGGTGCCGGCGCGCATGCGGCCGGTCCTGGACATCCCGCCCGCCGAGCGCACCCGGGAACAGAAAGACGATCTCGCCGCGGTGTATCGCTCCATCGCTCCGTCTCTCCAGCCGGCTCGCGACCGCATCACCGAGATTGAAAAATCGCTCAAGGATCTCGGCATCATAACGGCACTTATCATGGGTGAGACAAACTCCTTCGAGCGGCCAAACACCTACGTGCGAATCCGCGGGAGCTTCTCCAGCAAAGACGAGAAAGTTTACGCGGGCGTTCCTGCTATCTTGAACCCCCTGCCTGCAGACCAGATGCCGAACCGCTTGGGCCTAGCGCGCTGGCTGGTGGATGAGAACAATCCGCTCACCGCGCGCGTCACGGTGAATCATTACTGGCAGGAGATTTTCGGGCGGGGCCTCGTTGAGACGGCCGAAGACTTCGGCACTCAGGGCGCGCCTCCCACGCATCCGGAGCTGCTCGACTGGCTGGCGACCGAGTTCATGCAAGAGGGCTGGAGTATGAAGCACATCATCCGGCTCATCGTGACTTCGTCCACGTACCGCCAGTCTTCGCGCTCGACGCCGGAACTGATCGAACGGGATCCCTACAACAATCTACTCGCGCGCGGGCCGCGTTTCCGCGTGGAAGCCGAAATGGTTCGTGACATCGCGCTCCAGGCGAGCGGCCTGCTGAGCCCCAAGATCGGCGGCCCGAGCGTCTTTCCCTACCAACCTCCGGGCATCTGGGACCGCCCATATAGCGATGTGAAGTGGGACGAGAGCAAGGGCGAAGACCGCACCCGCCGCGGCATCTACACTTTCATCCGGCGCACGGCGCCGTACCCAAGCCTGATTACGTTCGACGCGCCGAGCCGCGAGTTCTCAACCGCGCGGCGCGTGCGCACCAACACGCCGCTCCAGGCGCTGACCACGCTTAACGATCCTGTATTCTTTGAAGCGGCGCAAGCCCTCGCGCGGAGAATGATGGAAGACGTCGAGCCCGATCCTGCGTCGCGCGTCACTTACGGCTTCCGGCGGGTACTGTCGCGCCATCCCAGTGCGGAGGAATTAGAACGAATGCTGGAATTTTACCGTACCCAGCTCGATCGCTTCCGGGGAGATCCCCAGGCCGCCCAAGAGGTAATCAAGGGTGGTGGTTCTTCTGCGCTCGACGTAGCGGACCAGGCGGCGTGGACCATGGTTGCCAACGTGTTGTTGAACCTCGACGAGACGATGACGAAGGAATAGCATCATGAAAAGCACGCTTATGACTCCCATGCAAGACATGCTTCGTGCGGTGACGCGCCGCCATTTCTTCAAGCAAGCAGGATTCGGGATTGGCGCCGCGGCGCTGACCAGCCTTCTGAACCCTTCGGCCTTTGCCACAGGTCTTGCCTTGCCGGTTCCGGACGTCGCAGACCCGCTTGGCCCGAAACCGCCGATGTTTCCGGCCCGGGCGAAGAGCATCATTTATCTTTTCATGGCGGGAGCACCCTCGCAGGTGGACCTGCTCGACTACAAACCCAGGTTGCAGCAGCTCGACGGAGAGCACGTTCCGGAATCCATGATGAAGGGGGAGCGCTTTGCCTTCATCAAGGGATCGCCGCGCTTGCTCGGCTCACCCTATGAATTCAAGCGCTGGGGCCGGTCCGGGGCGGAGATTTCCGAGTTACTGCCAAATCTGGGCGAAATTGCCGACGATGTGGCCATCGTTAAATCCGTCCACACCTCGCAGTTCAACCACGCGCCGGCGCAGATTTTCATGAACTCAGGGTTTCAAATCGTCGGCAGGCCGAGCATGGGTTCGTGGCTCACCTACGGCCTCGGCACGGAAGCGCGCGACCTTCCCGGATTCGTTGTGCTGATCTCCGGAGAGAATGAACCCGACGGCGGCAAAGCCTGCTGGGGCAGCGGCTTCCTTCCCACCGTCTATCAGGGCGTGCAATTCCGCTCCAAGGGTGACCCGGTGCTTTTCCTGACGAATCCGGACGGCATCAGCCCCGAGGTTCGCCGGCAATCTCTCGACGCCATCAAGGACTTGAACGAAATGCATTTGAAAAGCCTCGGCGACCCGGAGATTGTCACGCGCATCCATTCTTGCGAAATGGCCTACCGCATGCAGTCGAGCGTGCCGGAGCTGATGGATATTTCCAAAGAGCCCGAACACGTTCACAAGATGTACGGGACCGAGCTGGGTCAGGCGTCGTTCGCCAACAACTGCCTGCTCGCTCGGCGGCTCGTCGAGCGCGGCGTGCGGTTCGTGCAGCTCTATCACCGTGGGTGGGACAATCACGGGACTTCCGCGAAAGACGACATCGTCAACCGGCTGCCGCAAATCTGCCGGGAAACCGACCAGGCTGCAGCCGCCCTGGTGAAAGACCTGAAGCAGCGCGGGCTGCTGGATTCGACGCTGGTTGTCTGGGGCGGTGAGTTCGGGCGAACGCCCATGAACGAAGAGCGCAACCGGTCAAAATTCCTGGGCCGCGATCATCACCCACGCGCGTTCTGTCTGTGGCTCGCGGGTGGCGGCATCAAGCCCGGCATCACCATCGGCCGAACAGACGAATTGGGTTACAACCCTGTCGAGGATCCCATCGAAGTCTACGACTTGCACGCGACGATTCTTTACCTGATGGGAATCGATCACACCAAACTGACGTACAAATTCCAGGGGCGGGACTTTCGCTTGACCGATGTCGAGGGCAACGTGGTGAGAAAACTTCTCGCCTGATCGCCACTTCGAAGAGCCCGGGTGATTTCACCCGCACGCTTATCTCATGTGTTCGCGATGCGACTGGGAACGGCTGGGGTGGTCAATCCCTTTTAGTGTAAGATGCTGAGAGGCGACGGGCCCATAGCTCAGTTGGTTAGAGCAGCGGACTCATAATCCGTTGGTCCCAGGTTCGAGTCCTGGTGGGCCCACTAGATTCAAGCACTTCCAAGGGCACTTCAAGATCACGCTCACTCGGTTGCGGCTCG
>CAYZVR010000205.1:3948-7080 GCA_964481715.1 uncultured Acidobacteriota bacterium | reverse complement strand
CACCAAGAGCGAGTTTCTGGCCAATATGAGCCACGAGATCCGCACTCCCATGAACGGCATCCTGGGCATGACCGAACTTACCCTCGATACCGATCTGAATCCCGAGCAACGCGAGTACCTCGACATGGTCAAATTTTCGGCGGATTCCTTGATGACCGTCATCAACGACATCCTGGACTTCTCCAAGATCGAGGCGGGAAGACTGGAACTTGACTTCATCGAATTCAACCTGCGGGACAGCCTGGAACAGACGATCAAAACTCTGGCATTGCGGGCCCACCAGAAGGGATTGGAATTGGTGTGCGATATCCGGCCGGAAGTGCCG
Organism: uncultured Acidobacteriota bacterium; assembly: GCA_964481715.1. GTDB lineage: Bacteria > Acidobacteriota > Terriglobia > UBA7540 > UBA7540 > JAHEKS01. The sequence goes on along the minus strand of CAYZVR010000205.1, from coordinate 6,755 downwards.
AACATGATTATCGGCGATCCGACCAGATTGCGACAGGTCATCATTAACCTGACGGGGAACGCCATCAAGTTCACAAATCAAGGTGAGGTAATTGTGCGGGTGGATCTGGACTCGCACCTGGAAGATGGAGTGGGCTTGCACTTTGAGGTCGCGGATACCGGAATCGGCATACCCAATGAAAAACAGAAGCTTATCTTTGAAGCGTTCGCACAGGCCGACGGTTCGAGTACGCGGAAGTTTGGAGGAACCGGACTGGGTCTTACGATCTCCACACAACTTGTTGAGATGATGCACGGGCGCATTTGGGTGGAGAGCGAGGTGGGTAAGGGCAGCGTCTTTCATTTTACCGCGCCCTTCCCTCTCGCCAAAACCACCACCCCGCCCAAGCCCACCGACCACATCAGCCTGGCCGGCATTTCGGTGCTGGTGGTGGACGACAACGCCACCAACCGGCGCATCCTGGAGGACATGCTCACCCGTTGGCACATGAAGCCCAAATTAGCCGACGGAGGCGAAGTGGCATTGACCCTATTGAGGCAAGCCCGAGACAGTGGAGAACCCTTCCCTCTGGTTCTGACGGACGCCCAGATGCCGGGCATGGATGGATTTACCCTCGCCGACCGGATCAAGCACGATCCGACCTTGGCAGAAGCCACAATCATGATGCTCACCTCGGGTGGCCAGCGCGGGGATGCGGCGCGCTGCCGGGAACTGGGTGTTGCCGCTTATCTGACCAAGCCTGTTCGCCAATCTGATTTGCGGGGAGCTATTCTGACCGTCCTTGGCGCGGAACATCCCAAATCCGAAGTGCCGGCCCTGGTCACCCGGCATTCGTTGCGCGAAAGGCGACGCGACCTTCGCATTCTTCTCGTGGAAGATAACGCTGTCAACCAGCACCTGGCCGTGCGGCTGCTCGAGAAGCGCGGACACACTGTGGTTGTTGCCGGGAACGGGCTTGAAGCCTTGACCGAACTTGAAAAGTCTGACTTCCGCGGATTTGATTTGGTGTTAATGGATATTCACATGCCCGAGATGGGTGGTTACGATGCGACTGCCGCCATCCGAGCGAACGAGAAGGCGACGGGGTCACATTTGCCCATCATTGCCCTGACCGCACACGCCATGAAGGGCGACCGCGAGACTTGTCTCGCCGCCGGCATGGACGGCTACGTCCCAAAACCCATTCAGGTAGAGGAACTCTTCACCGCAATTGACGCTCTCCTCCCCTTTGTCCCAGCCACCCAGCCCCCGCGCATGCCGGAAGCCGCCGAAAGTGCTGCGGCCCCTCGCACACTCAGCACCATTCCAATGCTATCGGCGCAAGGAGCACTGAATAGCGCCTCCTTTCTAGCTCACTTCGACGGCGACTCTGCCCTCCTGGCAGAGATGGCCGCCCTGTTCCTGCGCGACTGTCCGAAGCTCCTGGCGGACATACGCGAAGCCGTAGCTCGTCGCGATCCCGAAGCCCTGCAAGAAACCGCCCACGCACTGAAAGGCTCGGTCTCAAACTTCGCGGTGCGCAGCGCCACGGAAGCGGCCCTGCGCCTGGAATTAATGGGCCGCGAGCGTGACCTAACGCAAGTCGAAACAGCCTATCGTTATTTGGAAGAAGAAATCGAACACCTCAAGCAGGAGTTGGAACTCCTAGCAAGAATGGCCGCCTAACGTATTTCATGGATTGTCGTTCTCCGAAGCCGGCCTTCCTCGCCTTGACACACATGTCAACGCGGCGTAATCTGAAAGTGAGCATGGGGGCGTTCCGGTTTCGACGGAAGCACTTGCGCTTGGAAGGCATGCCGGGGGTCCACACCACCCGTAATCGGAGTGGAACAACACAACTGCCAACACGCAGTTTGCTTACGCTGCCTAATTAGGTAGCGCGTCTCCTCCGTTCGGCCCGCAGGGCGGAAAGAGGCGTCATTCAGCGGGCTGGTTCGGCGGCCGCCGTCTGAAGCCGCTGGGCGAGAGTTCCGCTTCGGCGGAGCAATCAGGCTAGCCGGCGGTTCGTTATTGCTCGTTCCTGAGGGCAGCTGGCGAAACGATTAAGCGAACGGGATAAGCATGTAGTCTTCCAATTGCTGGGCTTTTCGGACGGGGGTTCGACTCCCCCCGCCTCCACCTTAAGCCTGTAGAATCAATGACTGGTGTGGATTTATTGACCCCGAAAACGGCGCGCAAGCCGATCTGAGTTTGTCGCTTGGACAGTCCCGCTGCCCGAGCGATCCGGGAATGTTTCCGAGTAGCCAACCCACCGCCCGGAACGCGGAAATACTGACTTCAGACCGCCTCGACAAGTGGAATGGCCTGTTGGCAACAACTGACTTCAGGGGATACTGACAGAGAACGTAAGTGGGGACGCGCGGCTTTCTTCTTGCGAGTCGAAGAACCCATCCAGCCTGTGCCGCGGTAGCTCACTCCTCGCGCAGCAGTATCAGAGGATCGATTGACAGCGCGCGTTGCGCTGGAATCCACGTAGCCAGTAGCCCCAGCGATAACATAGCTAGAACGACTCCAACTAATACCAGCGGATCGCGGGGAGTTGCCTGAAACACGATGAATGCCAGCACCCGGCTCGCCAGAATTCCCAGGATCAATCCTGCTGCGGAACCAAAAGCCAGCAGTTTGAAGGCCCGTCCCAAGGCTGCCTGTAACACTTCCTTGCGCTGCGCGCCGAGGGCCATACGAATCCCCAACTCCCGCATCCGCTTGCTGACCGAGTACGCAGCCATTCCAAAGATTCCGGTGATAGACAGCATCGCGCCCATCACGCCCAGCAGACCCAGCGCCACCGTCGCCACCCGCGAAGG
>CAYZVR010000205.1:0-3938 GCA_964481715.1 uncultured Acidobacteriota bacterium | reverse complement strand
CCCACGTTTGGATGTAACAAGGCAGCCCCGCATCCAGCTCCCGCAGTTTACTCTTGATGGCTAACGTTAGTTGCTGCGGTTCGCGGTTCGAGCGCACCACCATCCACGTGGCACTCGAGGGTGATTGCAGAATGGGGAGAAACATCGCCGGCTGTGGATCTTCAACGAGGTTGCCGTATTTACCGTCCTCCACGATCCCCACTACTTGGATGCGCGTTCCATCCTCCATCTTATAATATCGGCCCATGGCGTTGGTTACGGAGCCAAAGATTTTGCGCGCAAATTCCTGGTTGATCACTGCCACGCGCGGCGCATCTTTATCGTCATGCCAGGTGAGGTTTCTTCCAGACAGCAAGGCCGTGCCCGCTGAGCGGAAGTAGTCGGGGGATACCTTCAACATCAGGGGAATAGCGGCGGCATTCGTTCGCCTCAGATCTGTCGTTTCGTCGGTAAAGACGAGCGCGCCTTTCGCGCCTCCACTCGCTAAGGGCGGCCAGTCAGTCAATCCCACAGACGTTACGCCAGGAATCGTATCCAAAGCATCAATCATGCGCTTCTGCATAGCGGGCGTTTTGTCGCTGCTGTAACCTGCCATATTTAGATCTGTATCTACCAGCATGGCGTTCCGCGGTTCAAAACCGAAATCGCTGTGCAGCGTGCGTACCAATCCACGCACGGCAACCAGCGAGGAAGTGACCAGCACCGCGCAGATTGCAATTTGCGCAACCAGCAATAGGTCTCGGACGGTAATCCGCCGCCCCACCCTGCCGGTTGATCCCGATTTGACGACCTCATACGGATTAGTTTGGAGGACCTGCCTCACGGGGACCGCGCCAAACAGGAGTCCACTCGCTAGAGCCAAGAGCATTGCTACTCCATAGACATTTGCGTCCGGGCTCACCGGCAGATTGATGGGAAATTGGGGAAAGGGCTGCCACGCGCTCAGCCCGCTCAAAAGCATTACACTGCCCCAAAGTCCGACAGCGCCTCCCATCAGTGAAATCAGCAGGGCTTCGGTGAAAAGTTGCCGCAGAATTCGTATGCGGCCCGCCCCCAGCGCGAGTCGCAGAGCAACCTCCCGGGAACGGTCGGCAGCGCGTGCGGCAAACAGGCTGCCCAGGTTGGCACAAGCGGCCACCAGAATTAATCCCGCCAGCAGCATCAACGCGGTTAGAAATGCCCTCACCGGACGGCCGAGGTAGTTGCCATAAAGACTTGGACGCGCCAACGCAAAGCTCATTAATCGATGCTCTTTGGGATACGTCTTTTGCAGATAGTCGCCAATCGAGCTAACATCGGCAGCGGCCTGTTCCGGAGTGACTCCCGCCCTCAGATGTCCCATGGTCATAAAAACCCAACGGTTTCCGCGCGCGTTCAGGACACTTGTGCCCTCGACCTGCTCCTGGTTAACCATGGGCAAGAACAAATCGGGCGAGAAAAACAATAAAGTCCCGTGGAAGCCAGGCGGCGCTACACCAATGATGGTAAAAGGATGCTTGTTCACCTGGACGACACGGCCCACGATGCTGCGATCATCCTGAAATCGGCTGTGCCAACAAGCGTAGGTGAGCACGACAAACGGTGCGCTGTTCGGGCCATGCTCGTCGGAGCCGTGGAAGAAACGACCAAGATACGGCCGAATGCCCAATACGTCGAAATAGTTCCCGCTCACTGCGTCGAGCCAGACGCGGGATGGATTTTCGCCCGTGTCCAGCCCTGCCTGCAGGATGTTAAAAGCTGCCAAGTCCTCAAAGCTGCGGTTGCGATCGCGAAAATCGAGATAGTCGGGATACGATTGGTTCGCGGCATCGTCGCTTATGCGATGGATTGAGTAGAGGCTCTCCGCCCGGGGCACATTCAGCGGGCGCAGGACCACAGCATTCAATGCAGCAAAAACCACCGCATTCGCGCCGATGCCCAGAGCGAGCGTCACAACGGCCACGGCAGTAAAGCCGGGCGATTTGCGCAACTTGCGAAGGCTGAAACGCACATCCTGTATAAGAGTCTCGATAAAATTGCTGCCAATAGCTTCGTGGCATTCCTCTTTGAAGCGCTCATGGCCGCCGAACTCGATGCGCGCGCGGCGTTCTGCCTCGGCACGAGCCAGGCCGGAACGTTCAAGATCATCCGCGCGGTGCTGGATGTGTGAGCGAAGTTCCTCCTCCATCTCGGCGTTCATCCGTGAACGCTGGAAGAGAGTGGCGATGCGGAAGCGAAGCGAATCGAGGAGTTTCATACTTCCCCCGGTTGCGCAGAGAGCGCGGAAGCGATGGCAGCCGCGAGCCGATTCCAGTTGTCGGTCTCTTCGCGCAGACGCTTGCGGCCCGCAGTGGTGAGTTCGTAGAACTTGGCGCGGCGATTGTTCTCCGATGTGCCCCAGCTCGCCTTGAGCAGTCCCTGACGCACCAGGCGAAACAGACCGGGATAGAGCGCGCCCTGTTCGATCAACAGGGCATTGCCGGAGATCTGCCCGATGCGTAGAAGGATGCCGTACCCATGCAGCGCGCCGATTGAGACCGCCCTCAGGATGAGGAGATCGAGAGTGCCAGGAAGCAACTGAGCTTGGTCGGTCACCAGCCCTCCTAAGATAGTTAGGAGACTAGCGCGGTCACTCCTAAGCTGTCAAGGAGAAAACAAGCCAGCCATCATAAATTTGCGTTGCTCGTCTCGAAGGCCCTCGACTGCAAGCGCACCTGCACCGAAAGGGCAAATGCTTGCCCGCCCCCGTCTACTGCCGATCTACCCGAAGCGCGACAATCCAACACGAATCCTTACCCTAGATGGAAATCGCCTTCTCGCTTGAGACTGGGAGCTAGCCACCTGGCCGAGTAGTCGGCTAATCGTAGATGTAACCCTCACAATTCCGACATGGGGTTCGAGGAGATAGCTCCCGAATTGTCGCCCAGCGTTTAGTGTTTGTCCTTCGCGGCTAGAGATGACGACGGACTGCGCGGCACGTGGAAGTTATCCTGACCGTCAAGTTGAAGGATGGTCCTGTCTAGGAATCATAACTTTTGCTGGGCGAAGAAAGAGCGATGTTCCAGTTACGTTTCGCATTTTACTGTCGCTCTTTAGCGCGCGCGGCGTATTGCGCGAGGTAAATAGGCAGGCCAGTGGCAGGATCTCGAGGCGGGTCAGCCTCCTCATGAGGCAGAGGCGTGCCGGGATAGGGCGCGGCGAGCGGATCGCCGATCACCACATTCTGCCAGCTCAGAAAAGGCATGGCGAGGTAGAAACTCTCCGCCAAGTTCAAGCCTTGCACGTAGGCGGGAAAAAGAATTTGCGGCCGCACACACGCATTGAGGTACGGCTCGTAAACGTATCCCGCAACTCCGGTCACGCCTTCGTGAAGGGTGTCGGCGATCAGGGATTGGGGTGAGTCGTCAAAAAATGTTTCGGAAGGATCACTCCACTTCCCGATGGTCCAGTTCTTGGGCGGCTTTTCAAACGTGCGCGCATTGGTTGAAACGTATTCCGCGGCGAGCGCGCCGTTCGCCCACGTGTTGTACAGGAACCGCGAATGATTCGAGCGATCGTTCGAGCCCCAACTGGCGTAGCCCATCACGTCCTTTTCTCCAGTCAGAAAAGTTTCGGATGTCTCGAGTCGAATGCGCGATTCGGGTAAGCCCGCTCGCTTCAGTTCCACCGCCGCCGCGCGTAGCCAGTCATTGCCGGTCGAATTATCGTCGCGAGAGAGATCCAGCACGAACAACCCGGTGCTTGCGGGCGCGAGGGCACGGTCAATGAGGGCGCGCGCGTCATGGAGATCGTAACCGTCCAGGCGCGTTACCAAATAAATTGGAAAGTCCTTGTGACTAAAACGCAAGAACCGTCCGCGAACGTTGGCGTTGAAATAAGGATTGGGAACCGACCCGCGCAGCACGCGCGAAATCTTCAGCAGGTCCTGGTAGAGGAGCGTAAGTTCGGAGTCCACGCTG
>CAYZVR010000204.1:0-7081 GCA_964481715.1 uncultured Acidobacteriota bacterium | reverse complement strand
GCCCTTCTGGAGCAGAGGGTGCACCACCGGCCAGTAGCAGCGATGCGGTGCGAGCAACTCGTCTCCAAGCGTACGGCCGAGCTCCGGGATGCGCCGACCGAGTTGCATCTTTGCCTTTTCGAGCAAAACGCGGCGGGCGAGCGAATACCCGTTGGTGTGGAGACCGAGCGAAGGCAGGCCGACCAGTACGTCACCTGGGCGGATGCCCCGGCCGTCGAGAATCCTGCTCCGGCGGACCCATCCGACGATGCACCCGGCGAGGTCGTATTCGCCCGCGGGATAGAAGCCCGGCATCTCGGCGGTTTCTCCGCCCACCAACGCGCAGCCGTTTTCACGGCAGGCGCGCGCAACGCCCCCGACGATTTGCTCAACGACTCGCGGCTTGAGATGCCCCGTCGCGAGGTAATCGAGGAAGAAGAGCGGCGCGGCCCCGTGAACCGCGATATCGTTTACGCAGTGGTTGACGAGATCAGCGCCGACGGTTGAGTGGCGATTAAGCGCGAAAGCGATCTTCAGCTTGGTGCCGACGCCGTCAACGCTTGAGACCATCACCGCATCGCGAGGCAAGCCTTCGAGCGAAAAGAACCCGCCAAAAGCGCCGACATCTCTCAGCACTCGCCGGCTGAAAGTCCGCCGGGCCATTTGCTTGATTCGCGCTTTGGCGCGGCCAGCGGCGTCGATATCCACGCCCGCATCTCGGTAGCGCATAAGCTCAGGGTGCAAAAGGGAACCGGCCGGCGCAAATCGCCGGCGCATTTTCCCGGCGAGGGTCCGCCTGGGATTTTATCCGGCACGAGAAACCGCTCAAAAACCCATTCCGGTTCTCGACCAGCGTGTCTTTTGAATGAAATGCCAGAGGATGGACGCGTCGAACTTCAGACGATCCTTCAGACTTTCGCTTGTCCACTCGTTGCTCGGCGCGTCGTAGGACCAATAGACGAACAGCGGTTCGCCGACGACGTTGTCGAGGGGCACGAAACCCCAAAAGCGGCTGTCCAGCGAGTTGTCCCGGTTGTCGCCCATGCAGAACAGATAACCCTCCGGCACGTGAAGGCCGTCCTTCTGAATATATTTGGCCATCTCGCGCGCCCAGCCGGGATCCAAACCCCACGCGGCGGGCAGCGTGTCAATTTCCTTGACCGAAGGTGGAAAATTGTCGCGCAACGGAAAGAGGCTCGAGAATTGGTAGCGGACGTAAGGTTCCTCGAGCGCGCGGCCGTTGACAGATACCTTTTTGTCGGTGATGCGCACCACGTCGCCGCCTACGCCGACCACTCGCTTGACGAACATGATGGAAGGATTGCGCGGATAGCGAAACGCCACGATGTCCCCGCGATGAACCTCGCGGATCGGGGGAATCCTCCAGGTTGTGTACGGAATTCTCGGGCCGTAGAGCAGTTTGTTCAAAAAGACGTGGTCGCCGATGAGGATGGTATTTTCCATCGAGCCGGTGGGAATCACCGTTGCTTCCGCGACAAACGTCCGCATGCAGTAGACGGCGACCAAAACGATGAGAAGGGACCGGACGGTTTCCCACAGCCCTTCGCGTTTGGGCTGTTCGGTGGGCGCCGCCTTTTCCGGGTCCGCAGAAGTTGGATCGGTGGATTCGACAGCGGATTTTAATTCGTTGGGTTCCATCTCGGCTACTCGCGCCTGCGCAAAGTGATCAGCGGCTCCTGAACGGTCGTGGGGTATTGCGAGGTGTAGCACGCGAGGCAATACCGGCCCTGCGTGTCGCCCACGGCCTGGCGCATTCCCTCCATGGAGAGATAGCCGAGGGTATCGGCGCCGATAAACTGCCGTATTTCTTCCACGTTGTGCGTCGAGGCGATAAGCTCCTTTTTCGTCGGCGTATCAATTCCGTAATAACAGGGCGAGACCGTGGGCGGACAACTGACCCGCAAGTGAACTTCCTTCGCGCCTGCCTCCCGTACGATGCGAACGATCTTGCGGCTGGTTGTCCCCCGAATAATGGAATCGTCCACCAGGACCACGCGCTTGCCTTCCAGCAGGCTGCGCACCGGGTTGAGCTTCATCTTCACGCCAAAATCACGAATGGGCTGGCTGGGCTCGATAAACGTCCGGCCCACGTAATGGTTGCGGATGAGCCCGAATTTCAGCGGGATTCCCGACTCGTCGCCAAAGCCGATGGCGGCCGCAACACCCGAATCCGGAACCGGAACGACGACGTCGGCCGAGACCGGATGTTCACGCGCCAGCAGGCGGCCAAGCATCTCGCGGCTGGTCTGGACGGACCGCCCGAAAATTTCGCTGTCAGGCCGCGAAAAATACACATGCTCGAAGATGCACTGCGCGGGCTGGACGGGCGGCGCGAAGCGCAGCGACGTCAGGCCGCGCCCGTCGAGGATGACCATTTCGCCCGGCTCGACTTCCCGCACATAAGTGGCGTTGATTAAGTCAAACGCGCAGGTCTCAGAGGCCACAACGTAGGAGCCGTTCAGCTTGCCGAGGTTCAACGGACGGAAGCCGCGCGGGTCGCGTATGGCGAAGATACAATCCTTGAAGAGCACGACCAGCGAAAAAGCGCCCACCACACGGTCCAGGGCGTCCGCCACCGATTCCGGAATTCCGGACTGCTTCGAGCGCGCAAAAAAGTGCAGGATGACTTCGCTGTCGCTGGTGGTCTGGAAAATGTCGCCGCGGCTTTCGAGTTCCTTCCGGATGGCTGAAGCGTTCACCAGGTTGCCGTTGTGGGCGACCGCCACTTGACCTTTCTGGCAGCTCACGATGATAGGTTGCGCGTTTTTCAGGTCCGTGTCACCGGCGGTTGAATAACGCGTGTGGCCGATGGCGGAATTGCCTGTCAAATTGTGCAGTGCGTCTTCGGTAAAAACTTCGGCCACGTGTCCCATGCCTTTGTGGCTGAGGAGCTTCTGGCCGTCCGAAGTGGCGATGCCGGCGCTCTCCTGCCCGCGGTGCTGTAGCGCATAAAGGCCCAGGTAGGTGAGTTTCGCGGCTTCGGGGTGCCCAAAAACCGCGAAGACCCCGCAATGGTCGTGGAACTTGTCGTCAGGAAGAGATGCGCTTGGGAAATACTGGGACGCCGGCTGCAAAGTAATCAACTCCGCGAACCAGATTGGAGATTGGAAGGATTGCCTTTAAGAATCTATGCCTAGTGCAAACCTGAACGTGCTTTCAAGCCCTGAACTGAATTCCGTCTTTCCGCCCGCCTCCACTTTCCGAAAGACATTTGTTATTGTCCTACCATTGAGCGCGCAGCGCAACTGATTTCTGGAAAGACTTGACTGTCTCGCCGTTTCGTTTTGAACTCAGAACCTTCCATCGCGCTGGCTGAGCGCTCCCAAGGCTACCAGTCGTGGCAGGCGGGCTGGCGGACAGGGACAAAATTCGCCTCATGCTTGCCCCACCAATCGTGCCAAGACGTGGCTGCCTGTTCGGATTCCTCGCGGGTTGCGGTCGGGGAAAGTGCAACCTTATGGCCGGTCAGGCTTTGCAGCGCGAAATTCGCCACTTGGCGCACTTGCGCCTCCGGATCTTTAAGCATGGCAAGAAGCGCGGGAATGGTGTCCTTGCTCTCAAGATTTCGCAGACCCAGGATGGCATTCACACGGTCGTTTGCTCGGGGCGAATGGAGCTGCTTGAAGAGGGCCTGGTTCGCCCGAGGGTCGTCGAAAAAGCCCAGTGCCCTGAGTATATCGTCTCGAAGACCTTCGGGAGCGGCCGAAATCAAGCGGATCAACGGGGTGAGAAATGCCGGGTCGGCCCTTTCGCCCAGCAGGAGTACCGCGTAGGCGCGCTGAGATTCGTCTGCCTTTGGGTCTTGCGCGATTCCCAGGATGGCATGCCAGGCGGCGCGCGTGCCCAGCCGCGCCAGACCCTCTAGCGCTTGCTCGGGGTCCCAGAGGTGTTCTTTGGCCGAGGCCCGCGCCAGGGCTGCCAGTCTTTCGAGGAAAAAAGGCTGCGGCAAGGTTACGGCTACGAGGAACGCTTCCGCGAAGCCTTCGGCATCGGGAGTTGCGAGCGCTCGGGCGTGAGGCTCGAACGCGGTGTGCAGTTGTGCCCCGGTCGCGGGCACGATATCGAATGAGAGCTCGTTGAGGGCCAGCGCAAAAGCGACGGGCTGCTTTGAGACCTCGTTGGTTGAAGCATTCACGGACCTTAACGGAAGCCGCCGCCTGGCGCGCAGATTGTATTTTCCGGGACGCGTGAAACGCGCCCATTGATTCAAGAGCCACCGTTCGGTGTGCGTACCGCCGGGAGGCAAGGTCACGGTGCCGTAAACCACGCTTCCTTTGGCCCCTCCACACGGGCGAGGCGCGGGGTCGGCGGCGGTACGCCCGCGAACGTCTTTGATGGTGAATTCCGGTTCCTGCTCGAGCTCGCGGTTGGCAGCCCGTGAAGGAAACCGGTAGGAAAACAGAATAGTTTCGGCGCCGGTATTTTGGATGATAAAGTCGCAGAAGATTGGCTCGCCCTGATGGTAGGTCTGCCTTTCCAGCTTGAAGCGTGCGACGTAATTAACCTGCGTAAACATTGTGCGAGGGATAAGCAGGATCACCGTCAGGTAAAACAAGAAAGCTGTGGCGGGCTTGCCCAGAGGACCTGCGCGCTCGATGCGATTAATTGGCAGGGGGATTGTGACGGCTCGAGGTTTCCATTCCATCAGGACCATCATACGTGAATCGTGGATTGATATGCATCGAAACGCGCCGAGCCTGCCGGCGGCCAAGCCGATAGCGCGCGCCTCGAGTCCATTGATATGTCAGGTGTCTCGGAAGTAGCATCTAAGGGTTCGGAGGAAGAAGGAGTGGACGGATCCAAACGTCGAGTCGTTTTCACGCTGGTCTTAGGGCTTGCGATTGCGGGCATTCTCGGCCTGCCGCGCATAGGCTGGGCGGCCATCAAGCTTTACCTCAAGGACGGAAGCTACCAGCTTGTGAACAGCTACGAAGTCCAGGGCGACCGGGTGCGCTACTACAGCGTGGAGCGCTCGGAGTGGGAGGAAGTGCCCGTTTCCATGGTCGACTTCGACGCGACGACGCGGGCCCAGGAAGAAGAGAAGGCGGCCCACGAGAAGGAACTCAAAGAGGCGCGCGCGCTTGAGAGCGAGCACTTCGAAAAGGCGGCGCCCACGGGGTTTGAAGTTGCTCCCGGCTTTCGACTGCCGGACGGTGACGGCGTGTTCGCTTTCGACGGAAAACGCGTGATTCCACTTGTCCAGTCTTCGGCCGAACTCGTCAAGGACAAGAAGCGCTTTGCTCTTTCTTTGGCGCTGCCCGCGCCGTTGCTCAAGAACCGTGACTTGGTCGTGCTGGACGGACCACGGGCGGCCGTGCGAATCCGAAGCCTGCAGCCCACTTTCTACGTGCATTTTGCAGACACAGCGGCCGCAAAAATCCAATTGATCCCCGTGAATTCGAAGAAGGACCTGCGCGTCATCGAGAAAATCCAGTCCGGCATCGGAGTGGGGAAATCCGGCGAGGAGCACGAGGCGATTCCGGTGGAGCGTGAAGAAATCAAACCCGGCCTCTTCAAATTAAAGCCTGTCCAGCCGCTTGCGCTGGGCGAGTACGCGCTCGCCGAATTGCTCTCGGAAAAACTCAACCTCGAGGTCTGGGACTTTGGAATTGACGGCGCCCCGGCGGAGGAACCCGCGGGCGGTGATAAGCCCCCCGTTATTCGTCGTCAGGACACCCCTCCCGACCATTGACCACAACGGCCCTGCCTGCATCTCGGTTGACTTACTTCAAAGGCGCCAGAGATAATCCGCCAGCTAAGTTTGCTCGCACTCGCGTGCGGCTCCTGAGGCGGAACCGCGTTGAGAGTGTTTCCCGTCGGCGAGCGAAACGATGCCACGTGGAGTGAAATCGCTTCAAACGAATCGAGGTTGCCGGTGAAGACTCGAAAGGCTTGGAAGGCCAAATCCCTTTTCCTCACTTTGCTCGCAGTGGTCTGTCTGGTCCTTTTGCAGACCTCCGGTGACTTAAGCGCCCCCATGCCGCGCCCGGCGGAGAACAAGTCTGCTCGCCCAACCATTCCCCTCGGCTTCAGTCCCGAGAGCATTAAGAGCGAAGACCGTTGGGAGAAGCGTTTTCTTGATATTCCTGACGCCGCGAGCGCAGGGCGCTACCTGCGGCAGCTCACCGCTCAACCGCACGTGGCGGGCACGCCCGGCGACCGCCGCGTGACGGAACTGATTTATGACGAGTTCAAACGAGACGGTTTGAATCCGGAAATCGTCGAATACCGCGTGCTGCTTTCCTATCCGAAAAGGATCAGCGTAGACCTGGTTGCTCCCACCCGCGTCAAGCTCTCTAATCCTGAGCCTGAGATCCCCGGCGATCCGGACACGCGTGTATCCGATCCCATCGCGTCACTGCCGTGGAACGGCTATTCGCCTTCCGCGGATATGATCCGTCCGGTCATTTACGTCAACTACGGCACGGCAGAAGATTACGACCAGCTTGAAAAGCTCGGCGTCAGCGTAAAACGCAAAATTGTTCTCGCGCGCTACTTCCACGGATACCGCGGCGGCAAGAGTCAGGAAGCCGAGAAACGCGGCGCGGCAGGCATCATTGTTTATTCCGACCCGGCCGACGATGGCGCGCCGAAAGGGGCAACGTATCCTCAAGGGCCGTGGGGGCCGCTCGGGCACTTCCAGCGCGGAGCGGTCGTTTACGACTATGTCATTCCGGGCGACCCGCTTACGCCCGGCTGGGCTTCCACGGACTCGGCACGACGCATCCCGCTATCCGAATCGAAAATCCTGCCGAAAATTCCCATGGTGCCGCTTTCCGCGATGGATGCGGAAGAAATTCTGAAGCGGCTAGGCGGTCCCAAAGCGCCCAAGGACTGGCAAGGTGGTCTCCCTTTCGCTTATCACGTGGGCGGCGGCGAGGTGCGGGTTCACCTGGCGCTCGAAATGGAAAACCGCGTGACGCCCATCTGGGATGTTATCGGGAAAATTATCGGAAGCGAAGAGCCGGAGAAGACCGTTATCCTCTCGAACCATCACGACGCGTGGGTTTACGGCGCGGTGGACCCTTCGAGCGGCACGGCTGCCATGCTTGAAACGGCACGCGCGCTCGGCGAGCTCCTC
>CAYZVR010000203.1:0-7118 GCA_964481715.1 uncultured Acidobacteriota bacterium | reverse complement strand
GAAGTCACATTGAAGCGCGGCGAATGGAGCGCGTACCGCGCCAAGCGGAAGCTTCCGTAACCTAGAGGAATGAGAATCACGGCCCCGACCAGCGACCAGCGCAATATTTTACCCAAGCGCTGGGAGAATCGCGGCCTTCGCACCTGCACCGGCCTCGGGCGGCGGCGGTAGGGCGACTCTTCCTCGTCGTCAAATTCCTCGACGTCGAGAACGTCCTCTGGGTCAGTCGATTTCATAACCTGCCGGCTCTCGCTTCAATTTCTCCAGACGATGACTTCTTCTTCCAGCTCGACCCCGAATCCCTTGCGCACGCGCTCGCGGATCAGTTCCATCAGCTTCAGGATGTCCGCGGCGGTCGCATCGTATCGGTTGACGATGAAGTTCGCGTGCCGCTCGGAAACCACGGCGCCTCCCAGGCGCGTCCCTTTCAAACCCACTTCGTCAATCATCCGGCCCGTGGAAAGCCCGGGAGGATTCTTGAAAATACACCCGGCACTCTTTTCGTTGATGGGCTGCGACGCGCGCCGCTTGACGTTGCATTGCTTGACGCGTTCGAGAATCTCCGCATAGGGACGCTCGGCGAGTTCGAGCGACGCGGAGAGCAGAATATCATCGGGGGCGAAGTTCGAATGGCGATACTCGAAGCGGACATTTTCAAGCTTCAGCTTCTGAATGCTCCCGGCTGAGGCGCGGTAGACCGTGACAGCGCGCACGACGTCGCCGATTTGCTGGCCGTAAGCGCCGGCGTTCATGCGCAGCGCGCCGCCCACACTTCCCGGCACGCCCACCAGACCTTCCATCCCGCCCAGATTTCGCTTGGCGCACTCCATCACGGCGGTGCCGAGGTTGGCCGCCGCGGCCACTTCGACGCGGTTGCCGTCAAAGGTCAAATCGCGCGGCCCTCGCGCCAGGTGCAGCATTACGTCGTCAAAGTCCTCGTCCACGGGAAGTAGATTTGAGCCGCCGCCGAGAAAGCGCCACGAAGCCCCGCGCGCGCGCAGATAATCAACCAGTTCCGGCAGCCGTCGCGCGTCCCGAATCTTTGCGATGTCCGCCCGGCCGCCCACCTCGAGCGAAGTGTGTTTGGCGAGCGGCTCGGCCGGCAACCATTGGGCGCCAAATTCCGCCATCTTCTCAACCATGCCGGATTCTCGGGCGAGCACCGACATCAGACTTTGGCCTTTCCAGAAGCTTTCTCAGGAAGTGTTTGAACGGCCATTTCGCCTCTCCGAAATGCCTCAGCCAGCTTCTCGGCGGTCTTGGCAATGCTTCCCGCGCCGATGGTCAGGACGAGGTCGCCGGGCCGAACTTCCTGGAGGACTTCGCTAATCACCGAATCTTCCGACGGCGAGTACCGCGCGCGCTCAAAACCCAGATCCCTCATTCTTTCGACGAGCCTTTGCGAGGTGATGCCGGGAATCGGCGGCTCACTGGCAGGATAAATATCCAGCACGTAAACCTGGTGACAAACGTTGAAACAACTCGCAAAATCGTCCATCAGAAACTTCGTGCGCGTGTATCGGTGCGGCTGGAAGATTGCCCAGACGCGCCCTTCCGCGCGCAAGCGGGCCGCTTCGAGCGTGGCGCGAATTTCCGAGGGGTGATGGCCGTAATCGTCAATCAACACAACTCCGTTCGATTCCGCCTTGACCTGGAAGCGCCGGTCAGCACCTCGGAAGTGTTCCAGGCCCTCACGGATTTGCGCGGGCTCGAGGTCAAGTTCCAAACCCACCGCCACCGCCGCCAGCGCGTTCTGAACGTTGTGCCGACCGGGAACGCGAACCGAGAACGAACCGAGCGATTTACCTTTCGCTGCCGCTCTAAAAATAGAACCCTCGCGGGTCAGCTCAACGCTGGAGGCGGTTATTTCGGCTCCCGGCTCGATTCCATAAGTCACGGTGCGGCGAGTAAGCTGCGGCACCAGTCCGCGAAACAGCTCGCCCCACGGAGGGTCCACGCAGGCCACCACCGCGCCATAAAACGGAACCTTGTTCATGAAAGAGGCGAACGCCGCGAGAATCTCTTCCATATCGCGGTAGTGGTCGAGGTGCTCGCGGTCCATGTTGGTCACGACGGCGATGGTGGGCAGGAGGTGGAGAAACGATTTGTCGCTTTCGTCCGCCTCGACGACCATCCATTCGCCTTTGCCAAGCCGCGCGCTCGAGCCGAAAACGTCCAGTCGCCCGCCGATCACCGCCGTGGGATCAAGTCCCGCTTGCGCCAGCATCACCGCGATCATCGAAGTCGTAGTGGTTTTTCCGTGCGCGCCCGCGACCGCCACGCAGGACTTCAATCGCATCAGCTCGGCCAGCATCTCGGCGCGCGGGATGACGGGGATCTGGAGCTTCAAGGCTTCGACGACTTCGGGATTTCCCGCTGCCAGCGCCGACGACGTGACCACCACTTGGGCGCCTTGGACGTTTGGCGCGGCGTGACCTTCAAAAACCCGCGCGCCCAGTCTCGCCAGGCGGTCGGTGACCGAAGTCGCCTTGAGGTCCGAGCCCGAAACCGTAAACCCGAGGTTGATCAGCATAATCCGCGCCAACCCACTCATGCCGATGCCGCCGATTCCGACGAAGTGTATTTTTCGAATCTTGCCAAGCATGACTAGCGAACCATTCCTTCGATCAAATCGGCGATGCGTGCTGCGGCACCGGGCCTCGCAAAACTCCTCACGTTTCGTTCAATTTCGGCCAACCGCTCCGGCGAGTTGAGGAGACTGCATATCTCGTCCGCCAGCCGGTGCGGCGTCAACTCGCGCTCCTCGATGATGCGCGCTGCCCCGGCGCGCTCGAGGGTCCTGGCGTTTTGCAATTGGTGCTGGTCAGCGGCGTGCGGATAAGGAATAAGCACGGCGGCCTTGCCGGCGGCGGCCAGCTCCGCCACCGTCGCTGCGCCCGCGCGGGTAACCACCAGGTCTGCCCGCGCAAACGCCTGCGGGACGTCTTCGATGAACGCGTAAACCTCAGCCTCAATCCCCCGTTGGCGATATGCCGCCTCGACGCCATTATAATCCCGTTCGCCGGTTTGATGGATGAACTTCACCGTGGTTGGATCCAGGAGTGGCAGACATTGGACCAGGCTGTCGTTGACGGCTCTCGATCCCTGGCTCCCGCCCAGAACCAGCACTGTAAAAGGCGGAAAGTGCTCCCGGACCGGCAGGCCGAAAAATGCCTCGCGAACCGCGTGCCCGGTCACGCGAGCTTTGGAGCCGTAAAAGTCCGCGGCCTCTTCAAATCCCAGCGCTGCAAGTCGCACGACGGGGGCGAGCACTCGATTGGTAAAACCCGGCACGGCGTTCGGCTCGATGAGCAGAGTTGGGATGTCCTTGAGCGCTGCTTCCAGCATGACCGGTCCAGCGAGATACCCTCCAATGCCCACCACTACGTCCGGTTGAAATTCCCGCAGGATGCAGGCCGCTTCGATGGCGCTCCTTGGCAAAACCATCAGGTTGTTCAACCTTTGCAAGCCGCCCACGCCCTTGAGCCCCGCCGCCGCCACGGTTTGAAGGCGAAATCCCGCGGCGGGAATCACCCGCGATTCGAGCCCACGGCTCGTGCCGATGAACTCGATCTCCGCCGCGCCGCCCTGATTGCCGTTACGCGCGCGCAGTTCCTGGGCGACGGCCAGCGCGGGAAAGATGTGCCCACCCGTACCCCCGGCGGCCATTAGAATGCGTGGGGAGTCTTTCGAACGCATGGCGCGCACCCATCCGTCAGTTGACGGACCCCCAAGGCCCGCCAGCCGACGGGCTCTCTCCTTCGCGATCGCAACCCGACACGCCTAGCTCGAGCGCTGCGATATATTCAGCAAGACTCCCAGCGCCAGCAGGTTGGCGAGCAGCGATGACCCGCCGTAGCTCACCAGAGGCAGCGGAATTCCTTTGGTGGGCAGCAGCCCCAGAACCACGCTGATGTTTACGAGTGCCTGGCCGACCACCAGGACCGTCAGCCCGATGGCCAGTAATCGGCCGAACTCGTCCGGACAATTCGCGGCGGCGCGCAAGCCGCGCCACAGGATGACGCCGAAAAGCGCCAGCACCGCCACCGAGCCTATAAATCCAAGCTCCTCACCGATGACTGCGAAGATGAAATCCGAATGGGGCTCGGGCAGATAGAAAAGTTTCTGCCGGCCTTCCATCAGGCCCACACCGTCAATCCCACCCGTGCCCACAGCGATGGTTGACTGGATGATTTGAAATCCTGCTCCCAACGGGTCGGCGTAAGGGTCCAGAAACGCCAGGATGCGCTTGTGGCGGTAGCCCACATGGAAGATGAGGAGATAAATCACCGGAAGCGCCGCGAGCGCGCCATAGGCAAAGTAAGCGAGGCGCAGTCCGGAAGAGTAAAGCATCGCCGCGGCCACCAGCACGATGGCAAGCGCCGTGCCGAAGTCCGGCTCCTTCACGACCAGTGCGACGATCACCCCGACGACCAGCCCGATGGGCGCGAGCGTGTGCTTCCAATCGTTAATTTCGTTGCGCCGAAGCTCGAGGAAGTAGGCAAGAAATACAACCAGAGCCAGCTTGGAAAACTCCGAGGGCTGAAAGCCTACAGGGCCCAGATTCATCCAGCGGTGAGCGTTGTGCGTGGGCGTGCGGAACAGGACCACCACCAGCAACATCAGTTGCACTCCCAGGGCGGGAAAAACCACCAGAGGGTTCGCCAGCTTTCGGTAGTCGAAATTCATCGCGGCTACCATCAGGCCAAGACCCAGGCCGGCCCAGGCCAGTTGCCGGAAGAAGAAGTAATAGCTCGAGCCGTAACGCTCCGAAGCCATTACCGCCGAGGCGCTGAAAACCATCAAGGTGCCGAAAAGAACCAGCACCACCACCGAACCAAACAGAATCTTGTCGGACTGAAGTTGTCGCGCCATCGTCGCCTTAAATTTTCTTCGGCCGTCCCGGGCCAGAGGGTTCCGTCGCGATTCCCTTTCCTGACGGCGACCCCGCCACTCCGGACGAACTACCGGTTGCCGCGCTTACTTCAAAAGGCAAAATGTTTTCTTCCAGACTTTCCACCGGACGTAATTCTTCCAGGTCGAGTGGCCGCAGGTCCTGATCGTCAGCGTTCTCCGCCGGTTTGGTCTCTGAGGGAGGAAATTCGTCGGCGCCGACATCATAGAAATAGATCAGTTCGCGCGGACGCGCGACGGGTTCGGGCACAGTCGCGGGAGAAGCGCTGGCAGGTTCCGGCTCTGCGGCCGGCTGCACAGGCTCAGCGGACTTCTCTTCCGCCTGCTCCGGTTCCGATACGGGAGCCGGTTCTTCTCGCGACTCGCTGGCCGGGGAAGGCTCGAGCGCTGCGAACGACGGGATGCCCGGGACCTGGATCAGCTCGACTGACCCGCCGGCCTCGACTGTGCGGGCAAGCTGGCTGACTATCTTTTTGAAAACGCGGCCACGATGCTCGAAGTCTTCGAACTGGTCAAAACTTGCGCAAGCTGGCGCGAGCAGCACCACGTCGCCCGAAACGGCCCGCTGGAACGCCGTGTGGACGGCGGTCTCCAATTCTCCCGCGCGAACGATCTCGACCGAACCCTTCAGCTCGCGCTCGATGCGGTCCGCCGCGGCGCCAATCAGGAGCACTTCGCGGACGCGGCCCTGCATCAACGGCCGCAGAGGCGCGTACGGCGCTCCCTTGTCCTTTCCGCCCAGGATCAAGTGCACGCCATGGTCGAACGCCGAAAGGGCTTTCGACGCCGCATCAACACTCGTTGCTTTGGAATCGTTGTAGAACTCCACTCCTCGAAACGCGCGCACGAATTCCAGCCGGTGTTCCACGCCAGGGAATTCATGGACCGCATCGCGTAGCGCGCCGAAATCCGCTCCCATCAGGCAGGCTGCGGTCGCGGCGGCCAAAACGTTTTCCACGTTGAAGGCGCCGCGCAAGGTAACGTCCGAAGTTTCGAGGATTACTTTTTCGAGATTTGAGACGCGATAGCGGACGTGCCCGTTCGAAGTGAAAACACCGTCAGGCAGGCTCCGGCGGCGCGAGAAAAAGACCTTGCGACTGGCGATGGTTGGGGCAAGGCTCATCACCGCCGGGTCGTCGGCGTTCAGGACGGCCCAGTCGTCCTGGGTCTGGTTGCGGAAAATTTGCGCCTTGGCTTTCACGTAAGCTTCGAAATTGGCGTGCCGGTCGAGGTGATTGGGCGTGAGGTTCAGCAGCACCGCCACGCGCGGGTGAAGGCTCTGGATGCCTTCGAGTTGAAAACTGCTCAGCTCGGTCACCAGCATCGTCTCTTCCGAAGTCCGGTCCACGGCGGAGATCAGCGCCACACCGATGTTCCCGCCAACAAAGGTCGAAAAGCCCGAGGCCTTGAGCATCCGGCCGAGCAGCGCCGTGGTCGTGGTCTTACCGTTCGACCCGGTGATGCCGATGAGCGGGCCTTTGAGGTACCAGCTCGCCGCCTCGACCTCGGGGACGACCGTCGTCCCGCGCGCGCGCGCCGCCGCGAGGTGCTGCATGTCCCAGGGAACGCCGGGACTGACGACGATCAAATCCTGGTTAAGAAACGTTGGTTCGCGGTGCTGGCCGAGCTCGAGACCCACTTTCAGCGTAGTCAGCGCGGGAATGTCGTCCTTGAACGCCGAGGGCGGACGCGCGTCGGTGACCGTGACCGTCGCCCCGCGCCCGGCCATGCAGCGAGCGACCTCACGTCCGCTCCTGCCGAGACCGACCACCAGCACGCGCTTGCCCCGGACGTCCATCAGGAATCCCTCCGGGGACGGCCGTTTTTGCGAAAATGGCCGTTGAGGATTTCGGACACCAATTCGGAGAGCGAACGCTGGGCGCGGCGCGCCACGCGCCGGGCCGTCACCAGCGTGTCGCGGTTGATCGTCAGGCTGACTCGCGTCGGGTTACGAAAGGACTTCGGACGGGCCATACACTACCTGCCTGCCGCAAGCAGGTTACTGCGCATTTTATGCGCAGAAATTCCTACCGTCAACAACTTTCCCGCACCATGACCGCAAACTCTCAGAGACATTTCCCGCACGAGTCGTTACCTCAGCTTCAAAGTGGTCAGCGCGAAAAGCGCGAAAATCAGCGCCACAATCCAAAAGCGCGCGATGATCTTCGATTCTTTCCACCCGGTCAGCTCGAAATGGTGGTGGA
>CAYZVR010000202.1:0-7183 GCA_964481715.1 uncultured Acidobacteriota bacterium | reverse complement strand
CCGGTGACAATTCTGTTCTACGGTCATCAATGACTGCCTCGGTGAAGAGACGAAAGACAAAGCCAGGGGCAAAAGCAAGGACAAGAACTCTGGACGCCTTACGGAAGAGGCTGCACAGTGCCAAGGCGCCGAAAAGCACCTCCTGACGTTTTCCTAAATATCCCCTACGACGAAGATTTCGAAAACCTTTTTCTTGCCTACATTTCAGGCATAAGCGCTCTTGGACTCGTTCCTCGTGCAACGCTGGAGATCTCTGGTGGCCAGAGGCGTCTTGACCGCATCCTCGCCCTGATTCAGCGATGTCAATATACTGTGCACGACCTTTCTAGGGTGAAGATTGACACGACAAATCCCCCCACGCCTCGGTTCAACATGCCTTTCGAACTTGGACTTTCAGTGGCTTGGGAGAAAGCTACGAAAAGAAAAAATACGTGGTTCGTCTTCGAGTCCAAGGAGTACAGGCTCGAAAAATCACTAAGTGATTTAAAGGGAACGGACGCTTACATCCATCATGGCAAGATCACGGGCGTGTTTAGGGAGCTTTGCAATTCCTTCTTCAGGGCGAAACGACAACCTACCGTCCAGCAGATGAAGACGATTTATAGAAACTTGAAGCGGCTTCTTCCCAAAATTCTCCGCCAAGCCGGAGGCCAATCCCTTTATTCGACAAGAGTATTCAAAGAGATTTGTGTATTGGCCATCGACTTCGCAAACCAGATCGTGGACTAAAGCCTTTTCTAGATGATATTAGCGCGCGTGGCGCTCGCCGAGATTGATGGCGGCCCGTGGCCGCTCGCCTGAGGCTCTCCGCCTGGGACTTCTCCGGGCGAGAAAAAGCTTGACAGGCGAGACGGCTTGCAGTAGGCTAGATATATAGGCTCCGAAACGAACCGGCGCCCGAGAGACTTCGATGCCGCCCATCCAACACCGCCTCGACGCGCCATCGCCACCCAGCGTTTGCGGAGGGGAAGAGCGCAAATCGTGGAAGGTTTGGCCCCCGACGGCCCGCCAATCTGCGCGTGGCTTTTTCCCTCCAATGGGGCGAAATCTAAAAACAATCCATCAAATTGCGGGACGAACCCAAGAAACCCTTTAGAATCATTGGGACCATGCAAGAAATACCGGAAATCGAACCCAGACGAACCCAACAAAATCCCGCTAAGTTGTTGAAAATTCCCCCCACCTCGTGGAACGAACCCAATTTTAGAGGCCAGAGGTTAGGGATTAGAGGTTGGGACTTTCAAGGGACGCAAGACCGTGTGACTCGCCGCACGACCGGTGCCACTTGCCTCCGCCGCCCAAAGGGGATAAATTGGGCATCCCTGAGAAAAGGAGATTCCCATGGCTGAGCGGGATTTTTCGGTGCTGATTCTGGCGGCAGGCAAGGCCACGCGCTTCAATTCCGACCACTCCAAAGTGCTGCATCGCCTGGCGGGGCGCCCGCTCGGCGAGTACGTCCTGCAAGCGGCGCTGGGAGCAAAGCCCGACCGAACCTACGTGGTCGTGGGACACGAAGCCGAACAAGTGCGCATAGAATTCGAGCGGCCCGGGCTCACCTTTATCGAGCAGAAGGAGCAGCTCGGCACGGGCCACGCGCTGGTGGTGGCGCGCCCTGAGCTCGAGAAGTGCCCGAGCAGCACGCTGATCGTCATGGTCGGAGACGTTCCGCTGCTTCGCGCCGCGACACTTCTGGCGCTGGTCGAAGCGCACGCAAAGGCCCGCGCCGCGGCCACTGTCCTCACGACGGTGCTGGAAGACCCCACCGGCTACGGCCGCGTCATTCGTTCGGGAAGCCGCGTGCGCGCGATCGTCGAAGAAAAAGTGGCAACGCCCGCGCAGCGCAAGGTGCGCGAAATCAATTCCGGGATTCTCTGCTTCTCGCGCGCCGAGCTTCTCAAGCATCTCGGCGGGCTGACGGCCGACAACGCCCATAAGGAGTACCTGCTCACTGATCTCGTTGAAATTTTAAACCGGCATCAGAAGAAGGTCGCGGCGTTTAAGGTGGACGACTCGCGCGAGGTGCTCGGAGTGAATGACCGCCTGGAGCTCGCGCGCATGGAAAAAACGCTGCGGCTCAAAAAGGCCGAATCGCTCGGGCGCGGCGGCGTGACCATCGTCGCCCCGGAAGTGACTTACATTGACGAGGACGTCGAGATCGGCCGCGACACGGTCATCGAGCCGGGCGTTAGTTTGCTCGGCTTGACGCGCGTCGGCAGCGGCTGCGTGCTGAGGCCTTATTCGACCATCACCGATTCGATCCTCGGCGACCGCGTCACGGTGCGGCCCTGCTCGGTCATCACCGACTGCCAGGTCGGATCCGACGTTACGGTCGGTCCCTTCGCGCACTTGCGGGACGGCGCCATCATCGAACCGGAAGCTCGCATCGGCAACTTCGTCGAGGTCAAGAAATCGCGCGTCGGCGCGGGCTCCAAGGCTTCGCACCTCACTTATCTGGGCGACGCGACGCTCGGCGAACGCGTCAACATCGGCGCGGGCACCGTCACCTGCAACTACGACGGCGAAAAGAAAAATCCCACCACCATCGAAAGTGGAGCGTTCATCGGCAGCGGCACCATGCTGGTGGCGCCGGTGCGCGTTGGACAGGGATCGTTCGTGGCCGCCGGCTCGACCATCACCGAAGACGTCCCGCCCGAATCGCTCGCCCTCGGACGCGCCCCACAGGTCAACAAGGAAGGCTGGGCCCGGGCGCGGCGCGGCGGTCACCACGTGGCCCGCTTCGGCACACGCGACGTCGGCAAGGTGGCGATCGTGGACGTTACCGGCCGGCTGACTATGGGCGACCCGGTCAATGACCTGGGCCGTCTGATCGAACAGCTCGTGCTGTCCGGACACAAGCAGGTTGTCGTCAACCTGAGCCGCGTAGACTACATTGATAGCTCAGGGATGGGCGTTTTGGTCCAGGGGATCACCCGGCTGCGCGCGGCGAGCGGAGAACTAAAGCTCTCCGACGTCCCTCACCAGGTCATGTACCTGCTGCAAGTCGGAAACCTCGACCGGGCGTTTGAGATTTACGCCCGCGACGCCGAGGCGGTTGAGAGCTTCAAAGCGGCGCCTGCCTGATGGCCCACCGCACGCCCGGCAGACCAGGTTCCCCGCACCTTTTTTACACGCTGGAAGTAACAATTGCTTCAGAAAACCGGCTTGGCAAAAAATAACTCTTTCTATTTCAATCACTTAGGTACAGAATCGCGTGGCCACAAGCGTGCTTATTAAGGTCGCGAGGTTGCCAACCGCGTCAGTCGACGCGTCCCGCACCCAGAAAGAGGAGGAACATCCCCATGGCTATAGATGAGGTAAAGGTAGAATCTCTCGCGATACCCGAGGGCAAGAACCATACGACGATGTTCGTCGCCATCTTTGTGGCGTTAGCCCTGATGGCGGTGGGCGAGATTTATTCGCTGAACAGTTTAGGCACGCTGCGCGAGTCCGTTCAAGCCAGTCAAGCTGTCACCAAACAGGAGCTGACGGCTCAATTGAACGACCGGCTGACGGCGCTCGAACAATCGAGCGCGCGCGTTTTGGAGGACTTGAAGGAGAACGTGGAGGCGACGTCCAAGAGCGCCGGCACTACCAAGGCCGACCTTCGCCGCGCCCGCGCCCTGGTCACCAAGCTCCAGACCGAACAGGACAAACAAGCGCAGGCGGTGAAAGAAGAGCTCGCGCGCAAAGCCGACCAGGAACAGGTCGGCGCATTGAGCGGACAGGTGACGAATACGCGTCAGGATCTGGATGAAACCAAAAAGACCCTCGACGCAACACGCTCGGATCTCGGCATGGCCAGGAGCGAGTTCGGAACCCTGATCGCCCGAAACCATGACGATATCGAATACCTCCGCAAGCTCGGCGAGCGGAATTACTACGAATTCACGCTCAATCGCAACAAGCCCGAGCAGGTGGCGGGCCTGGGCCTGGTTCTGAAAAAGGCCAACGTTAAGCATCACCGCTTCAACCTGAACGTGGTCGCGAACGATATGACCGTCGAGAAGAAGAACCGGACGATTGACGAGCCGATCTTTTTCTCGGTTCAGGGCTCAAAAAGGTTTTACGAATTGGTCATAAATCAGGTACAATCGGGGCAGGTGAAAGGGTACATCAGTACCCCGAAGGGTACCCAGGAGATCGCTTCGCGCTCGGAGGGAGCGTCACAGTAAGCGAACTCTTCCTGAAAGAACTTCGGGGCCGGAGTGACTTTGCGACGAGCAAATTCTCCGGCCCCTTTTCAATTCCAGCTGGACAAAGCGCCAGGGTCCGGCCATGAAGGAAACCTTTGGAGGTGTCCGAAACATGGTCAAGCGCGCTTTGCTGTTCGTTCTCTCGATTTTCCTGATCTCGCTCTGCGGGATCGGGCGGGCCGAAACGTTTTCCATCCCGGCGGGTTCCACGCTTCACTGCCGCCTCACGCAAACCATCAGCACCAAACTGAATTTCGAAGGCGACGCCTTCACCGCTACGGTGACCGAGCCTTACATGGTCAACGCCGAACAGATCATTCCGTCCGGCTCGACCATTACGGGAAAAATCTCGGAACTGCAGCGTCCTGGGCGAATCAAAGGCGTGGGCCACATGCGCCTGACGGCGGACCAGATCACGCTGCCCGATGGCCGCAGCTATGCCCTGAACGCTGTGCTCCTGACCGCCTACGGCGCTGAAGGCGTCAAAGTGGACGGCGATGAGGGCAGCTTGAAGGGCCCGCACTCCCGTCTCAGCGATCTAAAAGAAGTCGGCATAGGGATGGGCGGCGGCGGATTTCTTGGGACGCTGATTGGCGGCGTCCACGGAGCCGTGGTCGGCGGAGCCATCGGCGGCGCAGCGGGCCTGGTGGATACGCTTCGCAAACGCGGGAAGGACCTGACACTTCCCACCGGCACCGAGCTCAACTACCAGTTGACGCATCCGCTGGTGGTGGATACACAGGCGCCAGCCGTGACCGCGTCACGCAGAGATCCCGATTCGCTTCGGTAACTTTCGCCACTAACGTCAAGGGCGAATCATCGGCGGGGTTTACCGCTCACACTCGAACCCCGCCTGACTTCCTGACTCCCGGCGGAATCGCGGCCCGCCGCGGCGGTTTACTCGGCGAACGGCCCACTTACTTGACGGCGCGGACGGTCACGCTGGCAAAACCGTAATCGGCTCCGCGCAGGTAATCGTAAACCACATCCTGGATGACCGTGACGTCCCGGAAGCCCGCCCTTCGGATCACCGCGAGATAATCCTGCTTGTCCATCGCGCCCGCCACGCAGCCGGTCCACTTCTCCATGTCGGACCGAACCGAGGCGGGGATGTCGCCGAACGAAACGATGTCGGAAACCGTGAACGCGCCGCCAGATTTCAAGACGCGGTGAGCCTCGCCAAAAACTTTGGATTTGTTGGGAGCGAGATTGATGACGCAGTTTGAGATGATCCGGTCTACCGTGCCGGACTCGACGGGCATATTTTCAATTTCGCCCTTGCGGAACTCGACGTTGGTGTACCCGCCGCGACGCGCGTTCTCTCGCGCGCGCTCGAGCATGGCGTCGGTCATGTCCACGCCGATGACGTGCCCTTCCGGCCCCACTTTGCGCGCTGCGAGAAAACAATCCACCCCCGCGCCGCTCCCGAGGTCAAGGACGGTCTGCCCCGGCGCGAGGTCGGCGTTTGCCGTCGGGTCGCCGCAACCGAGTCCTAGATTTGCGCCTTCGGGCAGCTCGGCGAGTGCCCCCGAATCGTAAGGCCGCGCCATGGCTGAAATGTTCGTGCAATTCCCGTCCGCGCTCGCGCTGGTTCCGCAGCAACTTTTGACGTCGCCTCGCGCGATGGCCGCGTACTTCTCTTCGACTGCTTTCTTGATCGCCTGATCGTCCGTTGCCGTTTGTTTGGAGTTCATCCCTTTGTTCCATCCTTTCGCTTGTTTGAGTCGCGTGATTTCGGCGCCGCCCCGATTTGCGAGACCAGCCCCACACAGCACAGCCCGCCGCGGCGAAGCTTGAGTCGCTTCCGGGCCTGAGCCTCGTCCTGCCGCAATTCCGGCTTTTCGCTCCGGAGCTCCGCGACCGCCCGTAACAAACTTCGCTGGTGAGGTTTGAGGTCCTCGGCGATGCGGTAATAAACCCACTTGCCAACCTTGCGGTCCGCGAGCCACCCGGCGTTTTGCAGAATGCGCAGGTGGCGCGAAACGTTGTACTGCGGGACGCCCAGCGCATCCACCAGCTCGCAGACGCAGATCTCTCCCTTGCGCTCGAGCAGGTGAATCAGCCGCAAGCGCGTTGCATCGGCCAGGCTCTGAAAGATCTCAGCGTCTCGCTCCATAACTGCACACATGCGCAATTATGCATATATAGACATGCCTGTCAAGTCTTTTTTTGGACGTGGCTTGTCCGAGTGGAATGGGCCATTCAGGCGCATGCGTGGCGCCCCGTCACTTTTCCGAAATCACCCGGCCGTAGGGGCTCGAGCGGCTGAGGCGGTCGAAGTAGGCATAAGCGAGGCGCGCCACTTTTTCGATGGCGCGCTCCCCATCATCCTCGTGCACGAGATAAGTCGTCATGACGCTGAGGACGAACGGATGGCCGGGAACCTCGACGATTCCCGAATCGCAGCGCACCGCTTCAAGCGCGCCGGGCTTGTCGGCGATTTTAATCGTGTCCGGAAGCGCCCGGTGAAATTCGCTTTCCTTGGGCAGCTCGAGCAGGCGGAAAAATTCGGCGGTGTGCGCCGGGTCGAGCGTTCCGCCGCTGTGCGCCTTCTCAAGCAGCGTCAGCATCTCGCGCGGCGTCGAAACGTTTTCGTTGCCCTTCCGCGCGGCGTCCAAATCCATCATGCGGCGCCGTAGTTTTGTCTCTTTCAACCCGAGCCGCGCGATTTCCGCGTTGACATTTTCCATGCCCACTCGGTCAATCAAAATGTTGGTCGCCGAGTTGTCGCTCAACACCACCATGAACGTCGCAAGATCGCGCAGATTCATGGTCACCGTGCCGTCGCCGAGCATGTAGAGGATCGGATCGCCCGCTACCGTTTCGCTGCGGCCGATGGTGTGCTTTTCGTCGAGTGAGAGCTTCCCTTCCTGATCCAGTCGTAAGAGCTCGAGCAGAATTGTCAGCTTAATGGAGCTCGCCTGCGGAAACACCGTGTCCGGCAGGCGGAAGAAACTTTCGCCGGTCGTAAGGTCTTTGATGGCGTAGCC
>CAYZVR010000201.1:0-7218 GCA_964481715.1 uncultured Acidobacteriota bacterium | reverse complement strand
GCGTCCAGACCTTTTACTTCCGAAGTCCAGCGCCGATAAGTCAGGAAGCTGAGCATTCGCGGTATGACCAGCGGATTGTCCAGCCGGCGCTTTTCGATATCCGGCTGGCCGAGAATGGCGATGGGCGCGCCCATCTGCGTTTCAAAATGGCCTTCCATGGCAGCGAGCGTCACAGGCTGATACTCGGCGACCATGCGGCCCTGGCCGTCACCGCTGGGAAAGATTTGGAAAATCGTTGCGAGCAAGCCCACCGTCACGCCGAGGCGAACGAAGCTGCGGCCGTAAGTCTCGTGCCTTTTTGCGAGCAAGTAGAATGCTCCGACCGACGCCATGGTAAAGCTCCCGGTGATGACCGCGCCACTCATGTTGTGAGCGTATTGCCAGAGCGCCCAGGGATTGAGCAGCAGGCCCCAGAAACTCGAGAGCAGGATTTCGCCGTTCGGCCCGAGCGTGTAGCCGACCGGGTGCTGCATCCAAGCGTCGGTGGCGATAATCAAGTAGCCCGAAAGCCACGAGCCGAGGAAAACCATGAGCGCCGAAAACCAATGGCCTTTCGGCCCCAGGCGTTTTTCGCCGAAGAGGAACAGCCCGAGGAAAGTCGATTCGAGAAAAAAGGAAAAGACGCCTTCCATGGCGAGCGTTTGCCCGATCACGCCGCCCGCCGCTTTTGAGAACTGCGCCCAGTTGGTCCCGAACTGGAATTCCATCGGAATGCCGGTCACCACCCCCAGCGCGAAATTGATGCCAAAAATTCTGGCCCAGAAACGCGCCGCGCCGTTGGTGTGTTCGTCGCCGGTTCGCAGCGCTTGAGTCTTGAGAATCAGCAGCAACAGCGCCAGGCCCATGGTGAGCTGAGGGAAGAGGTAATGGTAGGTAATCGTAAAAGCAAAGTGCAGGCGGTGAACGGTGAGCGCCTCGTCCATGAAAACCTCGCCAGCATTTTATCCGATTGGCATGAGCTGAACGCAATGGTTCTTCGCGGGCATGACAATTTGTCGCAGCTAGTGGAGGCTTGAACTTCATTCCCCGATGCCGGCGAGACCCCATCGATGCCGGACGCCTTTCTCCAGCCTCTCGAAGATCAGGCCGTCCACCAGTTGCCCGATGACTATGATCAAAACCATGACGGCGATAACCTGGCTCATGTCATTCAGGTCGCGCCCCATCATCAGCAAATGGCCCAATCCCAGACTGACGAAGAGCATTTCTCCGGAGATCATCGAGCGCCGCGAAGGGTTCGTCCATAAGCAGCACGTCCGGTTCGGTGACGAGCGACCGCGCTAAAGCCACTCGCTGCTTCATCCCTCCCGAAAGCTGGAGCACGTAGCTCATCTCAAACTGGGAAAGGTGGACGAGGCGTTTCCACTCCACTCGCGCGTCCGCTCCCACGGCTTTTTGGAACCATCCCGTCGCTAGGCCGATGACTCCTTGAGAATGCGTGATGTTGGGGAAGTGACCCACGCGGATTGCGATTGGCGCCTGCGCGCGCAGGACCAGCGGTGCCCCCAGCGCCGTACCCAGCAACAACAACATGCTGCCAATCGTTTTCATTTTCCTCTTCCTTTCGCCGGCCGTTTAGAATTGAAACTGCAGTTGAGTGAGAATCAGGTTGGTCAAAGAATCTCGGGCCCCGTCATCAACCAGCCCGTAGTCCGCCTGCAGTTTGACCCACCGGGAGAGATACCAATTGATGCCGCCGAGATAGGTATCGGTACGGTTGTTTGAGGCGCGGCGGTCGGGGTCGAAGGAATCAAAACGGAAGACCCCCTCGAGTTTGGGGACAAAGCGGTAAGCGCCCAGGACGTACCAGCCGCGCTTGCGTGTCGCGTCGTCACGGCCCCAGATATATTCGCTCTGCACAGTGGACCGGCCTCGGACGTAGGTGAGCTCCACGCCCATGCGGTCTTTTGCCAGCCTGTCAGGACCACTCTCCCCGTTGTAATAATCGCCGGCGAGCGACAATCCCTTCAGCGGGTGGAGCGCAATCCGCGCGGCTACGTCTTTGCGGCGATTGTCATCGGCGCGGTTGATGCCCGCTCCGTTGAAAACACCGAAGCTGTACGTAACCAGCGGCTCGTCTTTGCTGCCGAGGATTTCTCCTTCGAGCTGCGCGCCGATGTCGCGGCCACTGCTCCCGTTGTCGCGCCCGGGCACCAGTTTGTTTACGACCGCCGAGCGTTCGACGGTGAGCAGGTCCCGGCCGGAGGTGAGGTTCTCCTGGCTGAAGGGTATTTTGAATTGGCCCAGCGTGAGCCGGGCGTAGGGCGAAGGTCTCCATTCGAACCGCGCGTCCACCAGGATGGGACTTTTCACCGCGTCAACTTGCACGCGGAATCCCATTTTCTCGTTCAATTTGCCGTCGAGCGCGATGCGCGCCCGCCGAATCTCAAAGGGATTGTTGGTACCGACAGAGTCGGTCCAGCGGGTTTGCACATAGCCGCTCAGCTTGAGGGGGATCGAGCCGATGACGGTAATTTCATTCTTTCGTGGTCTCTTGTCTGGTTTTTGCGTTTGCGTCGTCGGAGGTTTGGAAACGGCTGCGGCTTGAAGGGGCTTCTCGTTGACTTGTTCGGCTCGCGGTGAGGACTGCGGTGGCGGCTCTTCCGCGTGCATCTGCTTTCTCAAATCCGCGGCCTCTTCTTCGGTGACCACGTGCTTTTTCACCAGAAGATCCAGAAGCTTGTCCGTCTCGGAGGCGCGTGCATAGCTTGCCGCGACAAGGACACTCAGCACGAAAACCCGCACGAGCTTGAGAAAGGAATGTAATGACTTCGACATATTTTCCTCCTTGGACTGATCCGCAGTGTGATGCAGCAAAAAGTAAAGGGATAAGGTAAAGCTTACCCGAAGACGCGAAACCTTTTGTGGCGAAAAACTAATGGCGGCTACGACAGAGGTCGGCGAGCGAGGTGTGATCCACGATGCGCGAGACGGCGTTACGCACATCGAGGAAGAGACGGAAAATCGGACTGTGGCGCTTGTCGCGTGCCACGAGCCTGCGCAAGGACTCTGCGTCTCCGAACGGAGCCACCGGCCCGTCAATCGTGCGCACGATCTCTCCCATGGAAATTTTCTTTGGAGCGCGCCTCAACTGATAGCCACCTTTTGCGCCCCGGGTGCTCTCCACCAACCGCGCGCGCTTGAGATCCAGCAGAATGGCCTCCAGAAATTTTTCCGGAATGTGCTCCGAGGCGGCGATCTGGCGAGTCTTCAATACGGGCTTGGGATAGTGTTTCGCCAGCGCCGTCATAGCTTCCAATGCGTAAAGGCCTTTCATGGATACTTTCATAAGAATTCTATAGTATTCCTATTTCTTTAGTAGACTATTGGGCGGACCATCTTCTTGTCAAGGGGAATCCTTAGCAATGGAATTCCCCCCAGGGCCGCCGACCAGCTGGTCGAGGCACAGACCGAAGTCAGGAACGCTGCTATTCCCGCCAACTCTGGCGCGATGATACCCTGCAAGCGCTGGCGGCGAGGGTGCCATGGTTCCCACCGCTTGAAACAGCCTTCAATATCGCGTATAAGTCGGGTTCTCAGCGGGAAGCTTTGATTGCTTCCTCAAAAGGAGAACGAGCATGCGACGCATTCTCATCATTTCTGGAATCGTATGGACAGCGTTTTTGTTGACCTCGATTTCGCCCCGAGCGAAGGGCCAGGAAGCAGTGCCCGATATTAAGTGGCCGGTCCATGACCGGGAGCGCCCGCAGCCGATGGTCATCATGCCCGCGACGGCCAGCTCGCAGGAGCATCCGGGAAATCCGCCCTCTGACGCCCTCGTGCTCTTCGACGGCAAAGACCTTTCGCAATGGGAATCCGCTAAGGACGGGCCTGCGAAATGGAAGGTAGAAAACGGTTATTTTGAAGTCGTGCCGAAGACCGGCGACATCCGGACCAGGCTAGCCTTCGGCGATTGCCAGTTGCACGTGGAGTGGGCGGCGCCAAATCCTCCCCACGGCGAAGATCAGGACCGCGGCAACAGCGGAATCTACCTGATGGGTCTCTACGAGGTTCAGGTGCTCGACTCGTACCAGAGCAAAACTTATGCCGACGGCCAGGCGTCGGCGGTTTACGGGCAGTATCCGCCGCTCGTGAACGCCTCACGTCCGCCGGGTGAGTGGCAGACCTATAACATCATCTGGCACGGTCCGCGGTTTGATGCGAGCGGGAAGCTCTTGCGCCCCGCGACCGTCACCGTGCTCGACAACGGCGTGCTCGTTCAGGACCGCGTGACGCTGACCGGCCCGACTGCGCACAAACAGCGCCCGCCCTATCACGCGCACCCGGAAAAACTTCCACTTCAACTTCAGGACCATTCGCATTCCGTTCGCTACCGGAACATCTGGATTCGGGAATTGCACGAGGGAAGGGACTAGGCCGGGAAATCTCGCCGTGATTTCTCACGTTGGGAGGGAATGCATTACGCCTTGGACGGAACGGCGCCTGCTACTCCTCCTGAAGTTTGGCGTCAATCGTCACCGAACCACCCGCCATCACCGTCATGGTGCGTTCCCAGCCCTTGTAGCCTGAAACCTCCACAACAATTTTGTGATCGCCGGGAGGAAGCTTCAGGTTGGAGGGCGTACTTCCCACAAACTTTCCGTCTACGGTGATGTCCGCGCCGTTGGGCGAGGACTTGACGAAGACGGAACAGGGGACCGCCACTACAGCGGCAACTGCTGCCGGATTGGCGGGCGGTACAGGCGGGCTTGCGTGTGCGGCCGCCGGTTGCGCCTGAGTGAAAGGAACGGAGACAACCGACCCGGCGGGCTGAGCGGCGGGCAGGGGCGGAGCTGCTATCACCGGCGCGGCCATGATGGCTTTGCAAGAGTCATCGACGGCGTTGCCCAGGCTTCGGGTTGAGGCGCTGTAAATGGCATCGCCCACTCGGTTGAACACAACGATTTTGTTGTCTTTTTTCGCCACCCCCTTGCCTCCTTCGTGGTCAAACAGAACCACGAAGTCGGCGGTGTCGCGATTCATGGTCACGGTGACGGCCGGGCATTTCTTGCCGAAGGTTTTGATCACCTCCGCTGTCTGGGGCCTGGCGCCTCCGCTCGTGCCGCCTCCGAATCCCCCCTTCGAGCCTCCGAATCCGCCGCCGATTGACCATGATTGGCTGTCGCTGACGAGGACGCGCGGCTTGGAAGACTGGTCGGGATAGAGCGAAGGCTGGCCGGCGAAATCCTGCCCGCCGAGAGGTGGCACTGCGCTCGAAGCCACGAGGATGATCAGGGAAAGCCCGTACCGTACGACTCGATCCATGAAAGCCTCCTCTTGGTGAAGGACGTCGCCTTGATCCCTCAATGCGAATTGGTCGTTGATGTAAAAATTTAGACGACTTCGCACTGCGTTGCAAGGAAAGAATCTGCAGATTTTCCAAGTGCGGCGCGGCATGCCGCCATGAGACCGAGGGCACGCCATCAGCCTGAATAGGCGGCGAACCGGCGCGTGAGTCCGTTTACGTCCGCGGAAGAGAGCCAGGAGGTAAAACTTCGAGCCGTCAAGCGCGGGAAACCCACTCGACGTTCTGCGCGGGCCGCCATGCGGCCTTTTTCCTGGACCTGAATCCAACGGCGCCATCAACAAGCGGAGCATGGACGCGCAAGGTTGACGGGACCGAGCGCATCCATAGGATCACGGCCAGGAACATAGCGATGAAACAGACCAGAACCCCCAATGGCGCCACGAGAGCAAGAGAACGGTAGATGAAGAGAACGGCATCCATCATCGCGTGACCTTCTCCTTTCGGGGCCTGACGAATCTTTCCGAGTCGAAACCAGCGAAACAATTTGCGGGGATTTCACGCCGCATTGGGTTCGTCGAACGGCGGCCCATCAACGCCTGGGGGAGCGGGCAAGGGAGAAGTGAATTCGAGTCCGTACAATTGGCAGCCCGTCGCGGGAGCGGTATAGACAATTCGCGCTTTAAGGCAGCGAATGAACTGATCTTGGGCGGGCGGCCAAGGCACTTTCGCGAAGGGAATCTCCAAGTCAATAACATCGGACTGGGGCAAGGGCTTGGCGCATGCCAGCAACATTCCGCCCCGATTGATATTAAACCCCGAGGTGAACTCCATGAAGGTGTTTCCCCGCTCGTCCGCGCCTCGCACGAAAATGGGGATCGCGAGCGGCAGCCGGTCCCACCGGCGACGCTCTCGCAAAACGGTGCTGGGTCGTGGGGAAAATTTTTGCCGAGTTTTAAGTTTCTCGGTATCGGTTGAGTCCACCATCCGCAATTCCCTTCCTCAGGTTAGATTGGAGGCGCTGCGTAAGCCAGGCCATCCCAAGTGCAAGGCACCAGAATGTGTCATCGCACCCGAAATGCCATCGCGGTAGGCTTCTAAGTGCCGAGTTTTGTGCGATTTGGCGGAGAGGGGCGAGAAGGAAGGTGGTTAATTTATGTAAATATCACGGCGGCGATGTAAGAAATACTGCCCCGACATTATGGCGCGGGAATGAAGCACAACCTGATTTCGCCACCCGCGGGGTCGCTCGCCAAGCGGGCTCAGGTCATGCATTGCGGGATGGATCTTACTTGGCGCTGGTGTCGGACTGGTGGACGCTGAAGAGATTGCCCTCCGTGTCGGCGAATTAAGTTGGGTAGCTGACCCCCAGAGTCGCCGATGTGCTCTTGAACGCAGCGCCCCGTCAGCGTAGAGTCCTTCTGGTGGAATTGGGTTCGTTTCCCGGAATTTTCCGACCCGGCTCGCCGCGCAAAATTAACGCCCGATGGGAGGTCTCATGTCACCGAACAAACTGAGCCGTCGCCGATTCATCTCCGCGGCGGCGGTGGGTGCAGTCGGCATTCAGCAGGCTGCGCGTACTGGCCTTGCCGCGCCGCCCGAAGAACGCAAGCGAAAGTTTTACAACGTCCTGAGCCTGGGGCGAATCGGGTTCAGCGCGAGCTTTCCTGAAGCGGTGCGCCTCGCCGCCCAAAACGGCTTTGAGGGTTTGGATCCCGACGGTGGATATTTTTCAAAACTACCGGATGATGAGTTCGCAAAAGCCCTCGAGGACTTGAAGGCCAAGGGCCTGAGGCTCGGCGACGCGGGCTTGCCGGTCGAGTTTCGCAAGGACGAAGCAACTTTTAACGAAGGGCTGAAGAATCTTCCCGCGGCGGCCAAGACGCTCCAGCGCGCCGGCGTCGAGCGCGTGAGCACTTACATCCTTTCTTTCAGCGACGACCTGACCTATCTCCAGAACTTTCGCCAGCACG
>CAYZVR010000200.1:0-7251 GCA_964481715.1 uncultured Acidobacteriota bacterium | reverse complement strand
GCCCCGGCTGCGGGCGACGGTTGCGCCGCTTCGTTCCCGCCGGCGTCCAGCACTGCGGCAACAATCTTGCGGTAGCCTGTGCAGCGGCAAAGCACACCGCCAATTGCGTCCATTACTTCGCCTTCGCTCGGCGCCGGATTGCGTTCAAGCAGGGCGGTTGCGGCCACGAGCATCCCAGGCGTGCAGATCCCGCACTGGGCGGCCCCGTGACGGAGAAACGCCTTTTGGAGCCGGTCGAAGAGGGGAGGCCGATCAGACAACCCTTCGACCGTCGTGATCTCGCACCCTTCCACTTGCCCTGCCGCGACCAGACAAGCGCAGGCAGCCTCGCCGTCAATGAGAACCGTACAGGCGCCGCAGTCGCCGGCATCGCATCCCACTTTGGTTCCGGTCAACCGGAGGTGGTCGCGCAGCACCCTGGATAACCGTTCAACCGGGGAAACCTGCACCATCACCCTTCGACCGTTCACCGAAAAGGTGAGGGATGTTTGAACTTCGGGTGTGCGTGTGGCCGTGTTTGCCATCAATTTCCCACACACGCGTCGAGCGCGCGCCGGATCAAGGTCAGCGACGCGTCGCGCCGGTAAACAGAAGTGGCGCGTATGTCATCAATGGGTGAGAGTGATTTGAGATGACCGGGCAATGCCATCGAGCCAAGTCCAAGGCGTGCCGGCGCACCGACCAGATCGCGCTCGAGCTGGCTGAGGCGTTGCGCTTTCGCCGAGCACGACCCGACCGCAATACGCGCTTCGGCGACGCGGCCCGTCGCATCAATCTTGACGACGGTCGCAACCATGGAAATGGAAATCACCAGGTAGCGCCGGGCGCCAAGTTTCAGAAAAGTGGAAGCCGCATCGTCCACTCCCCGGCCGACGATCACGTGTGTGAGGAGCTCATCCGCGCGGCGAAGTGTCTTCCGGTTTCCGACAATGAAATCGGTCAGCGGTATCCGACGCGTCCCAGCAGTTGAGGCGAGTTCGACTTCCGCATCGAGCGCCAGTAATGGGGGAACACCGTCGGCAGCGGGAGATGCGTTACAGAGATTACCCGCTACGGTGGCGCGGTTCTGGATTTGAATCGAGCCCACCTCGCGCGCCGCACTCTTCAGCGCGTCGAAGCATCGGGGCAAAGAACTCGCGGCGATTTCGCTCCAGGTTGTGAGCCCGCCGATGCGCACGCAGTCCGATTCGATGGCGATGCCCCTGATTTCGGTGATAGCAGAGATGTCAATCACTGGACCGCGCGCAGGCCGATCGCCCATCGCGGGATAGAAGTCCGTGCCCCCGGCCAGAACCTGGCCACGGTGCGTGGCCAGAACGCGGACGGCTTCGTTGAGTGTCCTGGGCCTGAAATACAACCTTTTCAGCCTCCGGGGTCAACTTCGCGACCACTCAATCTCTTGAAGGTAATTTGTAACTCGAATCGCCTTGGTTTGTACAGGGGCAAAGGGTGCGGTTCGTCAAAACCGCTTCAGTGTCAGTTGTAGGTGGAAATTTGGTTCGCCGATGCCAAGCGCCATTTCAACTGGAGAACCAGATTGGAAGCTGATAGCATCCTCACCCATGTTCAAACTAATTTCCGTGCTGCTAACGTTTATGACTCTCTTGACGGCAACTTCCGCCGCCGAACTCCCCACCAAGAAATACTTGAACCTGTCGGCAATCAAAACCATGGTCGCTGCTGCTGAAGCGGATGCTCAGAAGCGGAATGTTGAAGTGACCATCTGCATTGTGGACGAAAGCGGCAATCTGCTCTTCCTCGAAAAAGCGGACGGCGCGCCACTCAACACCATCGAATTCGCCCAGAAGAAAGCCAGGCATGCCGCGCTCTACGGGAGTCCCTCGAAAAATGGCGCCGATGCGTTGAAGAAAGGCAATCTCGAAGTCCTCGCTTTTCCGGATTTTTTTCCGAACCAGGGCGGACTCCCCATTCAGGCAGACGGCCACACCATCGGCGGTATTGCGGCCAGTGGCGCCAAATCCGAGATCGACGAAGCCATCGCGCAAGCGGCCCTCGATGCCCTTTTCAAGAAGTGATTGAGGCGAAACTCCTTCAGGGCGGCGAGCAACGCAGCGAAAGCTGTCCGGCCGACACAATTTTATGAAGCATCCCTCCAGGAAGAAACTGGGACTCGCCTTAGTCGCAACCGGTGCGGCTCTCTTCGTTTTCATCGGGCTGGCGTTCTGGAGTGCCAACCACGCCTTACGCCAAGCGAGCCTCGACGCTGACGAGGAAAACACTATTCGGTTTACAGCGAGCCGCCTCAACCGGACGCTCCCGGCTGGCGTCGAGTCGGTCAGCGCGGCCCCCGTTTTCAATGACGCGGCATTCTTCAAAGATCGACTTTATATCTCCGGGTCGAACGGCCTCTGGGAATACGCGCCAGACGGCAAGTTAATCGCCCGCTATCGCGTTGGATTGGAATTGCCCTCGGCGCCGCTCGCCGGACTTGCCACCGGCATGGCCTCCGATGCCACTGAGCCGGAACTCTACGTCGCTACCGCGGGCGCCGGGCTGCTGGCAGTCGGTGAGAAGGGCATTCGGCAGGTTTTGCCGGAGAAGGAGCCTGACCGCCAATTGACGGCGGTGCTTCCACTTTCCACCGGCCGGTTGTTGCTCGGTACGGCGACTAAGGGAGTGCTCGTTTACGATGGGAAACACCTCAATCCGTTTCATCCTTTGCTCTCCAACGCGCACGTGACGGCGCTCGCGGGCGGAGACGCCAGCTTCTGGGTGGGGACGATCAATCAAGGGGTGTTGCACTGGCACGCCGGACAAGTGGATCAATTCAGCGAAGCGCAGGGTTTACCTGACCCGCGAGTTCTTGCCATCGCGGTCGAGGGAACGCGCGCCTTCGTGGGTACCCCGATGGGCGTGGCGGAGTTCCGCGACGGTCGCTTCAGCCGCGTACTGGCGTCAGGATTTTTCGCGAACTCTCTGCTCGTCCGCGGCCAATCGCTTCTCGTCGGCACGATGGATGAGGGTAGCGTGGAAGTCCCTCTGGATTCCCGGGGTCCCAGGCCGCCACGCGCCACCGGGCCGGAACTTCCCGGGCAGGTGCAACGGCTGGTCGCGGATGGCGATCGCGTCTTTGCGCTGACCCGTCAGCCGACGGGATTCTTCGCGCTGGACAAGCGCGCCGCGGGCTGGCGCGAGTTGATAGCGCGCGAGGATTCTCTGCTGACGGACCGCGACATCTCCGCGTTGGCGTTTGACGCGGCGGGCCGGCTCTGGGTCGGCTATTTCGATCGCGGCCTGGATATTCTCGACTCGACCATGCAGCGCGTGACCCATGTCGAAAACGATCACGTCTTCTGTGTAAACCGTATCGTCTATGACCGAGGCCACGACGGCACGGTGGTGGCAACGGCGAACGGGCTCGTGTTGTTCGACGGAGCGGGACGGCAGCGGCAGGTGCTGGGCCGGGATGATGGGCTGATCGCCGACCACGTGAGCGATGTAGCGCTGACTCATGACGGCATGATCCTGGCCACGCCGGCTGGAATCACCACCCTCACACCCTCCGGCGCCCGGAGCATCTACGCCTTTCAAGGCCTCGTCAACAATCATGTCTATGCGCTGGCTGCTTCGGGTTCCCGCGTGCTGGCGGGAACGCTCGGAGGGCTCTCCATTCTGGATGATGGTCACGTGCTCGCAAACTTCACCACAGCGAACTCCGGCCTTCGGCACAACTGGATTACCGCCATCGTCGCCGTAGGCGATGACTGGTTCGTGGGAACGTACGGCGCGGGAATCCTGCGGCTCGACGGCAACGGCAACTGGCAAACCTTTGTGGACGCGTCGGGGCCGTTCGAGGTGAACAACAACGCCATGGTCGCAACCCGAAGCCGCGTCTACGTGGGAACGCTGGGCAAGGGCTTGCACGTGTACGATCGCGCCTCCGGGCGTTGGACTGTGGTTACGGCGGGCCTCCCTTCACTCAACGTTACGGCCGTGGCCTGGCACGATGGCTATGTGTACGCGGGAACCGACAACGGGCTGGTCAGAATTGCCGAGCAAAATTTGAGTGCCCCATGAATCGCGCGTTACGCGTGTTGCTCAGTAGTGCGTTCTTCCTGGCGGCCGCCCTGGCCTTTGGTGACGCAGGGGTCCTCATCCCTTCCGGCCAGGAACAACCGAATCCCGCCTACCTCTCGCTGGAAGAGATGCGCCTTGACATCCTCATCGACAACGGCGACGCGCGAGTGTTTGTCGTGCAGATTTACGCGAATCATCAGCCCGGAGTCCTCGAAGGGAATTATGTCTTCGCTCTGCCGAGCCGTGCCGCGGTTTCGGACTTCGCGGTCTGGGATGGCGTTGCGCGAATTCCCGGGGTCATTCTCGAACGAAAACGGGCGCAAGAGGAATACAACTATCTGAAGTGGCAGGCCATCGATCCGGGCCTCTTGCAGATGGGCGAACGCACTGCGGATGAGGCGCGCCGCAGCGCGGTCTTTAGCGCCCGTATCGTCCCTATCCCGGGTTATGGCACCAAGCGAGTCGAGATCGAGTACCACGAAACCATTCCCGTCGAGGCCCTGAAATCTTTTTTTGCCGTGCCGCTTCATCCCGATGCCTACCAGGCGCAAACCGCCGGACGCCTGACGATCAACTTCGAACTGCGGTCGCAGCAAGCCCTCCGAGACTTTGACGTGGTCGGTAAGACCTATCCGCTCAAGATCACACAGCGCACCGAGAACGTCATCAAGGGTAGCTTCGAGGGAAACAAGGTAACCTTCGCGGAGGATTTCGCGGTCAAGTATGGGTTCGATGATGCAAAGAGCGACTCCCTGGAAGTCCTGACGTACCGCAACCCCAAACCGTCCCAGCCGTCGCCTACGGAATTGGCGCCTGAAAAGCCAGCCCGCGAACCCGGATTTTTTGAAGCGTCCGCGCTGTTTGCTTCCCATAGCAAAACGCCGGGCGCGACAACTCCCGATTCCGCGACGACCGCGCCGAAGACGATGATCATTCTCTTCGACACTTCCCTCTCCATGCAGTGGGACAAGCTGGATCGCAGCGTCCAGGCGCTCGAGACGCTGCTCCGCTCACTTCGCCCCTCCGATCGTTTTAATTTGCTCCTATTCAATACCGAGATGAACTGGTTTGCGAAGCAGCCGGGCGCTGCCGATCGAGCGACGGTAGAGAAAGCCTTGGCGTTCGTCCGCAACAGCTCGTTGCGCGGCGGGACCGACCTTCAGCAAGCGCTTGACGCTGCGCTCACCCAGACCTCATCTGGTGAAGGCGACAAATACCTGGTCCTCTTGAGTGACGGCGACGCGACCCGCGGGCCTATCAATAATGCAAAGCTCGCGGCGTGGTACACCAGGAAATGGAAAGCTTTGCCGATGGGAACGCGCCCTGAAACCTATGTCCTCGGGGTGGGCGACGATGCGAACCTTCCATTGCTTCGCATGCTGACCCACGACCGAGGGGTCCTGGAATCGGTGCGCTCGACGGAACCCATCGAATTTAAGTTAAACGCCTTCCTCGACAAGATCGGCCGGTTCCCTATCGCCCAGCTTCGCCTGACGTCGTCGCCTGCGGAGAACTTCGATCTCGTTTACGCGTTGGAAGACACAGTCTTTCCGGGTTCGATGCAGAACTGGGTCGGCCAGTACAAGCAGCCCGCTCTGTCCGCGCAGTTCGCAGTCCAGGGACAGCGCGAAGGGAGCCCAGTGGAATTGCGCGCGACGGTTCCCTTGCCCGCCGAAGCCCTCGAGCATGCCAGCCTGCCGCGCCGATGGGCCAAAGCCCGTGTTGACGCCTTGCTCGCGAAGATTGAACGCGAAGGCGAGGACCAGGCATCCATTGATGAAATCATCCGACTTGCGCGGAAATACAAGTTTGTGACGCCTTACACTTCATTCCTCGCGGCGCCACGCGCGCTGCTGCGTCCCCGCGTCATCCGGCCGGGTGACCCGGTAATCCGCGTCAAGACTGATCCTTCGATCTCCTCCGTCATCGCCCTGTTCCCGTTTGGGCTTATCAAGAGGCTTCGCTACCTTCAGGACGAAGACATTTGGCAGACGCGGTTTCTGGCTCCGGCGGACATGACCGATGGAACGTATCTGGTCCGATTGATTCTGCGGGACCAGATGGGCCACGTTTACCGTGAGTCGAAGAGTTTCGTGATCGTCACGCAACCGCCCGTCGTCCGCGTCCGCCTGGATCGGAAACAGTACCGGCGCGGTGAGGTCGTGGAACTTCACGCCAGCGCCTCGGCGAGGACTCGCACGGTTATCGCACGCATGTACGGAGTTCCGCCAGCCTACTTGAAGTGGGACCAGCGGGTAGGGTCGAATGTCGGCGAGATGATGATCCCTGCTGACCTGCCCGCCGGAAAATATCAGCTCATGGTAACCGCCGAAGACATTGCGCATAACATCGGAAGTCAGGAGGTATCCGTTGAAGTGGTTCCTTAGGCGACGACGCCGCCGGCATCTCGTTGCCGGCCTGCCCCTGTTGTGTCTGTTCACGGCGGGGATTGTGGCGCGCGGTGAGTTGGAGGAGTGGATTCAGAACATCGAGGGCTCGGGCCGGTTCGAAGCCGTCTTCTTCAAAGCGTCCCCCATGCCCGGCGGGCCAGTGACAGTTCACCGCCCTCCCGCGGAATCCCGCAACGTCCTGAACGAGTTGGTCGCGAACGCGCCCAGCGACGCGGAATTGCTGCTCATGCGCGCGCGTGTGGACGAAGCACTATTGGACTTCACCACAGCGGAGGCGGACTGGAAGAAGCGTGCCGAGGTTTTGAGTGACAAGGGGGCGGGCCAACTAGAACTGGCAGACTTCTACCATCGCCGCTTGCGCCCAGTCGAAGAGGTGGCTGCCCTCGGGCTGGTGGGGCGCTCTCCCTCATCGCCTGCCGACAGACTTTTGCCGGCAACCCAGCGGCGCTCCTGGCGCGCCTTTGAACGAATCTTCTCGGTCATCGCTGCCCAGGCCCTTTCCGCCACGGTCTCAACCGAGCAATACCGCGCGTGGATCGCCCGCTACCCGAAGGAATCTCAAGTCTATTCCCGGTTCTTCGACTTCCTTCTCGACCACAAGCATTTTGCCGCCGCCGACCGGCTGATCCTGACCTATGAGAAAGCTTTCCCCGATGACAAGGTCTTTCCCGTGGAGGCGCGCGCCTGGTTGGAATACCGGCGCGGTTCCACCGAACAAGCCCTTGCGCTCTACGATCAGTCATTCCAGCCGCTCTGGCCGCCGGATTTGGTGCAAGCCTATTTTTCACTGCTGAAGGAAACG
>CAYZVR010000199.1:0-7274 GCA_964481715.1 uncultured Acidobacteriota bacterium | reverse complement strand
CGTAGGTTGCGCCGATCGCGATCATGATCGCGCCCCACCAGATGGGCGCGTGCAGGTTCGCCAACACAGTTTGGGGAAGGTTGGACATCTCGTAAATTCCGTTCGCCATAATCAGGATGCCGTAAATCAAAAGCAAAACGCCGACAAAGAACCAGACAGGGATAATATGTCGTCCTTCGCTCATCTAGGTGGCCTCAATTCATTCGTGAATCAATCGAATTCAATCCTTACCGGAAGATCCATTGCAAAACCAAGAAGATGCCAAAACAGACACCGCCCCAGAAAATCGGCCGCTTCACGAGCGGCAGGTGTCCTTCCTGAGGGATCTCCGTCGCGCCGTAAACAAGTCCCCTAAGCTCGGCGTCCGTTTTGGGCTGTGTGACCAGGCTGACGAGGACTGTCACCGAAACGCAGGCCACAAACGACCACAGCGCCCGCCACATGTCTTGAGCCAGGGGCTTGGCGCCCGCGTAAAAGGCGAACCATGTCACCCTGCTCGGGTCGAGCTCCACCAGGGTGAACATGATGATGGAGGTTCCCGTTCCAGCCAGCAGGCCCCAGAAACCCCCTGCCTTGGTGGCGCGTTTCCAGAGCATGCCCAGAATCACGGTACCGAACAGCGGCGCGATGAAGAAGCTGAATAGCGCCTGGACATAGTCCATGAGACTTCCGAACCGCGTCACGATGTAGGCCGCGCCAATGCTGACGAGAAGGCCGATCATGGTGCACCAGCGTCCCATCAGGACGTAGTGGGAGTCGGAGGCCTGCTTCTTGATAAAGGGGCGATAGATGTCGTAGGTCCAAACAGTGGCGAAGGCGCTGACGTTGCCCGCCATGCCGGACATGAATCCGGCGATCAGGGCTGTGACGCCGAGCCCGAGCAAGCCCGGACCGCAATAACGCGCCAGCATCAGCGGCAAGACTTCATCATAAGCGTGCTGGCCCGCCTGCATGGTGCCCTGAGCGACCAGGTGATACGGCAGCAAGGCAAGTCCCAGCAAGCCCGGCAGAATAACTATGAACGGCACAGCCATCTTGAAAAAGGCGCCGATGATGGGAGCTGTCTTTGCCGCCCGAATATCCTTCGCGGCAATGATGCGCTGCACGACCAGAAAATCCGTCGTCCAGTAACCCATGGAAAGCACGGCGCCCAGGCCAAAGACGATAGCTACCCAGTGAACGCCCATCGGATTGTCCGAAAAATTGGCCATCGGACCCCACATGTGCGTAAATTCCTGTCCCGGGAAATTCTGCTGGATGCGTGCCACCATGCCCGACCACCCGCCCGTTTCGATCAGGCCAAGGATTGGAATCAGCAGCGCACCAAGCCAGATCAGGAAAAACTGAAGCACTTCGTTGAAGATGGCGGAGAACAACCCCCCCAGCGCCACGTAGACGCCCACCGTCAGCGACGAGACCCAAATGCTGAAGTGGATGTTCCAGCCCAGAATGACTTTCATCACCACGGCCATGGCGTACATGTTGACGCCGGACATCAAAATGGTCATCACCGCAAAGCTGCCGGCGCTCAAGCCGCTGGTGGCGCGGCCGTAGCGCATGTCAAGATAGCCGGGAACGGAATGAGTCCTCGAAATGTAGTAAAAAGGCATCATGACGATGCCGAGGAAGACCATGGCGGGAATGGCGCCGATCCAGTACCAGTGGGCGGCAAGGATGCCGTACTGGTAGGCATTGCCTGCCCAGCCCATTAGTTCCAGCGAGCCGAGGTTGGCGGAAACGAAGCTCAGCCCCGCCACCCAGGCAGTCATCTCGCGGCCGGCAAGGAAGAAATCGTCGCCGGTTTTGGCGAACCTTTTCAGGTAGAACCCGATGCCCAATACCATCAGGAAATAGATGATGATGATGGCGAGGTCGACGAAATGGAGAGAAATAACCCCGCTGGGGTCTCCGGCGTCAGCAAGCAAAGCGAGCGGACCGGGAGAAAGAAAAGCCATAGCACCCATCCCTTTCAGCCCCAGGAAATGGAATTGGACGATCTGCCGACACGCTGATTGACGCCAGCCTGAAAGCGCTTACGGTACCGGGCTACACCCGCACTGTCAAGCGACTTCTCAGCTTTCCGGATTGACGCACGCGCAGCCATGCGGTAAAACTCGGGAAGCCTCGAACCTTGCGG
Organism: uncultured Acidobacteriota bacterium; assembly: GCA_964481715.1. GTDB lineage: Bacteria > Acidobacteriota > Terriglobia > UBA7540 > UBA7540 > JAHEKS01. The sequence goes on along the minus strand of CAYZVR010000199.1, from coordinate 5,137 downwards.
AGTTGCGGATGGAACTTTACAAAGGCGTCTACCAGATTCAGTCGCTCTACGGGGGCCGCTCGCTTTTCCAATACCTCTTCGTCAGCGCGAACCTCGTGCTTCTGGATACGGGCATCGCCTCGACGCCGGAAGAAACCATCTACCCTTACTTCGATCGTCTCCACATCAAGCCGCAAGATCTGACGCTTGCCGTGACCACCCATGCCGACCTCGACCATCAGGGCGGGAACGACGCAATCAAGCGCCTTTCATCCCGGACGCTCCTTGCCTGCGGCGAGGCCGACCGCGCGCTGGTCGAAGACCCTCGCGCGCTCTACGCTCATCGCTATAACTTCCTAAAGGACGAGCACGAAGTGGGCTTCGACGCCGATCCTTCGCCCGACGCGGGCCGCGCGCGCCGCATGGACCTGACTTTCTCCGGGGGCGAGCGCATCGCGCTCGGCGACGGCTGGTCGCTCGAAGTGCAGCACGTACCCGGGCACTCCAAAGGCCACCTGGCGTTTTACGATCGCAATCACCGCGCCGCCTTCGTCGGCGACGCCATCCACGGACGCGGCTGCCCCAAGGCGACGGGCGGCATGGCGATTCCCGTGACCTACTACGACGTGGACGTCTACCTTTCGACGCTCCGCCATTTCGAGGGGCTGCCAATCGACGTTCTCTACTCCGGGCACTGGCCCGTGATGCGTGGTGAGGAGATTCGCGATTTCATCGCCGACTCGCGCCGCACGGTCGAGCTCTTCGACCGCGCGATTCTCGCCGGCCTCGAGAAAAATCCCGCCGGCCTCACCCTGAAGGAGCTGATCGACGTCGTCGCGAATGTCATCGGCGAGTGGCCTTCGGACGGGCTGATGCTTGCCATGTTCCCCGTCAAGGGCCACATGGACCGCCTCGAGCAGCACGGCCAAGTCCGCGCCCTACGCGACACGCGGCCCGTGCGCTGGCAAATAACCTGAGGCGGCCTCGGCCCGCGCCGCGCCCCGCAAACTTTGCGCGCCCGTCCCATTCGTCTGATATAATCCGCCGCAAGTCCCAGCCGAACACGAGGAGGAATCATGTCCCACCGAATTTCCCGCCGCCGATTCATGCAGCGGACCGTTGCCGGCGCCGCGGTCGCATCCGGGTTCTCGCTCACAGCAAACGCGCGCGCGCCGATCCCCGCGCCGAGCGACCGCGTGAGGGTCGGGATTGTCGGCGCGGGAATCCGCGGCCTCGAGTTGATGGAGAGTGCCCTCAAAGCGGGCGGCAACGTCGCCGTCGTCTGCGACCTCTATGACGGCCACTTCCGCCGCGCGCAGGAAATCCAGGCGAACACGCCGACCACGCGCAACTACCGCGAGGTGCTTGACCGCAAAGACCTGGACGCGGTTTTCGTCGCCACCTCCGATCACTGGCACGCGCCCATTGCGCTCGAAGCCATGCGCGCGGGCAAGGACGTCTACTGCGAAAAGCCCATGACGCATACCATTCCCGAAGCGCTGGAGATGGTGAAGGTCTCGAAAGAAACCGGCCGCGTCGTGCAGGTCGGAAGCCAGAGCTTGAGCATGCAGTCCACGCAAAAAGGCAAGCAATGGATCAACGCGGGCGAGATCGGAACCATCACCATGGTGCAGTGCGAAATCTATCGGCCCGATCCCGTGGGCGCGTGGAGATATCCCGTGCCGCCCGATGCCTCTCCTGAAACCGTCGACTGGGAGCGATACCTCGGCAACACCCCCAAGCTCGCGTTCGATGCCGCGCGCTTCTTCCAGTTCCGCAACTGGTGGGATTACGGAACAGGCATCGCCGGCGACGAATACGTCCACCTGCTTTCGCGTGTTCACGACTTGATGAACGTGCAGTTTCCCGCAAGCGCCGTGGCTTCGGGAGGAATCTATCACTGGACCGGCGACCGCGACGTGCCCGACATCCACAACACGCTCTACGACTACGGCAAGTTCCAGGTGGTCGTCTTGGCCAACCTGGTTTCAAATTTCGAGGGCGGCGAAATCGTCCGCTTCATGGGCGACAAGGGGACCGTCGAGCTCAATGAAATGTCCGCCTCTCTCATGCCCTACGACGAAGTGTGGAACTTTGGCTACCCGCTCGAGTCCTGGCCCAAAGATACCAAGCAGGCCTTCATCGCCGCGCACAAGAACGATCCCACCGCCGACGTCGGCACCGCCTGGAAACAACCCAGACGCAAGAAGCAGGAATTCCACCAGCACGCCGAGGGCACCGAAGACCACATCCGCAATTTCTTCGAATGCGTGCGCAGCCGCCAGCAGCCCATCGAGAACGTGGACTTCGGCTGCGGCACGGCCGTCGCCTGCCACATGGCTAATATCTCTTACCGGGAAAAGAAGCGAGTCTTCTGGGACGCGGAGAAGATGCAATTGAGCGGCGAAACGTAACGGCTTGGGTCCGGCGGAGAGGGCAAAGATCGACTTTGTTCCCGAAAAGGCAGGAGTTTTTCAATAACTTAACGGCTTTGAATCGGGTTTGTTCGGGTTTTTTTAGATCTTCTCGTTGATGGGGCGGCCGTCTCACCGATTGTATTTCGGCGTGATGCCGCGCAGGCGCTTCCAGACTTCGTCGCAACGCGCGTTTGTGGTCACATCGAGCGGGCCGCCGTCGCAGGCTTTCAGATTTTCTTCCAGTTGTTCCAGGCGCGAGGCGCCGAGAATGATCGAATCAACGATCTCCTGGCCGAGCAGCCACTGAAGCGACAATTCGATCAGCGTCTTCCCCGCCTCGCGCGCGATGGTGCGCAGTTCTTCAATCGCGTCAAAGTAGTCGTCGTGCCAGTAACGCCCGAGATAGAGCTGGTTGTTGTCGAAACGCGTGCCCGCGATCGGCCCCTGGGCGCGCGAGTGCTTGCCCGTGAGCAACCCACCCGCCAGCGGATTGTAAGGAATCACCGCCACGCCAAACTGTTTGCAAAAGGGCAGGTATTCTTCCTCGATGCCGCGCGCCAGCAGGTTGTACATGGGCTGTGAAACGTAAGGCCGCGCGAATCCGTTTTTCCCGCAAATCCACAACATCTCGCACAACTGCCACGCAGCGTAATTGGAAACCGCCGGATACCGGACCTTGCCCGCGCGCACTGCTTCGTCCAGGGCGGCAACCGTTTCTTCGATGGGGACGTAGTAGTCGGGATAGTGCAAATAATAGAGGTCCAGGTAGTCTGTCCCGAGGCGCTTCAAGCTCGCATCGAGCGCCGTGCGAATGGCGGCGCGCGAAAGGCCGCTCCCGTCAGGACCCTCGCCCATTTTGAATCGCGCTTTGCTGGCGAGAATCACTTGCTGGCGTTTTCCTGCTAGCGCTTTGCCAAGAACCGACTCGGCTTTCCCCAGGTTGTACATATTCGCGGTGTCGAAAGAATTGATGCCCGCGGCAAGGCAGCAGTCAACCATGCGGCACGAGGCGGCTTCGTCGGCCTGCGAGCCGAACGGCATGGTGCCGAACGAAAGGCGCGAAACTTTCAGGTCTGTATGAGGAAGCGTGCGATATTCCATCTTCCCTCCGACGCCGGCGCGCGCTGCAATTTGACACGCTCTTTTAGGTCCTGTTGCGGCGTCTTCTCGAGTCCCCTTCCGATTCTATAAAAGTTCGCCGCAGCTGTCTCCGGTTTTTCTTTCCCGGAATCAGTTACAATGGGCGCATGGCAGAGCGGAAGCTTCTTCAACTCGCGCAGGACCTCGAGTGGTTGGGCTGCGAGCTCGAATACCTGGGGCAGAAACACGCCCTCCTGGGCTTTCCCAACTCGGGAGAGGCCTGGATGACTTTTATCGATAAGCAGCGCGGCGTTCTGGTCACGGCGGACAAAGTTGAACGCGAACTGAAGGACGCCGTCCGCTTCAATCCCACTTCGCTGGTCGGCGTTGAATTTCCGCTCGAGGAAACACTCGACTCCGTCTCGGATCTTATCTCGGCGGTCGAAGACATCAAGGAAACAGCCGTGAACGCCGTACAGTATCTCCCCACCAAAGTCCGGAAATTCACCCGGATGGTGGACGACTACCTGGACACGCCGGGGCCTTTGGACGGGTGAGCCGGTTGACAACCGCCAAGCCGCGTTCGGTTCGCGTCAAACCCCGCCCGCGTTCGACGGCTTGAGAATTCCCTTCACGATTTTCCCGACACTCATTTCTTCAAAGCAGGTTTGCCACCGGTCGAGCGTTGCGGTCCGCCCAACCAGCCGCATCGGGTCGAGGCGGCCCCCGGCGAGCAGCGCGATGACACTTTCCCAGACCGGATAATTGTGACTGAAGCTTCCCTGGAGCCGCGCGGCTTTCTGCACGAGCGGGTCGAGAGAAAAATCGAGCGGCTGCGGGCCCCAGCCGACTTTGGTGATTTGCCCGCCCGGACGCACGGCTTCGAGCGCCAGTTCGAGCGAGCGTGAAGCGCCGGTCGCGTCAATGACTGCGTCCACGCCCAGCCCGTCGCCTTGAGAGCGAATCTCTTCGCGGATTCGCGCGCGCGCCGCCGCGCGGTCGCTAAGCAAAACCAGCGGTGGCGCCGCGCCCAAGTCCCGCGCCAACGCCAATCGTTTGTCGTCCTGTTCGAGTCCGGCCACGCCCAGCCAGCCCGCCCCCGCTAGCTTCGCCATCAGGAGACACAGCAGGCCCACCGGCCCTGGCCCGAGAATCAAAACCGCGTCGCCCGGGCGGAGATGTGTCTTGACGCACATCGCGTTGTAGGCGACGCAGCAAGGCTCGGCGAGCGCCGCCTTGTCGAATGAGACTAAATCCGGAATGCGATGCAGGCAGCGCGCCGGAACTTTGACAAGCTCCGCCATGCCGCCGTCCACGCCGTAGCCGAATCCCAGCCGCTCCGGGCAAAGGTTGTATTCGCCGGTGCGGCAATAAGCGCAGCGGCCGCAGATGCGCGCCGCCGTCTCCGACACCACGCGGTCGCCCTCACGGAATCCTTCGACCGAGCGGCCCGCGCGCTCGACGACGCCGCAGAATTCGTGCCCGAGAACCACCGGCACGCGCACGTTCCAGCTCTGCGTGTTGTGGTATTGATGGATTTCGCTGCCGCAAACTCCCACCGCGCGCGTGCGAAGCAGGACCTCGCTCTCACCGACTTCGGTGGGCGCGGGCAGCTCCCGTAATTCGACACCGCCCTCGCGAAGGGCATAGTGAACCACCGC
>CAYZVR010000198.1:0-7290 GCA_964481715.1 uncultured Acidobacteriota bacterium | reverse complement strand
GAGCGCGGCGTTCGCAACGCTGAGGTCGAGGGTTCGAATCCCTTCGCGTCCACCAGATTATTCCTCGTTCGGCAATAGGTGCACTTTCTAACAAAACCGACCTAAGCCCGTCTATGCGCTGTCCCAAGTGCCAGCACGAAAACCCCGAAACGGGCCAGTTTTGCCTGCGCTGCCACACCCCCCTCCGCTACGTTTGCCCCGCGTGCAAAAACGTCCAGTCCCATGGCGAGAAGTGTGAGGCCTGCGGAGTGGATTTTATGAAATACGCGATGATGCTTCAGTTTCAGATGAAGAAGGAGAGCGAGCAGGAACGCGAACGAAAGAAGACTCGAAATTCCATCATCAAACAGATTTTCCTGCTTCCTATTACAGGCGGGTTATCGCTTTTGAAATTTTTCCGCTCGCGGCTGAGAGGTGATTGACCGGAATTGTCTTCCCTTGACAAGATCCCCCGGGAGGGGACCCTCCGGCTAGTCCGGGCTTTTAGTGGCGATGTATCGCTTGGCGCGCGCGGTCAACTCCCGCGCCTGGCCAAGATTGTCGATGGCTTTCTGAACGAGCGGGTCAAAATCAACTGCCATCTTATCGGCTTCAATGCTGCCGAAGATTACCGATACAAGCTGGACTCGAATATGGTTCGAGATGTAATCACGGTTGGCCAGAAGATCGGCATCTGAGAACGGGAGCTTCTCACTTTTTAGAAACTCGGCGAATTCCGCCAAAACCTGATCGTTGGCTGCGAAGTCTCGCGCAATCGTCTTGTGTACCCCCAGATAGTGTTTGCCGAAGTCAAAAAACGTCCCCCTCCTTTCGAGCTCCCGCTGGACCTCGTTTGGCTCGATGAGGGGAGCCTGAATGTCCGGCAGAATCCCACCGCCGCCATAAACGTCCCGCCCGCCGTCGGTCAGGCGAACATCCGTGCGCGGAGGGGGACCGGTCTGGTAGTGGTAGTAGTAATCGTAAAGGGAAACGTTTGCATAGTTGCGCTGAATGAGCCTCCCGCTGGGCGTGAAGTATCGCGCGGTGGTAAGGGCCAGCCCTGTGTGCTCACTCAAAGGGTAGACGGTCTGAACGAGTCCCTTACCGAAACTCGGCTCGCCAATTACCAACGCCCGGTCGTGGTCCTGTAAGGCTCCCGTCACAATCTCAGCCGAACTGGCCGTCATCCGGTTTATCAGCACCACGATAGGGTATTGGCTTCCTCCGTCCCCCTTGATTGCATAGTAGCGCTTTTCGCGTGAACGGCGGCCGTGGTGGTATACGATCAACTGGTTCTTCTCCAGAAAGTGATCGGCTACGTTTACGGCTTCCTGCAGCAGGCCGCCGGGATTTCCGCGCAGGTCCAAGATCAAACCCTGCAAAGAATTTGGGTCGATCGTCTTCAATTCCGCGCTGAGCTCATCGTCTGTGGTTTCTGTAAACCCCGAAATGTGTATATAGGCCACGTGCGGGCGAATGAAGAAAGCGTCATCCACGCTGTGCGAGGAAATCTCGTCTCGAATCAGGTCGAATTCCAGCGGCTCGTCAGAACCTTCTCGACTGACGGCAATGTGTACGCTCGTCCCTCTGGGTCCTTTCAGCATCGACGCCACTTGCGTAGTGCTCAGACCATCGGCAGGTTTGTCATCCACGCGAAGGATGATGTCGCCGGGGCGAAGCCCGGCGCGGAAGGCCGGCGAGCCGGGCATAGGCTGGACGACAATCGTCACCATCTTTCCTGTCTTGTCTAGGAGGGGGCCGATCCGCATCCCCACACCGGGATACTTGCCTTCTTGCTGCTCCCTCATTTGCGTGTAGGCGCGGGGGTCGAAAAAATTGGAGTGGGGATCGAGAGTGCGAAGCATCCCGGGAATGGCGCCTAGCCCGCTGTGGGAGGTGCCATAAATCGCGAGGTCAGGATCAACAAAGTCCGCGTAGTTTTGCTCGACGAGCTCGTAAACTCTTGAAAAGTCGCCGAAACTTGCTTGCAGATCGTCTTCACGAAATGGGGGTTGGTCCTGCTGCGCAAAGGCGCTTCCGAGGATCGCGCCGAAAAGCAGGACGCACAACAACAGCCGAAAATGCCTGCGGGCTATCTTCATTTTCAGGACGTGCCCTGACACCCGACGTTTAGTATAGCATAATTCAAAAATGACTCTGTTCGATGGAGCGGATAAGGTGTTGTTAGAACAAGAATGCGACAGTGACGGCGGACATGCACAAAACCCCATTCCAGCCATAGGCATAGGGGAAAGTCGGACCCTCGGAAACTGGCGAGCCCGACGTGCTAATTTCCACGAAAAGTCACTGCGGTGAGGAGGATTTCGCCTGTCCGCGGCTAGCCATATATTTCTTGGCGTTAGCCAACAGATCGGCAGCCTGAGTCATGCTGTTCAAGGCTTTTTGGACGAGGGGATCGTTCTCGATGGTCAATTGATCGGCATCATTTTGCCCGTAGATCATCCCAACCAACTGAATCTCAATGTGGTCCTTGACATAATCGAGGTTGGCTTGAAATTCCGCATCGGTCACTGAAATATTCTGGTCAATCAGAAACTTTTTGAATTCCGTAAGAACCTGATCGTTGACTGCAAAATTCCGGGCAATGGTCTTGTGGATGCCCAGGTAATATTTGCCAAAGTTAAAAAACGCTCCATGCTGTGCCAGTTTTTCCTCAACCGGGTTCAGCTTAGGATCGGTGAAGCCGATGTCCGGCATGATTCCGCCCCCGCCGAACACTTCGCGCCCACCATCGGTGAGGCGAACTTCCGTGTGGGGCAGAGATTTCTGTTCGAAGTGATAGTAATAATCGTAAAGGGAAACATTCGAGTAGTTGCGCTGGATCAGCCGGCCGCTGGGTGTGTAGTACCTAGCCGTTGTCAAGAGCAGCATAGTTCTCTCGCTGAGCGGATATTCGCTTTGAACAAGTCCCTTGCCGAAGCTCGGCTCGCCCAGCACCAGCGCTCGATCGTGGTCTTGCAGGGCCCCCGTCACAATCTCTGCCGCACTGGCCGACATCCGGTTGATTAACACCACCATCGGGTATTCGCTCCCGCCGTCTCCCTTGGTCGCATAGTAGCGCTTCTCCCGCGAACGCCGTCCGAAGTGGTACACGATCAGCTGGTTCTTCTCCAGAAAGTGATCCGACACATCGACGGCTTCCTGCAGGAGGCCGCCGGGGTTGTCCCGCAGGTCCAGAACGAGGCCCTGAAGCGATCTTGTGTCGAACTTCTTCAATTCCTCGCTCAATTCGTCGTTTGTCGTTTCGTTGAATCCCGAAATATGTATGTAGGCTACGTGCGGACGAATATAGAAAGCATTATCCACGCTGCGCGGAGAAATCTCGTCGCGCATGATTCCGAATTCCAGCGGCTCGTCGGAACCCTCACGACTCACGCCCACGTGCACGATGGTGCCCTTTGGTCCTTTCAAAAGTGACGCCACTTGAGTCGTATTCAAGCCGTCGGTGGATTTTCCGTCCACGCGAATGATGATATCCCCGGGGCGAAGCCCGGCGCGAAAGGCCGGCGAGCCCGGCATAGGCTGGACGACAATCGTCACCATCTTTCCCATCTTGCCGGGTATGGGTCCGATGCGCATTCCCACGCCATAGTATTTGCCGCGTTGTTCCTCTTGGAAGAGCTCAAAGGTTCGTGGGTCGAGGAAATTCGAGTGCGGGTCGAGCGTGCGGAGCATCCCGGGGATCGCCCCCAGGCTGCTGTTCGGAACACCATAGATGACTCGGTCTGGGTCCACGGGGTCCGCGTAATTCTCTTGTACGAGGTTTAGGACATTCGAAAATTCGCCGGAGCTAGCTCTAAAATCCGAGTCGTCATCCCCGGTTGTGGCTTCGACGCGCTGCCCGTACATCCCCCCCAGAAAAGCGCATAACAACACCGTCGAAAGCAGGAACCAAACCACGCGTTTTCTCTGCGCCATAAACCCAAACTCCTCTTTTGGCAGTATACCACGGCTTGCCCGAGTGAAAAAGGCGCGCTGCCGACAGCTCTTTATAGGATGGCAAATTCCGGGACTTCGTTTCCCGCGGTTTGTAAATTGCGGCCACGCTTCTGAATGGTCAGCGCCGGAAAGCCCGGGAGGCGATACGTCTTGACAAGACTCAGGGGGTCACCTATCATCAACACGAGAGGTCAAACTTGTTGAACGGTGGCTTCGTTGAAATTGGGTTTATTCTTTTCATCGCCTATTTGTTGTTTGGCCCCAAGAAGCTTCCGGAGATCGCTCGAACCCTGGGCAAGGGGCTCGGAGAACTTCGCCGTGCCTCCAACGAATTGAAGAGTTCGCTCGAGCAGGAGATCGCGAACCTGGATCGCCCGGAAATCCAGCCGAACAAAACGCCGGAAGCCAGCCTTCCTTATGGCCACCACGATTCAGAACCCGCCATCGAAGAACCCGAATCCCGGTCCTGAAGACGAATCCAGCGGCAGGCAAATGTCGTTCCTCGAGCACCTGGAGGAACTCCGCCAGCGCCTTCTGCGAAGCATTTATTCCATTGTTATTGGAACTGGAATCTGTTTTTACTTTCGTGACGCCATCTACGCTTATCTGGCCCGGCCACTGACCGACGCGCTCCACACCCTGAACCTTCCGGAAAAACTGGTTTATACGAACCCTGTCGACCCTTTCAATCTTTACATAAAGATATCCATCATGGCGGGGATTTTCCTCGCGTCACCCTTCATCCTGTGGCAGTTCTGGTTGTTTATTTCTCCCGGGCTGTATCGTAACGAAAAGAAATACGTGTGGCCTTTTGTGTTCCTCACCAGCGGCCTGTTCATCTCGGGCGGCTTCTTTGCCTACAAACTGGCCCTTCCCAAGGCGCTGGAATTCCTGGTCGAATTCGGCCGGCAATTCCAACCCATGGTCACAATCAACGAGTACTGGGACCTGGCCATGTCCATCATGCTGGGAGTGGGAGTGGTCTTCGAGCTTCCGGTGGTCATTCTGCTTCTTTCCATCTTTGGAATTGTGACCCCTAAGTTTTTGTTGAAAAACTTTCGCTATGCCGTCCTCATAACGGCCGTGGTGGCGGCAGCCATCGTACCCACCAACGATATGGCCTCTATTTTCGTGGTCTGGATTCCGCTGGTCGGCCTATACGTTATAAGTATCGGACTCTCCTGGCTTGTCTACCTCAAAAAGAGGAAGAAAAAAGATGCTCAGGAATAGAGGGCGAGAGACCATCCTATCCCTCTGTTTTCTGAGCCTTTTGGTTTTGGCGGTTCCCGCTAATGGCGCGGGTGCGCCCCATGAGGCCCCGGCTTTCAGCGGGGGCCGTGCTTTTGAAGACCTGAAGCATTTGGCCGCTTTCGGCCCTCGTCCATCCGGTTCCCAGGCCCTCGCCCAAGCGCGCCAATGGATTGTCAGCCAGTTGCAAAAAGCTGGCGCGCAGGTTGAAGAGGATCAATTCGAGGCCTCCACGCCGATAGGCCGTCTCGCCATGACGAACCTGCTGGTCAAGATTCCGGGAACACGGCCCGACGTCGTGATCGTTGGTGGGCATTACGACACGGCCCGAGTGCCCAACGTTCAATTCGTGGGCGCAAACGACGGCGGCTCGAGCGCCGCGCTGCTGATGGAACTGGCGCGAACCCTTGTCCACCGCAAGAACACCTTCACGATTTGGCTGGTATTTTTCGACGGGGAAGAAGCGGCCCAAACGTGGTCCAGCGCCGACAGCCTTTACGGCAGCCGGCATCTGGTTCAAAAACTATCAGCGAACGGGGAATTGAGCCGCATCCAGGCGATGATTTTGGTGGATATGATCGGAGACGCAAAGCTCGGAATCCACCGGGAATACAACTCAACCGCCTGGCTTCAGGATTTGGTCTTTCAGACCGCGCATTCGCTTGGATATTCGCGTTATTTTCTCGACGACGCGCGGCCGACCGACGATGATCACATTCCTTTCGTGAACGCGGGAGTTTCAGCGGTGGATCTCATTGACTTCGATTATGGCCCGCAGAACCGTTACTGGCACTCCGCTGAGGACACGGTCGAGCATTGCAGTGCGGTCAGTTTGACCATTGTGGGCCGAGTCGTACTCGGCGCGCTTGAGGGCATGGAGGATTCACCGCACCTCAAGGAACGCACGACACGTTGAGAGACTCCCTCCATAATCGCATCCATCCAGGAGCCAGATGAACCAGTTGTTCGCATCAGCGATCTTTACATTGTTTGTGCTGGGATTGCTGATGCTCGACCTTGGGGTGTTCCATCGCCGAGCTCACCGCGTTTCGTTTCGCGAGGCCCTGCTCTGGAGTGCCTTCTGGATCGCCCTCTCGCTTGCCTTTAACGTCGGCCTCTATTTCTGGCAAGGACCGCAAGCGGCCCTGGAGTTTCTGACCGGATATATCCTGGAAAAATCGCTTTCGATGGATAATCTGTTTGTTTTCGCGATCATTTTCGGTTACATGGCTGTCCCGGCCGAAGACCAGCACCGAGTCCTGTTCTGGGGCGTGCTGGGTGCGCTCGTGATGCGGGGAGGATTCATTGCTGCTGGGGTCGCCCTGATCTCACGCTTCCATTGGATTTTATACTTGTTTGGCGTCTTTCTGGTCATCAGCGGGGTGCGGTTTCTGCTGCAGAAGGAGCATAAAGTTCACCCGGAGCGCAATCCGATATTACGCCTGGCGCGAAAGCTGTTTCCGGTGACCGAAAAGTACGAAGGCACAACTATGTTTGTGCGACGCAACGGGCGGATTTTTGCCACACCGTTGTTTCTCGTTCTGGTCATGATCGAAACCACGGATGTCGTTTTCGCTGTGGACTCGATTCCCGCCGTCTTTGCGGTCACGCAAAACCCTTTTATTGTCTATTCTTCCAACGTTCTCGCCATTCTTGGCCTTCGCGCCCTCTACTTTGTCTTGACAGGTGCGTTGTCGCGGTTTCGATACCTGCGCACCGGTCTTTCTCTCGTCCTGATCTTCGTCGGAGCGAAAATGCTGGTGGCGGGTTTCTATCGCCTGCCCATCGTTGTTTCGCTCGCGACGATTCTGACCATCCTCACGGCGGCGATGCTATTTTCCCTGTGGGGCAAACCAGAGCAGGGAATAGACCCGCCCGCCGGCTAAACCGCTCAGACGGGGCGCTTGCCCAAAACTTCCTACTCGAAATAAACGGGTCTTTCTTTCGACAAGAAAGAGTGCCGGGGAGGCGCGGTTTCATTCTTGAGAGGATGGTCCGAACGATAATGCGCGCCGCGGCTTTCTTGGCGGGCCAGCGCCGAGCGGGCGGCCGAGGTGAAGCAGCCGCCGGGGGAATCCTCACCGCCATCGAACGCTGGCGCTT
>CAYZVR010000197.1:2750-7308 GCA_964481715.1 uncultured Acidobacteriota bacterium | reverse complement strand
ACCATGTCCGCGCCAATGATGCGATTCTGCTTTCCGCCCGAAACGACTTCCCCGGCGAGAAGCAGCAGCGGCCGGTCCGACCTGTTTACGAGCATCAGTTCGTTGACGCTCGCGCTCGAACTCTGGACCTGCTCGACGACGGGAGGCCACCGCCTCGACGGGTCGCGCCGGCGGTAGATAGCGTTTTCGATTTCGCCGCGCTCCGCGATGCGAACCACTCCCGCCGCCAGCCCTTCGTCCAGGGTCAGAAAACCCGAAGTGTCGGCTTTGATCTTCGAAATCACGGGGTAAATACTCAAATTGTGTTTGGTGATCGGGTCTAGCACGACCCAACTCTCCCGAAAATCCTCGACGCCTTTCGCGTCCTGCGCCCGCGCCGGCCGCGTTCGGTCAAACTGACCCGCCAGCGGCGCCACCAGAAACAATCCCGCAAGCAAGCCCCACCATCCCTTTGCCGATCTCATAAATCACCTCCGGTAGATTCCGCCCGCGCACCCCCAATGAGAAAGCGCCCGGTGCGTCACACCTGAAGAACGTCCGGGACGGCGGGGCTTGCAATTTTTTTAAAGGGTGCGGGCACTTCCTGAGGGCCGAATTTTTTATTGCAAGACACCAGAGGCAGGCCGTTCTATCATCGAAGGAACGATTTCTTGTTTTGAGGAGAGTGAACCATGAGAACCCCACGAAAAACCTGGAGCGCCGCAGCGCTCGCCACCGTTATCCTGATGCTGGCAACCGGCGCGCGCGCCCAGACCGCTCAGACTTCCACCCAGGACGACCAGAAAGATCTTGCTGTCACGGTTTACAACTCAAATATCGCTCTGGTCCGCGACGTGCGACGGATCACGCTGCCGGCCGGCACGATCGACCTGCGCTACATGGACATCGCCGCAGCGGTGAACGCCGCAACCGTTCACATTGTTTCGTTGACCGCGCCAAAAGACTTGACCGTGCTCGAGCAGAACTATGAATACGATCTGCTCAGCCCGGAAAAGCTCCTCCAAAAGTACGTGGGAAAAGAGCTGACGCTCATCCGGGTCGAAACTGAAAATAATTCAACCAAGGAAGTCGCGGTGAAAGCGACGCTGCTCGCCTACAACCAGGGCCCGGTGTGGCAAGTGGGCAACCAGATCATCACCGGCATGGGCGCGGACCGCTATGTGTTTCCCGACCTGCCGGAAAATCTCTACAGCAAGCCGACGCTCGTCTGGCTGCTTGAAAATCGCCACGCGGGCGCGCAGACCGTCGAAGCCTCCTATTTGACCAACCAAATGAACTGGAATGCCGATTACGTGCTCACCATCGCTGCGGACGAAAAAGCCGCCGACCTGAACGGCTGGGTCACGGTGACTAACAGCAGCGGCACGGCGTACAAGAACGCGCAGCTTCAGCTTGTGGCCGGCGAACTTAACCGGGTTTATGGCCAGGTCGGTGCGATGAGTCAAATGAAAGCGATGCGAGCCGACGAAGCGGCAGCGCCGCAGTTCGCGCAGGAGGGACTCTCCGAATATCACCTCTACACTCTGGGCCGGAGAACCACGCTCCAGAACAACGAGACCAAGCAAATTAGTTTGCTCACTTCAACGGGCATCGATTTCGAAAAGCGCTTCGAAGTGGACGGTCAAGATTATTATTTCCACAACGCGCAGCGCCCCGGCCAGCCCATCAAGGAGCCGGTCCAGGTGCACATCAAGTTCAAAAATTCCGAAACCAATTCGCTGGGGCAACCCCTGCCCGCCGGCACCATGCGCGTCTACCAGAACGATTCCAAAGGCCGCGTGCAGTTCATCGGTGAAGACCGGATCGACCACACGCCCAAGGACGAAACGCTCGACCTCCACATCGGCAACGCGTTCGACGTTGTGGCGGAGCGCAAACAGACGGACTTCCAGAAGATTGCCTCGAGCGTTTACGAAATGGCGTTCGAGATTTCGCTGCGCAACCACAAGTCCACACCCATCACCGTTGAAGTCAACGAGCCTATCGGCGGCGATTGGACGATGCTCAGCGCAAATTTCAAATACGAAAAGACGGCAGCCTTCGCGGCGCGGTTTACGGTTCCCGTCGAAGCCGACGGTGAGGCGGTTTTGAAGTATCGAGTGCGCGTGCGATGGTAGGCGCGGGAGGCCTAAACGATCAGCATGCAGTCGCCGTAGCTGTAGAAGCGATAGCGCTCGCCAACCGCGTGCTCGTATGCTTGGAGCGTCAATTCCCTGCCCGCAAAGGCCGAGACCAGGATTAGCAAAGAGGATTTGGGCAAGTGAAAATTGGTGAGCAGCGCTTTCACCACGCGGAATTGAAAACCAGGAAAAATAAAGAGGTTGGTTTCGCCACGTCCTGGAGCAATCCTGCCGCTGTTGTTTTGCGCAACGTGCTCAAGCGTGCGGACGCTGGTCGTGCCCACCGCAATGACGCGCCGGCTTTCATCGAGCGCGCGATTGATGGCGTTCGCGGACGATTCGGAAATTTCGAATCGCTCGGATTCCATCCGGTGTTCTTCCACGCGCTCGGCGCGCACCGGCTGAAAAGTTCCCAGACCAACGTGCAGCGTGATCTCGCAAGTCTCAACGCCGCGGCTGCGAAGCTTTTCAAGAACCCGCTCAGTAAAATGAAAACCAGCCGTGGGCGCCGCGACTGCCCCGCGAACCTTGGCGTAAACCGTCTGATAAGTCTCCCGGTCGTGCGGCTCGTCTGCGCGACGGATATAGGGAGGCAGCGGAACGTGGCCCAGGCGGTCGATCGCATCTTCAATTGCTCCGCTGCCAGTTCTCAGGCGCACGCGACGCAGGCCGTAGTCGCCGCGCTCCAGGACTTCCGCCTCCAGCTCGTTATTTCCAAAAACCAGCACCTCGCCGGTCCGCACCTTGCGCCCCGGGTGCACCAATCCCCACCAGACGTCTTCGCTTTCCTGCCGCGTGAGCAGTAATTCCATTTCGGCGGTCAGGAAATTGCGCGCGGCCGGATTGTGCTCGCTGATTTTTTGCGCGCCGGCCCCGCGCCGCCGTCCCACCAGCCGCGCCGGAAAAACTTTGGTGTTGTTAAAGACCAGGAGGTCCGTGGGCTGGAGAATTTGCGGCAGCCCGCGAAACGTTCGATCCTCAATGCGCTGCGCCGCGCGGTTGATGAACATCATGCGCGAAGCGTCGCGCTCGTCAAGCGGCCGCTGGGCGATCAATTCCGCAGGAAGCAAGTAATTGAAATCATCAACCAGCATCTAACGCTCATTCTAGCTTATTCGAACGGACGGCCCGTCCAATTCCCCGCGCTCCTGACACCTTGTGATAAAGTCATTGCATGTCTTTAGGCGCGGTCACCATAGGCAAACGCGGAATCGAGCGAATTCTTTCGGGCCATCCTTGGATCTATCGCACCGACGTCCACGACGCAAACGGCGCCGCGCCCGGAGCAATCGTGCGGTTGGTCGACCGCAGGAAACGCTTTTGGGGGCAGGCCCTCTATAGCAGCAAGTCGCAAATCGCCTTGCGGCTCCTGACGCGCGAAACCCGGCCGTTCGACAAATCGTTTCTCGCCGAGCGCATCGCCGCCGCGGCGGATTTTCGCGCGCGCATCACCGGGGGAGCAAGCGCTTATCGGCTGGTGGCCTCGGAAGGCGACCTGCTGCCTTCCCTGGTCATTGACCGCTACGCAGAATGTTTTGTCGTTCAGACGCTCAGCCAGGGCATGGACCATTTGAAGGCGACGGTTGTTGAAATCCTCGAGAAACGCTATTCACCACTCTCGATCCTCGAGCGCAATGATGCCGCGGTTCGCGCGCTCGAAGGCCTGCCGGGGCTAAACGGGGTTCTCTCGGGCGAAGAAGTGAAGGAAGTGGTGGTGGAAGAAAACGGTGTGAAGTTCGCGTTTGACCTGCTGGGCGGACAAAAGACCGGCGGGTTTCTCGACCAGCGGGAAAACCGCGCCGCAGCCCGCGAATACGCGCGCGGCCGGGCGCTCGACGCCTTCTGCTATGCGGGGGGATTCGCTCTGACGATGGCAGGCCGCTGTGAATCGGTGCTGGGGATTGACAGCTCCCCCGAAGCGTTGGCGCTCGCGAAACGCAATCAGGAATTAAACGGCATTTCAAACGCCGAATGGAAAGAGGCGAATTGCTTCGACTTCCTGAAAGCCGCCGACCAGGCGAGCGAGCGCTTTGATACCATCGTGCTCGACCCGCCGCCTTTCGCACGCCACAAAGCCAACGTGGAGGCCGCGCTGCGCGGCTACAAAGAGCTCAACCTGCGCGCGCTCAAGATGCTCAACCCGGGCGGCACCCTTGTCACCTGCTCGTGCTCTTACCACGTGAGCGAGGCCGACCTGCTCGAAGCGATTGCGGCGGCGGCGCTCGACGCCCATCGCACCGTTTCCGTCATCGAGCGGCGCACACAGTCGCGCGACCATCCCATCCTCCTGACGGTTCCCGAAACGCATTACCTGAAATGCCTGATCCTGCGCGTTCTGTGACGGCGGCGACCAGACTTCACGAGTCTCCGGCTGCATCGGGGACTTGGCTCGATTACAATGGAAACCGGTGACCGATGCGATGGCTTGCGCTTCTCCT
>CAYZVR010000197.1:0-2740 GCA_964481715.1 uncultured Acidobacteriota bacterium | reverse complement strand
CCGATGGCTTCCGTCTCGGCAGCCGCCCCCGAGCCGGAGCTAAAGCTTCTGCTCTCGGTTGCACAAACCTCTCTCACGTCCCCCTTCCCGGCGCGCCTCACACTGCACCTGCATAATTCGAGTTCACATCCGGTTTGGATTTATGCGCCGGTGCGCGATGAAGCATTGCCCGCCGAAGCCGGCAATCCCTTTGCCACCGAGGATTTCGGCCCGAGCTTGACCAGCGGCGGGTCTACGCTGGAAGTCCATGTGGAACCGGTGAGCGCCGCCGCGCCGGGCGCGGAAGAAATCCCGGCGCAAGGAAAGGTTTTTGACAGTGTTGCGCCCCCGCACGCGAAGCTTTTGCCCATCGCGCCCGGCGGGGATTACGAAGAAAAGACGGCGGTCAGTCTCCTGCCCGCCGCCTCGGCCGGTGAAAACGGAAAGTCGCAACCTCGCTGGGGGCGCTACACGATTTCCGCCACTTATCGCGCGCAATATTCAAACGGCCAAAACCTCCGGCGAATCCTCGATGCCAACTTGTGGGAAGGTGAAGTCTCGAGCAACAGGATCGAAGTGGAAATCGCGCCGCCGGCTGCGGGCTCGGAGGGCTCGATTGCTGGAACCGCTCTCGGAGCGGACATGCGCGCCGCTTTGGGCGCGGTCATTTCGCTGAGCGACCAGCAGGAAATGCCGCTCGCACAAACCGCGCCAGACGATGACGGCAAGTTCAAGTTCACGCACCTTCCTCCCGGCTTTTATTGGGTAACGGCCCGGCGCCGCAGCTCGCCCGAAATACATACGGTTTTCCGGCACGTGGTGCTTACCCCAAAGGAGCCGGCGACCTCGGTTGAACTCGTGTTGCTGAACGAGGAAATCCACGACGCGCGCCGCTTGCGGCACAAGCCCGTGCTGTTCCGGGTCTTCGACACGAACGACCAGCCCTTGGGAAATGTGGCGCTTGACGCCGCGTGGTCCACCGGCACAGTCCTCGACAAGGCCAAGGGACAAACGGCGCCGGACGGCTCGGCGACACTCGAGTTAATCCCCGGACGCAACTACGTGACGCTCCGCCACAAAGGCTGCCCGAAGCAGGACGAGCGCCTGGACGTTGCGCCCGGCAGCGGCGTGGACGGCTTTAAGATTGTTTTCCAATGCGCAAAAAGATAACCTTCGCCGTAAGGAAAGCCCATGCTTGAACACGCTTACGCGGAGGTGAACGGCGTTCGCCTGCATTATGTGGGGGAGGGACAGGGGAAGCTCCTTTTGTTCCTGCACGGCTTTCCGGAGTTCTGGTACGCGTGGAAGGAGCAGCTCAGGGAGTTTTCCGATGATCACTGCGCCATGGCCCTCGACATGCGCGGCTACAACCTCTCCTCGAAGCCAACCGAGGTCGCAG
Source organism: uncultured Acidobacteriota bacterium (assembly GCA_964481715.1). Taxonomy (GTDB): domain Bacteria; phylum Acidobacteriota; class Terriglobia; order UBA7540; family UBA7540; genus JAHEKS01. The sequence goes on along the minus strand of CAYZVR010000197.1, from coordinate 1,362 downwards.
CTTACCGGATCGAGCATTTGATCAAAGACGTTCGCGGGCTCGTCGCGGATCTCGGATATGAAAGGTTCACCCTCGCGGGTCACGATTGGGGCGGACTGGTGGCCTGGGCTTTCGCGCTCAAGTATCCCAGCCTTCTCGAAAAACTCATCATCGTCAACGCGCCGCACCCGGCAATTTTCCAGCGCGAGCTGCGCGATAACCCTGCCCAGCAGGCGGCCAGTCAATACATGCATATGTTCCGTAGCGCCGCCGCCGAGCAAACGCTCTCGGCTAATAACTACGCGGCGCTCGTCGAGGGCGCGCTCAAGGACCGGCTCGAGCGAGGTTACCTCACCGACGCCGACTTAAAGGCCTACCTCGAGGCCTGGTCGCGCCCGGGCGCATTGACTGGCGGCCTCAACTATTACCGCGCCGCGCGACTGGGGCCGCCCACAGAGGGAGCGGATGTAGACTTGGACGGAATGACGCGAGGCTTCACTTCGCTCGTCGTGGAAGTCCCCACACTGGTCATCTGGGGAGAAAAGGACCCATACCTGCTGACCAGCAATCTCGTGGGGCTTGAAGAATATGTTTCCAATCTCACCATCCGGCGCGCCCCCCTCGGGACGCACTGGGTCATCCACGAAAAGCCCGACTTCATCAATTCCAGCATTGGGGATTTTATCCGGAAGAGGCGTTAGGGCCCCACCGGGACAGGCAAGTTCCAGAAAATTCGGGGTGGCTGGAGTGGAAGGTCAACGCGCGGCTGATTACTGCAACCCTTCCATCACTTCGTCGAGCACTTCCTTGGGCGGTCGGACGCGCGATTCGGGCAGCGTGGCCAGCGGCTCATCCACCATGTTCAGCAACTGCAGGAAGTCCTCCTGCTTGGTATTAACATAGAAAAGGCCGGTGATCACTTCACGCTTGTCGTGGGCCTCGGTGAGGACCCGCAGCGATTCCAGTTTATTGGTGGGGTCAAAGTCGGCGCCGATCTTCTTAAGCAAGATTTTCGAGCCGTCGTGCAGCGTGATCTCCTGCGTCGTGCCAGGGTCGTAGTCAACCGTGATGTCTTCAAAATAGGGAACAAAGCTCATCTCAGCCAGCGGCTCATCGTGGTCCTTGACGTAGCTATAACTTTTCGTCGAGCCCTCGTGGTCGTTGAAGGTTACGCAGGGTGAGATGACGTCCAGCATTACCGTACCGCGGTGGGCGAGCGCGCCTTGCAGGAGCGCCATCAATTGGCGTTTGTCGCCGGAGAAGGACCGTCCCACGTAGGTCGCGCCGAGCTGAATCGCCAGGGCGCAGGTATCGATGGGCGGTAGGTCGTTCACGACACCGGTCTTCAGTTTCGAGCCGATATCGGCGGTGGCGGAAAACTGC
>CAYZVR010000196.1:0-7324 GCA_964481715.1 uncultured Acidobacteriota bacterium | reverse complement strand
GGGCGTGGGCACGTGGGGCGTGAATGCCACCGTCGGCTGGGCGTTCGATATCACCAATTTTGTCTTTTGGATCGGAATCGGTCACGCCGGGACTTTTATTTCGGCAATCCTCTTCCTGTTTCGGCAGCGGTGGCGCACCTCGGTCAACCGTTCGGCGGAAGCCATGACCTTGTTCGCAGTGGTATGCGCCGGACTTTTTCCCATCCTGCATCTCGGCCGTCCCTGGCTTTTCTTCTGGCTTGTCCCTTATCCGAACACGCGCGGCTCGCTGTGGGTGAATTTCCGCTCGCCGCTGGTTTGGGACTTCTTCGCCATCTCAACTTATTTCACCATTTCGCTGACCTTCTGGTACGTGGGGTTGATTCCGGACCTCGCCACGCTTCGTGACCGTTGCGAGCGGCCCCTGCGACGCTGGCTCTACCGCTTCTTCAGCCTGGGCTGGGACGGCTCGTATCGAACCTGGCAGCGTTACGAAACGGTTTACATGCTGCTGGCGGGACTGGCCACGCCGCTCGTCGTTTCCGTGCACACGATTGTCAGTTGGGATTTTGCCACCTCGATTGTCCCCGGCTGGCACTCCACCATTTTCCCGCCCTATTTCGTGGCCGGAGCGATTTTCTCGGGTCTGGCCATGGTCCTGACTCTCGTCATCATCGCGCGCAAGGTGATGCATCTCGAGGATTACATCACGTCGCGGCATATTGACGCGATTTGCAAGCTGATCGTGGTCACGGGCGGAGTCGTCGCCGTTTCCTACGGGATCGAGTTCTTCATGGCCTTCTATTCCGGCAACCCGTATGAGACCGGAGCATTCCTGAATCGCGCGTTGGGGCGGCTCGGCTGGGGTTTCGGCATCATGGTCGCGTGCAATGTCGTTACGCCGCAGCTTTTCTGGATCAAAAAACTGCGCGCCAATCTCCCCGCCGTCTTCACGATTTCCATCCTGATCAACATCGGCATGTGGTTCGAACGGTTCGTCATCGTGGTGACTTCGCTCGAGCGCGACTTCCTTCCCTCGAGCTGGGCGGATTTTTTCCCGACACGGATTGACGTGGCGATATTGGCCGGCAGCTTCGGGTTGTTCTTCACCCTGTTCCTGTTGTTCTGCCGCTTCGTGCCGGTCATCTCCATCGCGGACGTCAAGAGCGTCCTGACCTACGGAAGAAATTCAAAGGAGGCGGGTTCATGAGCCGCCGTCTACTCCTTGCCACTTTCGAACGCGAAGAAGACGCCCTGGGGGCAACGAGCGCTTCCCGCCGGTTCGGTTTCCGGGTTGCGGATGTCTACGCGCCCTACCCCGTCCACGGAATGGAAAAAGCCATGGCGCTTCCGCCCTCGCGACTCCCCTGGGTGTGCTTCGCGCTGGGAGCGTTGGGGGCGTCGCTCAAGGTCTGGTTCGAGTACTGGACGACCTGGATCGACTGGCCGTTGAATGTGGGCGGCAAACCCTGGGATTCGCTCCCCGCCTTCGTTCCGGTGACGTTTGAGGTGATGGTTCTTCTCGCCGGCGTCAGCACGGTGATTGCATTCCTCATCGTGGCGCGATTGCTGCCCGGCAAGAAGGCCGTGCTCCCCGCGCCGCGAGTCACGGACGACCGCTTCCTGGTCGTCTTGGAAGAGACCGATGCCGCCTTTGACGCCGCCAAGGTCACACGTCTGATGCAGGAGTTCCGAGCCGTGCGAGTCGAAGAGCGCGTGGAGGAGGAGCGAGCATGACCCGGGCAACATTAAACGTCTTTCTTCTCCTGGCGTTTGTTCTGACGGTGGGGCTGAACTGGATGGGCCCGCCGGACTTCAGCCGGCGCAATGCCGATTACTTTCCGAACATGGCCCGCAGCCCGCGCTACAACGGATATTCACCCAACCCCAACTTTCCTGACGGCAAGACGCTGCAACCGCCTGTTCCGGGCACCGAGCCTCGCGGCTACGTCCCCCTTCACTACACGGCGAGTGCGGTGGACGCCGTTCGATCGGGTGAGGAGCTTACAAACCCGTTTCAAGCCTCTGATCAGCGCGCCTTTGCGCGCGGCGCTTCGGTCTTTGCCAATTTCTGCCAGGCGTGCCACGGGGCGGGAGGATCGGGCAACGGGCCGGTCTCTCTACGTGGATTTCCCGCGCCGCCTTCCCTGCTTGACGATCATGCTCGCAACCTCAAGGACGGTCAGATTTTTCACATTCTGACTTTCGGCCAGAAGAACATGCCTTCATACGCTGCGCAGGTTTCCACCAACGACCGATGGAAGGTAATCCTCCATGTCCGTTCCTTGCAGACGCCGGCGCCGCCAGCGCCCGCAGCGGCATCTCCACCCGCACCCGCCCCGCCTGGGGGGGGAGGACCGGTTGCGACTCACGCCGTCGCGGGAGGGACTTCCAGCGGAGGCCAGCCATGAATGCCCGCGAGCGCGAAATGAAAATGCCCGAAGGCTGGGGTCTTATGCTCAAGATCCTTGTCGCATTCGGCGTGGTTACTTTCCTCACGGGTCTTTACTTTGACTCTCAACGTGCCTGGGCAGATTGGTTCCTCGCCTCCTATTTTCTGTTGCAGCTTTCACTGGCGGGAATATTCTTTGTGGCACTCCAGTACGTCACCGGCGCCGCCTGGAGCGTCGGCATCCGCCGAATCCCCGAAGCCATGGCGCTGCTTCTGCCCGTGGGGGCATTGGGCCTGATAGCGACACTGGCTCTCCACCCGGCCGTCTATCCCTGGGCGGCGAGGGGGTCGTCAGTTGGGGAAGGGCTCGAAGGTTTCAAGCGGATTTGGCTGAGCCTGCCGTTTTTCCGCGCTCGCGCCGTGTTTTACCTGATCGTCTGGTTCATCTTTGCCGTCGCCATCGTGCGCACATCGCGCCGGCAGGATTTAGACGGAGACCACGCGCACACACGCCGAAACATTCGCGTCTCAGCCGCGTTTCTCGTGGTTTTGACCTTTACTCTGATTCCCGCCAGCTTCGACTGGATGATGTCGCTCGAGCCCAACTGGTACAGCACGGTTTTCGCCTTTTACGATTTTTCCGGAATGTTCCTGGGCGGCCTTGCGGCGCTGATCGTGCTCGCCGCGCTGGTCGAACGGCTTGCTCCGGGCGAGTTCTCGCTCACCGAAGAACACCGGCATGACCTCGGCAAGCTCCTGTTCGCGTTCAGTACTTTCTGGGGATACTTGTGGTTTTGCCAGTACATGCTCATCTGGTACGCCAACATCCCCGAAGAGACCTCGTATTACGTTCATCGGCAGCACGGGGCCTGGGGGCCGTTGTTCCTCTTGAATCTTCTCCTGAGCTGGGCTTTGCCCTTCCTGATTCTGCTGCAGCGTCGTTACAAGCAGAGCACGCAGATGCTGGTCACGGTCGCCGTCATTGTACTGGGCGGGAGATGCCTGGACCTGTATCTCATGATCTTCCCGGCTGCCGTGGGTCCTGAACCGGTTGTGGGTCTATTCGAAGTCGGCTCATGGGCCGGAGCGGCCGCACTCTATGCGCTGCTATTCTTCCGCGTGGTGCGCAAAGCCCCACTGGTGCCTCTGAAAGATCCGTTTCTGATGGAAAGTTTGAATTCCTCCCACGGGGAGAGATCGGGGCGCGCATCCGGCGCCCCCGCTGCACTCCATTCATGAAAATTCTCCGTGCCAATCGTTCGCACTGGTCAGTTCTGATTGCGCTGGCTGCCGTGCTGGCAGGAGCTTCCGCCACAGCGCAGACGGCAGGGCCTCAGCAGGGTGATAAAAAAGCCGAGGCTTCGCCGCTCCGCCACGTCAATCAATCCCTTCCGCAATGGATTCGGTTGAGCGGAGAGTTTCGCAACCGAATCGAGGGGCGGACGTCCTTTGGATTTCAACCGGGAACGGAGGACGGTTACGACCTGACCCGCCTGCGCTTGAACCTGGAAATCCTGCCGCGGAAGTGGATTCGAGGCTTCGTGCAGGCCCAGGATTCCCGCGCCCATGCGATTGAACCTTCGCACGTCTCGCCTGCGTTGAAAGATATTGTGGACCTGCGCCAGGCCTACGTGGAACTTGGGACGGACGAGAAGCTGCGCTTGCGGGGGGGCCGCCAGGAATTGAAATTTGGCACGGAGCGATTGATCGGAGCCTTCGATTGGAGTAACACCTCGCGAACTTTCGATGGTGCGCGGTTCACGATCAACGGAAAGCGCATTGGGGTGGACGTCTTTGCTTTGACCGTCGTGAACATTTACACGAATCGCTTCGACAAGCCCCGGCCGGGTGAAAATTTCTACGGCGTCTATGGTTCGCTGAACGATGTTCTCCCGCACGCCACCCTGGAGCCCTACGTGTTGTGGAAGACGCTGCCTCACGTTCAAAGCGAGACGGGGCAGCCGGGCGACGCGGACATCGTGACGGTTGGACTTCGCTGGGTCGGGAAACTACCTTCCGGGTTCGATTACGCGCTCGAGGCGGCGCGCCAGGAAGGACATTTTTCAACCGACGATTTCTCCGCCTGGGCGGGGTATGGAATTGTGGGTTACTCGCCGCCAAAATTCGCGCTCAAGCCGCGCGTGTCGCTCGAATATGATTACGCCTCCGGCGACCGCGCCCGCGGCGACGGAAAGGTTGAAACGTTCGATCAGCTCTACCCGACCAACCACGCCTATTACGGGATCGCCGATCAGGTGGGCTGGCCCAATATCCGTGACCTGCGCGTCGGAGTTGATGTGAAGCCGCTCGCCAAGACGAAAGTGGCGTTCGATTATCACTTTTTCCGGCTGGCGAGCGGACAGGATGGGCTCTATAACGCTGCGGGCGCTCTGGTCGTGCGGCCTCCGGCAGGCGGCGCCGCCCACCTGGACGTCGGTCGCGAGGCCGACATCTACCTTACCTGGACTCCGCTCCGGCAGGTGGCAGTCGGCGGCGGGTTCGGGCATTTGTTTCCCGGCCGATTCCTGAAAGAAAATTCCGCCGGCAGCGGGACTTCCTTTCCCTACGCCTTTCTCACTTATAGCTTCTGATGCCCTAGACCGTTGACACCCTTTGGGCTGAGGCTCAGGGTTTTTGCGGAGTATGCTTGAGGGCCATTTGCCCGATTTGTCGACTTGATGGGCAAGTGCCAGCGCGCGGCCTCGTGGTCTTTCAATCAGTGTTTGCCTATGACGTGCGCAAAATCGAGCGCATCACGGAATGGCGGCGAGCTCCCGCAAGGTGGAAGCCCCCAACTTTGCGGCGAGGGTTTCGAGCTCGATCCGCGCCTGGACCGCTTGCCGCATGCGGTCCGCCTGCTGAGGCGTGAAGTGCAAGCCCCCGCGGCTCGCGCGTTTCTGGTCCTCTTGTGACCAGTCTGCACGCATGATTCCAACGGGAAAGTGGGAATTAGTGCCTAACAGCAGGTGACCGATCTCGTGCGCCATGGCGTGGGCCAGAATAGCGTGGCGCGGGGCGTATTCCATTTCGGCCAACCGGTCTACCCAGCGGTAAGATATAAAGCTTTCAGAACCGCGCCGGCCATCTGGGGACAGCAAGGCGAACCCCATCGTAGTTTTGGAAAAGCCAAAGCGGTGGAACATGGATTCAGGAAGGACTTTCAACCAAAGCTTCGCGGGCCCGGCAGTGTGGTTACAAACGGGGTTCATCTTCAATTCCGCTTTCGACAGGGGGCAATCGAGCCAGCGCGTTTCGATTCCCGCCTCCCGCAAGATGCTTGCCGCGCCGCTCTCTGCCCCGGCCAGCTCGCTGGCGGGGACTTGGGCGTAGTTGTAAACCCGAAGCGTGATTTCCAATTCTGCTTCTCCCCTGGGGGTGGTGCGAGTTCGGGCAAAGGCTGCTGGACTCATAGTCAGGGCAAGACCCAATACCAAGGTGTTTCTGAATCGTCCATTCATGACCGCCTCCTCCGCGGGTTGCGCGGTGAGGCGGAGTTTTCGTCAGGGAAACAGGTACCTCAATGCAACGGAACTAACGGTGAAATCACCTGTCGGTCATACGAGGTACTTGATTGAATCTGCTGGACTTACTGGTGTCATCGGAAACGGAAAAGTTATTATACGAAGACGAAATAAAGTGGTAGACTGCGCCCAAGGCAGGGGTAATTCGCATGCCATCATCTGCCCGACTCCCTCACGTTTACCGCTTTGAAGGTTTGGAAGTTGACCTGCGTGCCGGAGAAGTGCGCAAGAATGGCGAGAAGGTCAAGCTGCAAGAGCAGCCCCTGCAGATTCTGGCCATGCTGCTGGAGCGTCCGGGCGAGATCGTGACGCGCGAGGAGATCCAGAAGAAGCTCTGGCCCACCGACACCTTCGTCGAGTTCGACCACAGCATTAACGCGGCGATTCAGAGGCTGCGGCAGGCGCTGGGGGATTCCGCTGACCGTCCCAGGTTTGTGGAGACGATGGCCCGGCGCGGCTATCGCTTTATCGCTCCGGTGGACGTAGGGGCGGGGCTTGCCCCGCCCTCCGGGGCGTCCGTCAGCCGACGGACAGCGCCCCTACGAAAACACTGGGTTGTCGCGGTGGCTGGTGGCGCGGTGGTGGCGGTTGTGGCCGTGCTCCTCGCCTTCAACGTTGCCAGCCTGCGTGATCGCGTTCTGCGGGCCGTAGGGGCGGTTCGCGAACCGCCCCTACAAATCGAATCCATCGCCGTGCTGCCGCTCGAAAACCTTTCCCGCGACCCCGATCAGGAATACTTCGCCGACGGAATGACCGATGAACTGATCACCAACCTGGGCAAGATCGGCGCCCTGCGCGTCATCTCCCGGACTTCGGTAATGCGCTACAAGGGGACGAAGAAACCGTTGCCGCAGATCGCCCGCGAACTGAACGTGGACGCGCTGGTCGAAGGCACAGTACTGCGTTCTGGCGAGCGAGTGAGGATTACCGCCAACCTGGTTCGGGCAGCGACCGAAAGGCACCTCTGGGCGGAAAGCTACGAGCGCGACCTGCGTGATGTGCTCACATTGCAAAGCGAAGTGGCACGGGCTATCAGTGACCAAATCAAAGTCAAAGTCACCCCACAGGAGCAAGCTCGCATCGCGACCCCCCACCCTGTCAACCCCGAGGCCCACCTGGCGTTCCTGCGGGGTCGCTATTGCCAGTACAAACGGACGGATGCGGACTACGAGAAGGCCCGCCAATTCTACGAGCAGGCGCTCCGCATCGACCACAACTATGCTCCCGCATATGCCGGCCTCGCCGACTACTTCATCCTCACTGACCGGTTGACCCCGAAGGAGAAAATGCCCAAAGCCCGAGAGGCCGCCTTACGAGCCCTGGAGCTCGATGAGACGTTCGGCGAAGCCCACGTCTCCCTTGGGGCGGTATACTTTGTTTACGATTGGAACTGGCTCGCGGCGGAAAAAGAATTAAGACGCGCCATCGAACT
>CAYZVR010000195.1:0-7338 GCA_964481715.1 uncultured Acidobacteriota bacterium | reverse complement strand
ATGTAACAAGCCAGGGCCGCGATCATAGCCAGCAGCGCGCCCGCCACCACAATCGTGAGGGGATCATAGGGCTTCAGGCCGAACAGCAGGGAGCGGGCCCAGCGCCCGCTAACCAGCGAGAGCGCCGTTCCCGTTACGACCCCGATGACTACAAGCCGGCCGGCTTCGCGCATCACCATACCGATCACCTGTCCCCGCTGCGCTCCCAGTGCCATGCGAATGCCGATCTCGTTTCGGCGACGCGCTACCACGTAGGAGATCACGCCGTATAGCCCGACGATTGTCAACACTGCTGCCAATAGGCCGAAGAATCCCGACAGCATCGCCATCAGCCGGTCCCGTATCAGGCCATCGCGGATTCGGCCCTGAAAATCGAGGAAATCCATGACGATCTCCGGGTGCTTTTCGGCGATCCGACGCTTTACCGCCGCGATCGCCATGGCGGGGGCGGCATGCGAATAGATCATGATCCCGACCCCCGGCCCCTGGTTAGGAAATTGCGATGCCGGCGCGAAGGTCATGGGGGGTGTCTCGCGGCGCAGGTCGTCGTATTGGGTATCCGGGATGACCCCGATAATTTCGTAGACTGTGGAGGGGTAGTTCGGCTCCGGCTCGGTGCGCAGTGTCTTGCCGATTGGATTGGCACCACCTAGATATCGGCGCACGAAGGTTTGGTTCACCACTGCCACGCGCTGCGAGGCTGCGGTATCGCTCTGGTTAAAGTCGCGGCCCTTGATAAGTGCAATTCTCATGGTTTTGAAGTAGCCCGGGCTCACCCAAGTAAACTTCGACCATCCGTCGGTCGAGCCGAGGTGAATATCGTGTGTCCAACTGGTCCCGAGCAGCGGCACATTCGTCGTGGTTGCCGCGTCGAGGACACCGGGCACGGAGCGCACCTCATCCAGTAGTGTGCGTTTGAACTGCTCGTAATGATCGGGCGCGACGGGCGATTGGGAAAACCCCAGGAACGCAACCGTGATGCCCCTTTCGCGCATTCCCGGATCGAAGGTCATCAGGTTGCGAAAACTGCGCACAAACAGCAAAGCGCCCACCAAGAGCACGAGCGAAACGGCGATCTGTGTCACCACCATTATGCGTTGCAAGGAGAAACGCTCGCGGCCGCCCGTCATCCCGCGGCCGCTGGCTTTCATTGCGGCGGCGGGCTCCGCATTCGATGCACGCATTGCGGGCACGACCCCGAAGAAAAGACAGGTCATCGCCGCCACCGTAGCCGCAAACAGAAGCACGCGCCAATCTGTCGTCATCGGCAGATTCACCGAGGCGCTTTGGGTGGAAAGCGACCAGACCAGAATCTGGCTTAAGTACTGCGCCACGCCAACTCCCAGCGTCGCACCGACCACTGCGAGGAGTGCGCTCTCCGTGAGCAACTGCCGCAGCAGCCGCCCACGCGAAGCTCCCAGCGCCATGCGTACTGCGATTTCGCGCTCGCGGGTGCTGGCTCGCGCCAGCATTAGGTTGGCCAAGTTCGCGCATGCGATCAGTAGCACCAGACCAGAAATGGCGAGGAGGAGCGACAGTGAGGAGGCGTACGTGGCCCGCAGCAGGCTGACGCCCCCCGAAGCAGGGTACGCCGCCAAGCGGAACCGCTTGTACGTTTCTGTACTAGTGGCGCTGCGGCCGGGAGGCTCGGTGGCGGCGAAGATGCCCGGACTGCTCGCGTCCAATTGCGCGGAGGCGCGGTCGATCGTCCAGCCCCGCCGCAGGCGTCCCATCACGGCGATATCGAACACGTCGCGCCGTAATTCCTTCGGTTGGCAAAACGGGAGAGCGATGTCGAAGCTGTCGCCGACCACTAGGCCGAAGAACTCGGGCGGCGTTACGCCGATTACTTCCTTGAGCTCGCCGTCGACCATAAGGGTGATGCCGGCGCCAAGTTCACGCCCACCCATCTGACCTTGCCAATAAGAGTAACTGACGATTGCTCTGGATGCGGGGCACGTCGTCACCTCGTCCTCCGGCAGGAGCAGCCGACCCTGCCAAGGCTGGACTCCGAGCACGCGGAAGAATTCGCCGCTGACAAATAATCCGTTCGCCCGGTGCTGCTCGCTCCCCAGGCCCACGCGCAGTTCATCCATGCTCCACGCGAAAACGCCTGAGAAGGGCTCGTGGTGTTCCCGGATCTCCTGCCATATCGGGCGCGTTAACGATCCGAAGTAGGTGTTGATGCCCATTCCGCCGTTACCGCCCACGATCCGTACTTCCGCGAGTTCCTGTGGGTTTTGGATCGGCAATGGACGTAACCGAACGGCATCAAGCAGTTGAAAGATTGCCGTGTTCGCACCGATGCCGAGCGCGAGGGTCAGCACCGCAACAGCGGTGAAGCCGGGATTCTTGGCCAGCATCCGCAGGCCGTAACGAACGTCCTGAAGGAAGGTTCCCATGTCCTCATCCCTATCTACGCAAACGGACGCGCATTGGGTTCTGAAAAATCCGCCCTTGACCCTTAGACGAGTGATTGCTGTATTGGTCGTCACCCGGCCTGGCTGCCCTGATGCGCCAGCCAGCGCTCAAAATCAATCCAACCTGACGCGGTCAAATCCGTCCCATCGAGACATGTCTGAAAGGATGACTTCATCTCCGATATTGAGTCCTCCGAGTAATTCGATGGTGTTCACCGACGAGCGGCCAAGCTTTACCTGGACACGCACCGCGCCCTTGCCGCTGTCCACTACCTTGAAGAGGCTCACGGTGCTGTTGGGCTGGCCGAATGCGGGGCGCCCCACGTATAGGACGTCGCTGAGGTTTTCAATTTCGATTGTGCCGTCCACGCTCAAATCCGGCCGCGCGCCTTTGGGGAGGTCACCCTCCAGCGCCACATCCACCGTGACCGTCCCGTTCTGGACTGCCGGATCAATGCGCGTGACGCGACCAGGAATCACCCCGTTGTGCGTATCGATCGCGGCCTTTTGGCCGATCACCACGTCCTTAGCCTGAGTCTCGGCGATCTTGAGCTGGGCCTTCAGGTGTGTGGGCTGCGCCACTTTGGCGAGAATGGTGCCCGCCGCAACTTGCTGGCCGACCTCCACGGGCAATTCCTGGAGCACGCCATCTGCTCCGGCGCGCACGCGCAGCGAATCGAGCTGGCTGCGCTTCAGGTTATAAAGCGCGCGCTGTTGCTCCACTCGGGCTTGCTGCGCGGCCAATTGCGCGGCGATCGAGTTGGCAAGCACATCCACGCGCTCGTTCTCAATCTTATTTCGCGTCGCCAGTTCTTCCGCCTTGGCCTGGGAAAGTTTCAGGTTCAACTCGGCGCCCAAGCCAAGCTTCGCGAGTTGCGCGTCTTTTTCCGCGTTCAGTTCCGCCTGGCGATAATCGGATTTAACCGTCGCCGCCGAGGCTTTCTGATCGAGTAACTGGCTATCCAACTGCGCCTTCAGGCTGTTGTATTGAGCTTCCGCCGCCTTCAACTGCCATTCGGCATCAAGGGCGGATTGCTCGAGCTGCGGGTTGCTCAAGATCATCAAGACCGTGTCGGCCTTGATCGGCGTGCTGCCCGGCAGGACCAGGCGGCGCACCACGCGCCCGTCGGTCACCGCAGGAACCCAAAGGATCTCTTCGGGGACGAGTGTTCCCAGGCCACGCACCTGGATCAGCATGGGGCCGCGCTTCACGGTATCGCGCCAAACCGTGCCCGCATCTACCTCGGGGGCGGCAGGCTTTAGCCTCGAAAGCCCTACCGTAACCAGGGCGATCACAATGACCGTGCCCACCCCATAGACAATTCGCCGTATCCTTTTGCTGCGTGCCAACTCGGGACGAGGTATATCCATACGCCTTCTGTAAAGGCACGGAGAATGCCATCTTACCGAGTTGTTAATTTATTGAAGGAATTGGAGTTATGGATGAACGAGTGTTTGCGGATTGCTGTCCATTGGCCGCTCATGGGATTCCGCGTCCCACAATCGGACAGGTGCTGAAGGCTTGAGGTTGACCTCAGCGCCTCTTGGAGGTTTCGGGGGGGCGCTTGGTCTTATCTGCAACGAACGCCTGGATTCGGTTGTAGTCTTCCGGCAAGATTTCGGTAAAGCTCAGTCCGATTCCTACCCTCGGGACGACGTACAGAGCTTCGGCTTCCGCCTTCACGATGGAATCCTGGCCTTCCAAATGGAAGCGAAGGTTCAGCCGAGTACCCGGCTCCAGCGGCATGTTCGACTCCACAAACATCCCACCCGTGCTGATGTCTCTCGAGAAGCCGATGAACGACCCTTCCGTGTGCGTGACCTGAGTCGCCATCGGCACGCGCGGAAACCGTCGCTGCTCCTGCATACGATGATGAATCAACCGCAAAATGTACTGGCGATTTTGGGGGTTAATATCCGTGAATTCAATTCCGATACCCTTGCCATCCTCACAATACCGAACGACCGCCTTGGCTTCCATCGTTGGGAGATGTTTGGCCGGACGAAAGCGCACCGTGAGAACGCTGCCGGCCGGAATAACCTGGGATGTCCCCAAAAACATTCCTCCGCCTCCGAGCATCTGCACGCGTGCCTCGTCCTCAGTCCCTTCCACCGAGTATTGCGCGGGAAGGTCCACAGGGATGCGCGGGTATTTTCTGGCTCCAGCAGGTTCCATCCGGCACGTCCAACACTGGGTATGGGATTCGAGTCGAGAGCATTGTACCATCCCTCGGAAGCTCTCGGGCAGGAAAGCATGAGCGCACCCTTCTGACCTCCGCCCGCCAGAAGGCGGCGCGACTCTCCCTCAATCCCAGTTGCAACCAACCGAGCACCTGCTCTACTATTCCTTCAATCCTCATTTTGAGGTGGACTGCGATGAAAGTCTCCGACCTGATCCAATCGCGCACCGACGTTTTCTCCATTCAGGAAGACTCAACCGTCCAGGAAGCAGCCTGCTATCTCCGCGAGAAGCAAGTGCGGGCGGTGGGCGTGCGCAACCAGCAAGGCAAGCTCGTCGGCGTGGTCTCGCAAAGCGATATTTCCGACAAGGTCGCCGCCGAGAACAAGTGCCCCGCGTGGATGCGTGCCGCGGAAATCATGAGCACGGACCTGGTGAGCGTCACGCCGGAACGCGCCCTCGACGACTGCCTTCGGCTCATGGACAAGCACGGGATCTATCACCTGCTGGTCGTAGACGGCCAAGGCGACTACCGCGGCATGATCTCCGTCCAGGACTTGCTCAACGTCATCGCGTCTGACCAGAAGGCTCGCGCCGATATGCTGGAAGACTACATGTTCCCCAAGCATTAACCTCGCGAGGCACACGGCGTAAGGAAACAGGCCAGCCAAAATAATCCGTGTCAATTGTGTCAGTGGTTGCATTTGTATCGCTGGTACCACCCCCCGTCAGAGGAAGGGATGACCTCAATTACCTACCGACCGGTCGGTAGATGACTGCCTGGCGGTCCGCCCGGCACGACAAAACGTCCGCAATCCCCTACTGCGCCCCGGTCCCCGCCTCTGAGCCCAGCTATCCGCCGCCGCTCACCTCCTGACTTAGCACGGCGGCAAGGATTGGCGGGTGATGGGCCACGCTCTACACCGCATGACAAAATGTCCGAAACGCCATTCTGGGGATCCGCCCCATTCTAAGCCTGCGTAACCGCCCCCGCCACGCATTCAGGCACGACAGAATTTTCCCAGGCAAACTGCCCGGCCGAAGCGGCCGGCGTCGCCCCCAGAATCCTGAGCCAGGGGGTGCGCCGGCTGGTGGATCAGTGCGCAAGCTCTACTGTCTTGGTTCAGCCGGAAATGGAGTACGGCATAACGCTGCCGGTCCGCGCAAAGTTGGCTGGAACCGCGCGGCTAGCGCTTTCTCACGTATCGAGTCGAAGTCTGCCTTTTCGAAACCGAACATTTTGGACAGGAGCCTGAATTCGGACGCCATGCTGCACTCGAACGGGCCCGGATCATCCGTATTGATGGAGAAATTAAGTCTCAGATCGCGAGCCCGTCGCACGGGATGCTCGTCTATCACGCGGACGCTGCCCGTTTTGACATTACTGGTTGGGCACATTTCGATATGTATCTGTTTTTCTTGGAATCGCCTCACAAGTTTCGGATCCTCAAAGACAGCAACACCATGACCGATGCGGTCAGGGAACCCGTGCTCCAGCGCATCCCATACCGAGTCCGGACCACACCACTCCCCCGCGTGAATCTCGATCCCTAAGCCCGCCTCACGAAATCGGGCAAATATCCGCCGTAAAGGGCGGACGGGATAGCCCTGCTCCGGTCCAGCGAGGGCCGCACCGACGACCAATCCGGCCTCGTAGAGCGCCAGAATGCGGTCGGCTATCTTTTCCGCTTCCTCAGGGGTTCGGTTGCGCCCGAACGCCACAAGAAATTCCACCTGAGTTTCTCCGTTCTCTTGCTCAATAACCCATTCTCGAAATGCCCGAAATTTCCCGATCAGTTCAGCCTTGTCCCGAGGAAGAAATCTCCCTTCGATCATGATCTCTGTGTAGACGACGTTCTGCGCCTTCAGCCCCTCAATATGCAGTGCAAGCAGCGGCCGGAATGTGTCCAGGTCCGTCTCCAGCGGCCTCACACCTTCGGACCAGCGCGCAAAATCGTCATAGTTCTCGACGGGATAGAAGGCGGCGAGGGCATCCGCCTGGAGAGCGAGTGGCACGCTCTTGTTTTGCAAGTGCCGGAGCATCGAGGGATGTGGAAGACCGCCCAAATGGCAGTGCAGTTCGACTTTGAGAATCTGCTGATGCATACAGCTTCGGTTTCTCCGGCTGCGTCATTGTAGCAGTCCAGCAGCAGCCTGCTGCCTGCGAATCTGTCGCAGCTCGCGGGCCGCTTCCAGCTTGCGATCCCGCTGTATTCAGGCAGTTCCAGGTTCATCCAGAGTTTCACACGCTCGTCTGGCCGAATGGGGCCGACTTCGCGCCCGAGTTCTTGCGCGATAATGTGCGCGTTACGGTATAACCACCAAATGGAGCCGCCCGCGCCAGCCGGCGAGCGTTAAGAAGCCAGGACGGGCCCTCCGTAGCCCTTTGGGCGCTGGAGGGCAGGCCAGGGATAGGACGCGGTGATCCCGCACAGCGGGATTGCGCGTGTTCGCGGGGCGCAGACATGCCAAAGGTCGACATGCCCGCGCCACCCGCGAGAGCGAAGTAGTGTAGACTCGATTGATGGAATTCGAGTGGGATGCCGACAAGGCATCATCAAACGTCGCAAAGCACGGCGTTACGTTTCCCGAAGCGATGACGGTGTTCGGCGACACGCTGGAACTCGCGATTGCCGATCCACACCACTCGGAGGGCGAATTCCGCTTTCTCAGCATTGGTCTCGCGGCAACGGGGCGCCTGCTCGTGGTCGCATACACTGAACGCGAAGGGCGAACCCG
>CAYZVR010000194.1:0-7376 GCA_964481715.1 uncultured Acidobacteriota bacterium | reverse complement strand
CGAGCAGGGCGGACAACTGATTCCGGTGAAGATGCACGGCGTCTCGACGCTCACCGCCGAAGACACGGCGCGTATCGCCGCGCACCTGATCGGCGCCAACAAGACGGCCATGGAGAAGCTTCGCAACGAAGGTTCCTGTGATATTTCTTACAGCCTTCCCCGCGTGTCGCGCTTCCGCGTGAACATCTTCACGCAGCGGGGTACCTGCGCCATTGTGATGCGCGTGATTCCCAACAGCATTCCCGACCTCGCCTCGCTCAACTTGCCTGCTCAACTGGCCGAATGCGCGCATCTGAAAAATGGCATCGTGCTGGTGACCGGGCCCACGGGCTCGGGCAAATCCTCCACGCTTGCGGCCATTCTCAATAAGATCAATGAAGAGAAGGCCTATCACGTGATCACCATCGAAGATCCCATCGAGTTCCTCCATGCCCACAAGACGGCCACCATCCACCAGCGCGAGCTGTACAGCGACACGCCGACGTTCTCGCTGGCATTGCGCGCGGCTCTGCGGCAGGCGCCCAAAGTCATCCTGGTGGGTGAAATGCGCGACAAGGAGACGATCGAAATCGCCATGGAAGCGGCGGAAACCGGCCACCTGGTTTTCTCAACCCTTCATACCATCGACGCGTCGAAAACCGTTGAACGCATCGTCGGCGTCTTTCCCCTGTCCGACCAACAGGCCATCCGCAACCGCTTCTCGAAGTCGTTCCGGTACATCATTTCGCAAAGGCTCATTCCGCGCAAAGACGGCGCGGGGCGCATCGCTGCGATCGAAATATTGAAATCCACCTTGCGCACCCGGGAATATCTCGAGAAGGGTGAAGCCGCGGGCAAAAGCCTGGTGGACGCCATGCGCGACGGCGAACTGGAAGGGATGCAGGACTTTGACGGCGAAATCGAAAAGATGATCCGCACCGGAATCATCGACCTGCATACTGGATTGAGCTACTCGACCAACGCCGGCAATCTCGGCCTGCAGCTCGGCGACTATTCCGAGTCACAGCCTGCGGAAGCCGGCACTAACTGAAGGGTCCGCGGCGAGTCCCCCGCTCTCCGAGACGCGGTCCGGAATAATCCACGCGCGGACGGCTTTTATTCCGGCGGGCGATAGGTCCGCTCCTTCCAGGGAACCCCTCCACCCACCAAGCCTTTCCAAGCTGAATTGACGGCCACCACAGAATAAAAAATCGCGGCGAGCGGCAGCGCGAGCACGTAGAGGGGCGAAACTCGCAGATAGATCACCAGGGGCGTATAGACGAGCGCGCTCAGAAGGCACGTGGCAAACGCCAGGGCGAGTGCCGTGCTGCCTTCGGAGCGCCCAGACAAAGTCTTTTCGACCCCAATAACTAGCGCGGCGGCCCAGGGCAAAATCGCCGTCAAAATTCCCACCGCCAGACCGGCCAGCACTTTAAGCAGTGAAAACCCCGCTCCCTCGAAGGCGCTGCGGCTCAAGCCTTCGAAAAGCTCGCGGCTGCTCGCGTACATGCGCGTGGTCAGCAAACCTCTTGCAGGAACAAAGTGAATCTTTCGTCCGTGGTGCTTGAAGAGTTCGGCCGTGCGCAGGTCTTCGACCACCGTCTTGCGCAACCGCTCGTAGCCGCCCAGGGCTCGAAGTTCCGCGGTGCGCATCAGGATGAAAGCTCCCGCTGCAATCGCCCGGCGAGATTTGGGATTGTTTACCAATCGCAGCGGAAAGAGCGTGGAAAGAAGAAGTGTGAATGCCGGGAGAACCGCTTTTTCCCAGAATGAACCGTACTCGAATTCGAGGCCGAGGGAGAGCAAGTCGGCGCCTTCCAAAAGCGCTCGCTTCATCGCGGCGCGCAACGCGGCGGGATGAAACACCACGTCGGCGTCGGTGGCAAGCATCCATTCTCCCGTCGCGGCCCGCGCACCGAGCGAGAGCGCGTGGACTTTGCCGCTCCACCCCGCAGGCAGTTCACGGTTGTGAATCACATGCAGCCGCCCCGCGGAGTCGGGACGCCGCGCGAATTCATCGGCAATCGCTCCCGTGCTGTCGCGGGAATCGTCGTCCACGACGATAATGTCAAAGTCAGGGTAATCGAGCTTCAGCAGGGACTCGAGGCACGCGGCCAGCACGGCCTCTTCGTTGCGGGCTGGGACCAAGATGGAAACCTTCGGCCAATGTTCGGGAGATTGGCCTTGCTCTTCGGCTGTGAGAATCACCGTGCCCCGTAGATTCCAGAACCAGAAAATTCCAAGCCCCAGCCAGAAGAGAAAAGAAACTGCCAGCAGGATTTCCAAAATCTGCATGAAGCCGTCCCCGACAAAACGGAGGAGCGCCGCTCGAGAACTGTAGTGTGAGGCCGAAAGGGGCGCAAGCGGGATTATGCTAGACTGGCGACTTTCCCACGCGAGGACACACGCGTTGAAGACTCTCGGTCGCAACGTTCGCAGTTGAGGTGACCGTTCTGATTCTCTCGTTGCCGGAAAAACTCTTTTTCTTCTTCGCGGTGCTACTCCTGATTCAAAGCATCGCTTCGCTTCGCGACGGTTTCCGGTTTTTGCGCTTCGTGCGCGCAAGCCGCCGCCGTGAGCGGGGAAATTTTACGCCTCCTGCCGCCGTCGTGATTCCCATCAAAGGAATTGGCCCGGAGATTGAATCAAACCTCTCAAGGTATTTCGCACAAGACTATCCCCATTACGAATTGATCTTCGCTGTCGCTTCGGAAAAAGACCCGGCGCACGCATACCTTTCGACTCGATTGAAAGCCCCGGAGAATGATCGACCTCAACAAAATCCCAAAGCGGCGCTCGTCGTCGCCGGGTATTCTGATGCGCGCGGCGAGAAGGTGAACAATCTTCTCGCGGGGGTTTCCGCCGTCGGCACCGAAAGCGAAGTCCTGGTCTTCGCGGACGCGGACGCGCGTCCCACGCCCGACTGGCTGCGCACGCTCGTTGCGCCGCTCGCCGACCCCGCGGTGACCGTGAGCTCGGGTTTTCGCTGGTATCTGCCCGGGCCGGGATTCGTTTCCCGCCTGCGTGCCGCTTGGGACACCTCCGTCGCGACGCTCCTTGGCGATCACGATCACAATTTCGCCTGGGGCGGTTCCATGGCCATCCGCGCCGCGGAATTCAAACGCCTTCAAATTGCGGAGCGCTACTGGGCCCATACCGTGAGTGACGATTACGCTCTCACCCGCGCGGTGCGCGAGGCAGGCGGCAAGATTCGCTTTGAACCTCGCTGCCTTCTCGCATCGCGGGAGGATTCCACGTTCCAAATTTTCTTTCGCTGGTCGAATCGCCAGATCATCATCACGCGGGTTTACGCGGCGCGACTGTGGCGGCTGGGGCTCGCCGCCCACTTGCTCTACGGCGGAACGATTCTGTTCGGCCTCGTCCTGGTGCTGATGCCGTCGATTCACCTGCCCAATCGGCTTGGGATTGCAGGATTCCTTGCGGGCATACTTGCTCTCGGTCTCGCCAAGGGGCGCATCCGCACCGTCGTCGCTCGCGAGATATTTCCTGATGAGCGCGAAGCCCTCGACTGTTACGGCTCGTGCTACTGGCGGCTCGCGTTGCTGGTTCCGTGGATCATGTTGCTCAATTTCATTATTGCGGGCTTTACCCGTCGCATCGAGTGGAGCGGCACTCACTACGAGCTGCTTTCGAGGGACGAGGTGCGGGTGCTTCGGCGGGAAACTCCCTAAGGGACGCGCGAATCAGCCTTTGCTCCTTGGAGGCTTGGTTTTGTGGCGTGAAATGTTCCGTGCGGCGGCTACGGGTTTTTTCTTGGGTTTCGGCGGCGGGTCGTCCTCATCGGCGGGAGACACTTTGGCCAGGACCTGGTCGAAAAGGGTCTCGCGGCCTCCGCCCGGCTTTTTTTTCTGCGGTTCTTTTCCGCGCAGGTAGGCGTGCTCGCTCAGGCACGTCTGGCAGATGACCTTCGCCACCTGGTCCACCACCAGGCTGGCCACGGCGTGGTTGAGCAGCAGCCGGCAACGCGGGCAATAATCGTCAATCAGATCGCCAAGGCGTGGTGGCGCCCCACTCATAGAAAAGGACCCCAGGGAAAGTGAAAGATGTTTCGCCCAGCCAGCGCATTATAGCGCGGGCCCCTTGGAAATCAAACCGGTGCCGCGCGGTTTGACACTTCCTTCCGCTTGCGGGTATTGTGGAGATGGGCGACTGAAACATCGAAAAGCAGAATTGAAACATGCTCTTTACTGACAAGCTCGCGGAAATCGAAGCGCGGTACGAAGAGCTGACCTCACAACTCTCGGATCAGCGCGTGCTGGCAGACTCGTCGCGGTATCCGAAGATCGCTCGGGCGCACGCGGAACTCCGCGAGGTGGTGGGTAAATACCATGAGTGGAAAGAGCTGAAGAAGTCTCATAACGAAACCAAAACGCTGCTCGAGGCTTCCGCTTCCGACCCGGCGATGAAGCAGCTTGCCCACGAAGAAATGGAACAACTCGGCAAGAAGCTTGAACAGGTCGAGGGCGAGCTGAAAATCCTACTGGTTCCCAAAGACCCGAACGACGATAAAAACGTGGTGCTCGAAATTCGCGCCGGCACGGGCGGCGACGAAGCCTCGCTCTTCGCCCAGGAACTTTTCCGCATGTACAGCCGCTACTGCGAAACCCAGGGCTGGCGCGTGGAGGTTCTTTCCACCTCCGCCTCCGGCATCGGCGGATTGAAAGAAGTCATCGCGCTGATCGAAGGCCAAAAGGTTTTC
The DNA here is from genome assembly GCA_964481715.1 of uncultured Acidobacteriota bacterium. Taxonomy (GTDB): domain Bacteria; phylum Acidobacteriota; class Terriglobia; order UBA7540; family UBA7540; genus JAHEKS01. Next base: position 2,677 of record CAYZVR010000194.1, on the reverse strand, counting down.
AGCAAGCTCAAATACGAAAGCGGCGTCCACCGCGTGCAGCGCGTTCCCGCAACCGAGCAGCAGGGCCGCATTCACACTTCCGCCGTGACCGTGGCGGTTCTGCCCGAAGCCGACGAGGTGGAAATCCAAATCGACGCGAAAGACATCCGCATCGACACGTTCTGCTCCTCCGGCCCGGGCGGACAGTCGGTGAACACGACATACTCCGCCGTGCGCATCACGCACCTGCCCACCAACACCGTGGTCTCCTGCCAGGACGAGAAGTCGCAGATCAAGAACCGCGCCAAGGCCATGCGCGTGCTCCGCTCGCGCCTTTATGAAATGAAGCTGCAGGAACAGCAGAAGCAGATTACCGAAGAGCGGCGCTCCATGATCGGAAGCGGCGACCGCAGCGAAAAAATCCGAACCTACAATTTTCCTCAAAACCGCGTGACCGATCACCGCATCGGGCTGACGCTTCACCAGCTCGACCGGGTGATGGAAGGGAAACTCGAAGAAATCTTCGAGTCGCTGATTTCCTATTATCAGGCCGAAAAGTTGAACCAGCCTCCGCCCAAAGGACGCGAAGACGAACCGCCGGCGGCGTTCGCCAACTGAGCGCAATGTCTTGCGGTCACTTACCTTGCGCCAATGGCCGCGCGCGGACCAATCTAACAAATGCTTCCTGCGTGATGACGCCGTGCTGACCTGACGTGCGCCGCCCATCTGGAGTATTCTGGCTACGCCATGCAACTCCGCGCCGCGCTCAAAGCGGGACTGGAAACGCTTCTCCAGCATCACGTGCCTTCGGCGCACCTTGCCGCAGAACTGCTTTTGATGCACGTGCTGGATCGCGACCGCGGTTATCTCTACGCCCATCCGGAAGAAGAAATTTCCGCCGAAACCGTTGATCGTTACCTTGGGTTTGTCGCCGAGCGCACTACGGGCAAGCCCACGCAGTACATCACCGGCCACCAGGATTTCTGGGGTCTGGATTTTGAAGTCACCCCGGAAGTTTTGATTCCCCGCCCCGAGACCGAGCACATCGTCGAGAGGGTGTTGGAGCTTGCGGCGCGGCAGGGTTTGGACAAAAACGCCCGGCTCCGCATCGTGGACGTGGGCACGGGCTCCGGCTGCATCGCCTTGGCGCTTGCCTCGGAATTTCCGCGCGCCATACTCTTCGGCGCGGACATTTCGCGCGCGGCGCTGGTCGTGGCCTCATGCAACGCCGTGCGCCTCGACATGGCGGGGCGCGTCAAGTTTCTTGAAAGCGATTTGCTCGCGCGCTTCCAGGACGAAGACTTTGCCGGCACGCTCGACTTTGTGGTCTCGAACCCTCCCTACGTCAGCGCGCGCGAAATCGCAAACGTGCAGCGCGAAGTCCGCGATTTCGAGCCGCGCGTTGCGTGGGGCGGGCTCGAACGCGGAGACGAAATGTACCGGCGCCTCTTTCCGCAGGCGCTCGGCGCGCTCAAGCCGGGTGGATTCGTCGTCGTCGAGATCGGCTACAATATGCGCGACGCGGTGCTGGGGCTGCTGGGCGAAGGCTGGAGCGATGTAACCGTGTGTCCCGACCTCGCCGGGATTCCCCGCGTTATTAGCGCGCAAAAAAACTGCCCTTAGTCACCGATTGCCGGCCTTCGATCATTCGATGACTCAAGCACTCGATCACCCGATCCGCTCAATTCTCCACGTCGACATGGATGCATTCTTCGTTTCGGTCGAGGAGCTTGAGGACCCCTCACTCAAGGGGAAGCCCGTCGTTGTCGGCGCGGACCCGGAGGGGCGCGGGGTTGTCGCGGCGGCGAACTACGAGGCGCGCAAGTACGGCGTGCACTCCGCCATGCCCATTCGCACAGCCAAGAAACTCTGCCCGCACGCGATTTTTCTGCGCGGGCACCATGCAAAATACCGCGACCACTCCGAAAAAATCTACGATGTCTTCGGCTCGTTCACGCCCGTCGTCGAAATGGTCTCCATTGACGAAGCCTATCTCGACCTCACCGGCACCGAGCGCCTGCACGGCGGAGCGTTGCGCGCCGCAGACCGGCTGATTCGCACCGTGAAAGACCGCACGGGGCTCAACTGTTCGGTCGGCGCTTCGACTTCGCATTTGGTTTCCAAAATTGCTTCCGACCAGGCAAAGCCGCACGGCTTGCTCTACGTGCTGCCGGGTTGCGAGGCCGCGTTTCTTGCGCCGCTCCCTATCCGCCGCATGCCGGGAATCGGCAAAGTCACGGAGCCGGAATTGTTGTCGCTCGGCATCGCGACCATCGGTGACCTCGAAACCTACGGCGAAGAGCGGCTCAAACAGCGTTTTGGAAAATACGGTGAGTGGCTGGCGACGAAATCGCGCGGCGAAGACATCTCCGCATATCAATACGAGGAGGAGCCCAAGTCCATCAGCCACGAGACGACCTTCGACGCGGACACGGCAGACATTGAAGAGCTCGAGCGGACCCTTTCGTATCTCGCGCAGCTGGTTGCCCGGCGGCTGCGCGACCACGGCTTGTTTGCGCGCACGGTGGGGCTGAAGCTGCGCAACGCGCGATTCCGCACCGTCACGCGCGACGTGACGCTCGACGAGCCGACACACCTCGACTCGGTGATTTTTGAAAACGTATTGCGCCTCTTCGAGCAGGCATGGAAGAAGGAAGAAAAAATCCGCCTGGTCGGCGTGCGCACGTCAAACCTCGAG
>CAYZVR010000193.1:4950-7388 GCA_964481715.1 uncultured Acidobacteriota bacterium | reverse complement strand
GCCGTCCTGAATGAGATAAGCGGGAGCCAGGCCGCGCTTCACGCCCACGCGGCTTTCCGCGTTGATGGTCACGTTGACCAGCGTGTATTTGTCGAGGACAGCTTCCATCTTCGCGACTGCCGTGTTGGGATCGGGGTTAGCGAGAGCGTCGTTGATGGCGCGCTGGTCTTCGGGGGCCAGGGGCTGGCCCAAGAATTCGAGAGTTGTTTCGATCTCACGCACCGCATTTGCGAAGGGCTGAAGCGGGACAACGGGTCCACCGGCGGTCTGTGGTCCGGCCGCGCACGCGAACCCGCACACCGTCAGGGTGAAAAAAGTTCCCGCGAAAAAAGTCCGGCCAGCGACCATAAGGGTTGTCCTCTCGTTGAAGGATTGAAGGCCCGCGCCCGCCGCCTGTTGAGCGACTTCCGATGGCGCCGATTATATCGCCATGTCGGCGCGGGACGAAGGCAAGAGTTAAGGAAATATTTGAGCGCATGGGGAAGAGCCGGGACTGTATTCAAAAGAGTCAGAAGTTTTACATATCGCCGCCGCTCGTTTGGTTTATACTTCCGCCACTATGAAAATCACACGCATCTTGCTCTCCGCTTTCGTTTGCCTGTCAGTTTCGCCGGCGCTCGTCGTAAGCGCCGAGCCTCGCGCCGCCGGCAAAAGCATCGCGCTTTTCAACGGCAAGGATTTCACGGGCCTTTACCTTTTCCTGAAGGACCACGGAAAGGACGCTGACCCCGCGCACGTCTTCACCATCGAAGACGGCGCGATTCACGTTTCGGGCGCGGAACTCGGTTACGTGGCGACCGACGCCGAGTACGAAAACTACCGGCTCACTTGCGAATTTAAGTGGGGTGAGGCCATACACCCGCCATTCGAGGGCAAGGCGCGCGACGCCGGCATCCTTTATCACTTTACGGGGCCGGACAAGGTCTGGCCGACGTCCCTTGAATTTCAGATTACCGAAGGCGGGACGGGAGACTTCTGGATGACCGACGGCGCCTCGGTCACGCGTGACGGCAAGACCGTGACCGGCCCGGCCGGCAGCGCGGAAAATATCGACCGCTTCAATAAAGGCAAGTGGGAAGACGTGACGGGTTTTCGCGACCCGGCGGGCGAAGTCGAAAAGCCGCGCGGCGAGTGGAACCGCCTGGAGCTGGTCGTAAAGGGCGACACGGCGAAACATTACGTCAACGGCAAGCTCGTGAACGAAGGCACGGCCGCCAGTCCGCACCGCGGCAAAATCGTGTTTCAATCGGAAGGCGCGGAAATTTACTACCGCAATATCCGGCTCGAACCGTTGAAGTAATTCTGCATCCCGTGAGCAGTCCGTTTGCCGAGCGCGCGTGGGCAGTCTTGAAGACGGTGATCTTTACCGTTGTGGTGCCGGGCACGGTCACGCTGTGGATTCCGTTCAGGTGGCTTCTGCCGCGCGGCGCAACGCCGGTGATGTGGGGAGCGGCGCTGGTCGGAGTCGCCCCATTGGTCCTCGGCGTGGCGCTTTATTTTTGGTGCGCGTGGGAGTTTGCCTGGAGGGGATTGGGCACGCCTGCGCCGATTGATCCACCCAAAATACTTGTCGCGCGCGGCCCTTACCGAGTGGTGCGCAATCCAATGTACGCAGGCGTGCTGTCGGTCGTCGCAGGCGAAGCGTTGTGGTTCTGGTCGCGCACCCTGGCTTGGTACGCGGCATTCGCGGCGCTGATGTTTCATCTGTTCGTCGTAATCATGGAAGAGCCGATGCTGCGCGCCAAATTTGGCGCGTCGTACGAAGAGTATTGCCGATCCGTGCCGCGCTGGATCCCGCTGCCCGGGCGGAGGGCGCTGTAACGGCTGGCTTTATCCACCTGGTTTTGAAGTAAAACTGAAAAGGAGTTCTTCACATGCACAGTTCACATTCACGTCGCACAATTTTACAGACCTTGGTCGCGGCGCTGGCGTTGCCCGCGGCGAGCCGCAGTGCGGGCGCAGCGGAAGTGTCCACTGCCGTCGTGGCCGCGAGCGACGGCAAGCTCGACCGGCAACCGTTTGGAGACCTGCGAGTTTTCATGGAAGGTGCAACCGAACAGTTGAAAGGTTTGACCGTCGGGAACCTCGCGCTCAAGCCGGGCGCGACGCCTCACCCGCCGCACCGCCACTCCGAGGAAGAAATACTTCTCATCACGGAAGGCAACGGGGAAATTTTTCTGGAAGGCAAGACGACCAAGGTTGCGGCCGGCGACCTGATGTATGCCGGCTCAAACCGCCTGCACGGCATCACCGCTTCGGCCGACGCGCCTATGACCTTTTATTACGTCAAGTGGCTGGGAAAGTAGCCCTTGTCCCGCCGTTGCGCACCTCAAATGTCGTAGGGGCGATTCATGAATCGCCCTTCGCTTGACACTGGCTTATTTGTGAGCTATTATTGAGCTGAAATTGAGGATAAACGAGTATGGCAAGAATCCAGC
>CAYZVR010000193.1:0-4940 GCA_964481715.1 uncultured Acidobacteriota bacterium | reverse complement strand
ACTGGTTCGTCAAGCAGGCCATCACCGGCGCGCGCGTGGTGGCCCGTAAGCCCACTGGCGAGGAAGTCGCGCTCGAAACACCGGAACTTGCGTCGCTCGAAGGCAAGGGCAACCGACTCAGCCCGGAAGAGCTAGGCCTGCTTGCGCGGAAACTCGCGGCGGCCAAGGACTCGGCTGAAGCCGCGCGTCTCCGCGAGCGCATGACGCGCGGTTTCTACGGAATCTGACCGTAGCGGCGGTGTACGACTACCCGGAGCTGTAGCGCCGGTCTATGACCGGCGGTTTGGTCCTCGCCGCTCCCCGCCCTGCGGGGCAAGCTGCGAGCGGCGCTACTGCCAACCCCTCATGCCCAAAATCCGGCGCGCCAATATCCCGCCCGCACTCTTTCAGCACCTGCTTGACCGCATCCAAAGCCGCAAGATATCCGCTGAACAGCTCACCCTTTTCGCCCGCTGGCTCGACACTGAACCCGAGGTCCCCGAAGGCGCGTGGTACAAGCGTTTTTCAGGAATGACGGTTTGCGGCGAAGGCGAACTCGTGAAAACGTTCTTGCTGCCTGGCCAGCATCCCGAAGGGAAGCGTATCGAGTAGGGGAGGGCTCAGCCCTCCAGCTGTAGCGGCGTTGGGGACGCCGGCGCTACACTTATCCGCCTCCCGAGCCTACTTTTTCAAGCTCGGCGCCGGTTTTGTCCCACATATCCTCGTGCAGCGAGTTGCCATGCGCGTCCATGGTGACGATGGCGAGGAAGTCGCGCGCCACGAAATGCCACATGGCTTCGGGGGCGCCCAGTTCTTCGATCAGATCGACGCCCGTAACTTTGGGCAGGCAGCGAGCGTAGAACTGCGCGGCTCCGCCGATCGCGTGGAGATAAACCGCGCCGTGTTCTTGGAGCGCGGCTAAGGTTTTCTTTCCCATGCCGCCCTTGCCCATCACGGCGCGCAGGCCGAAACGTTTGATGATGTCCGCCTCGTAAGGCTCTTCGCGAATGCTGGTGGTCGGCCCGGCGGCGGTGGTGCGCCACTTGTCGCCTTCTTTCATCATTACCGGGCCGCAGTGGTAGAGAATCGCTCCGCGCAAATCGCACGGCGCGTCGTGGTTCATCAGGTAATGGTGCGCGGCATCGCGGCCGGTGACCAGCGGGCCGTTGATGAGCACCACGTCGCCTACCTTGAGCGCTCGAACTTTTTCTTCCGAGAGCGGCGGCTCGAGGCGAATTTCGCGCCCGCTGAGTTTGAATCCCTCGCCCTGCTTCATCAAGCGTTCGACGGGACGGGCAGGATCGCGATAGAGCCACTTCTTGATGGCCCCGCTGGCAGGATCAATCATCACGCCGAGCCGGCGAAACGCCCAGCAATCGTAAGCGACAGAAACGAAAAACGACGCGGGCAGGCGATTGGCCGCCGTGATCTTGCAGCCGATCAGCGACGCTTTGCCGCCAAAGCCCATCGTGCCGACGCCCAGCTTGTTGGCTTCGTCCATAATCTGTTGCTCGAGCTTGGCCAGCGTAGGGTCGGGATTGGTGTCATCGAGCGTGCGAAAGAGCTGCAACTTGGCCAAGTGATCACCTGACGCGCGGTCGGCGCCGATGCAGACTCCGATGGCGCCCGGCGCGCAGCCTTGTCCCTGCGCCTGCCACACCGAGTGCAGAATGCATTTCTTGACGCCTTCGAGGTCGCGGTCGGCGCGGCCCAGGTGGTCGAGCGCGCAGGGCAGAGAATACTGGATGTTTTTGTTTTCGCACCCGCCGCCTTTCAGGAGCAGGCGCACTTCGATGTCGGGGTCTTCCCACTGCTCAAAGTGAATCGCCGGGGTTCCCGGGCCAAGATTGTTGCCGCTGTTTTTGCCGGTAATCGAATCCACCGAATTCGGGCGGAGCTTGCCGCGTTTGGTCGCTTCTGCCATGGCGTCAAAAATCAATTTCTTCATCTCGATCTGATTCGTCCCGACCGGGGTCTTGATTTCAAAGGTTGGGAAGCCGGTATCCTGGCAGATGGGGCCTTCGTCGTCGGAGGCCATGTCAATGTTCTCGCCGATGATCGAGAGCGCTTGCCCCGCCTGCGTGGCCGGTTCTTCCGTCTTGAGGGCCGCGCCCATCGCCTGGCGGACGTCCGGCGGAAGGTTGGTGGACGTTTGAATGATGAGCTCGAGCATGGATTCGCGGAAAAATTGCATGGCAAACCCCCTTCAAAAAACTGCGTCACTCCGCGCGGCACACCCTACTATTATACGCCCGCCGTTCGTGCGGTGAACTCAGGTTATAATGGCCGGGACCATTCATGAGCGAAGCAACCGCTCCGCAAACTTCCGACGGCCAAATACTGCGCGGCTTCTGGTACTCGCCGATAAGGAGCGACCAGTTGCGCGGCTCAACTCTTCGCCAGGCGATGCTCGCAGGTATCCCACTGGTTCTCGGGCGCGATACGCAAGGGCGGCCTTTCGCCATGCGCGACACCTGTCCGCATCGCGGCATGCCGCTGTCGGCTGGAAGGATGATCGGCGATCAGCTCGAGTGTTCTTATCATGGTTGGAGGTTTGAGGGACGCACGGGGCAGTGCAAAGAAATTCCCTCGCTCACGGGACACGAAGGGCTGAACGTCGAGAAAATTTACGCGGGACACTTCGCGTGCGACGAGGCCGACGGTTACATTTGGGCCTATGTTCCCGAGCCTGGCATGAAAAGCGATCCCGCCGAAGGCCCGCCGCGTCTGCCGGTGTTCAGCGACCGGTATCGGCTGACGCACCTTGCCGCGGAGCTCCCCGTCTCAATCGACCACGGTATTATCGGGCTGATGGACCCGGCGCACGGGCCGTTCGTTCATCAGGCTTGGTGGTGGCGGAGTCGGCACAGCATTCACGAAAAAGAAAAAACCTTCGAGCCGATCCCCAACGGCTTTCGCATCCGCGCGCACTCGCCTTCAGCGAACAGCGCGGCTTACAAGCTGCTGGGCGTCTACGGAAAACCCATCACGACGACAATCGAGTTCGTCCTGCCGAATCTGCGCCTCGAGCAAATCCATTGCGGCGAATACTGGTTTTCCAGCCGCGCCATGGTCGTTCCGGTCGCGGCCACGCATTGCCGGCTAGAATTTTCAGCCGCGTGGAACGTCTTCCGCCACGTGCCGTTCATGACCTCCATCCTCCGTATCTTCGGGAGCATGTTCATCGGCCAGGATCAGCGCACCATGGTGCTGCAGGCCCAGGGTCTGAAGCATAACCCGCCACTGATGCTGATAGACGACGCCGACCGTCCCGCCAAATGGTATTTCCAATTGAAGCAGGCTTATCTCGATTCGCGCCGCACCGGCCAGCCCATGCAGCATCCGATTCCGGGGCCGGTGACACTGAAGTGGCGGAGTTGAGGAAGAAGTAAGCAGAAGGCAGTAGGCAGTAGGCAGAAAGCAGAAGGCAGAAAGCAGAAGGCAAAAAGCAGTAGGCAGAAAGCAGAAAGCAGAAGGCAGAAAGCACTGAGCGGTCAGTCGAAGCGTGTTAATAGAGGGCATGGAAGGTAGAACAGGGTCGAGGGAAACCTCGGCGCAGCCGGTACTAAACCGAGGTTCCAAGGATACAGGGATCTGAAGGTGTATCAACAGGCGTACAAGCTTGCCATGAGGATTGTTTACACATCCAAAGTGTTTCCCCAAGAGGAGCGCTATTCATTGACCAGTCAAATCCGGCGTTCCTCCCGTAGCGTTGCGGCGATTATAGCGGAGGGGTACCGAAAGCGGCAGTACCCGAATATGTTCGCTAGCAAGCTGGCTGATTCGGACGCCGAAGCAACTGAGAAGCACGTCTGGCTTGACTTCGCGCGCGACTGCGGGTACATGAGCGCCGAAGAACACGAGCAATTGACTGCTGGCTACGAGGAGATCGGGAGAATGCTGAGCAGCATAATCAGCAAGCCCGGCAAGTTTCTGCCATCCTGACAAATCTGAGATAGGCTGCCAACTTCCTTCCGCCCACGGCTTACTGTTTGCCCCGACTGCCTACTGCCTTCTGCTTACTGCCTACTGTTCTACGGAAACGGATGCCGAATGGCCGCGCGCACTTTGTGGTCGCGCTTCAACCATTTCTTCAGGACCGAGAAAGCCTGCGGGGGGCTGTCCACGAAGCGAATCAAATTCAAGTCTTCGGGGCTGATCGTTCCTGCTTCGAGCAGCCAGCCGAAGTTGACGGCGCGCTTCCAGAATTTTGATCCATAGAGCAGAATACTGGCGCGGTGCCCGATTTTATGCGTCTGGATCAGGGTCAAGAATTCCCACAGCTCGTCCATGGTGCCGAAGCCGCCAGGGAAGACCACCAGCGCGCGGGCGGGCTGCGCAAACCACAACTTGCGCATGAAGAAGTATCTGAACATGAAATTGAGCTCGGGAGTGATGTAGGGGTTGGGTGTTTGTTCCATGGGCAGCTTAATGTTGAGGCCGATGGATTGGCCTCCCGCTTCCGAAGCGCCGCGGTTGGCGGCTTCCATAATGCCCGGCCCGCCGCCCGAGCAGACCACCACGAATTGGTTCTTGTTGTCCTGCGAAAGCGACCAGCGCGTGATGAGGCGCGCGAGTTCACGAGCGTCTTCGTAATAGCGCGACATTTCGAGGGCCCGCCGCGCCGCCTTCAATTCTGCGGCGGTCGGGGCGGCTCCTCCACCGTTTGCGCCGCGGATGTCGAGTTCGCTCAGTTTTCGCAGCGCCTCTTCGCGAGGCGGGGTGCGCGCCGAGCCGAAAAAAACCACGGTGTTCTGAATGCCCGCCCGGCGCAGGCGCAATTGCGGCTCAATGTATTCGGCCACGAGACGGAGCGTGCGGGCGTCGGCGCTTTCCATAAACCGCTCGTTCTTGTAGGCGACGGAAGGAATGCAGGCTTGCTTGGGGGATGCCTTGGGATTTTCGCTCATGGGCTCCTCAGTGCGGGAGTCGAAATGTCCTGTGAAGCATAACAGACGCGA
>CAYZVR010000192.1:0-7459 GCA_964481715.1 uncultured Acidobacteriota bacterium | reverse complement strand
GAAACAAGTTGACAAAACGGGCGGTGTCCAGTAAAAATATAGGTTTGCATCTCATTGCCTTAGACGGAGTGTGCTGTGGGGACTTATTTCATCAGGTCGCGCCGGACGAGGATCCGGTGGCGGCTGATTGATGCCGAGGGCTGGGTGCTGGGTCGCCTGGCCGCCCGGGCGTCGCGCGTGCTGACGGGGAAGAGTTCGGCGGACTACACCCCCCATGCGGACCATCGCGACGGAATTATCATCATCAACGCTGAAAAAATCCGTTTGACGGGCCGCAAGCTCGACCAGAAAGTCTATCGGCGCTATACCGGATATCCCGGCGGGTTGCGGGAGGTTAGCGCTCGAAAGCTCATGGAGACGAAGCCGCAGTGGATCGTCCGCGACGCCATCCTGGGCATGTTGCCCAAGTCCCGAATCGGTGACCGCCTGGCGACCCGGCTGAGGGTCTACGCCGGTTCGACGCACCCCCATCAGGCACAAAAACCGGAGTCGATCTCGCTCGCACGCTGATCGTCGGCCGGGTTGAATTATTTTGAGAAAAGGAGTCCCCGTGGAAGAGCACGCCCAATTTCGAGGCACAGGTCGCCGCAAAACCTCCCGCGCGCGGGTCATTCTTCGGCCCGGCGAGGGCAAGGTGTCGGTGAACCACCGCGCCTTTGAGGCTTATTTTCCCACCAACGCCCTGCGGGTGGAAGTGATTGAGCCTCTGGTCCTGACCGAGATGGCCGGCAAGTTCGATATCCTGATTAACGCGGACGGCGGGGGAATCCACGGGCAGGCGGGCGCGGCGCGCCTCGGCATCGCGCGAGCCCTGATTATCTTTAACCCCGAATTGCGTTCCAAGCTGCGCCAGGGTGGTTTTCTCACCCGCGACCCGCGTGCCAAAGAGCGGAAGAAATACGGGCAGAAGGGCGCGCGCAAGCGCTTCCAGTTTTCGAAACGGTAACTGCGCGGGATCCGGGATTTGGCATCAGTGACCAAACCTTTTCGCTCGATGGAGACTCTTGAGCCGAAACCCGAACCCCGAGTCCCGAATCCCGAGGAGGTAAGTTGTCGAACATTACGATGAAGGATTTTCTGGAAGCCGGGGTTCACTTCGGCCACCAGACCCGTCGCTGGAATCCCAAGATGAAAGAATACATTTACGGGGAGCGCAACGGGATTTACATCATCGACCTGCAAAAAACTCTCAAGCAGTTCAAGGAAGCTGCCAAGTTTGTTTCTGACCTCGCCCAGGAAGGCAAAAGCCTGCTGATGGTCGGGACCAAGCGCCAGGCGCAAGAGGCCATCGCGGAAGAAGCCAAGCGCTGCGCTATGTTCTACGTGAACCACCGTTGGCTCGGCGGGCTGCTCACCAACAACGCCACCATCCAGAAATCCATCCAGCGGCTGCGCGAATTGGATGAAATGAGCCAGGACGGCCGTTACGAGCTGCTGACCAAAAAGGAAGTCCAGACGCTGGAGCGCGAACGCAAGCACCTGGAACTGAACCTGGCGGGTATCAAAGACATGCCGGGCCTTCCGGATGCGCTTTTTGTGGTTGATTCGAACAAGGAAGAAATCGCCGTTCGAGAAGCGCGCAAGCTGGGCATTCCGGTGGTTGCCGTTGTCGACACCAATTGCGACCCGGACCTGGTGGACTACGTCATTCCCGGGAACGACGACGCTTTAAGGGCTATTCGACTCTTCACCTCGCGGATTGCCGACGCGGTGCTCGATGGCCGGCATGCCGCCGATGAGAAGCAGATGGAAGCCGAAAAGATCGCGGCCGAGAAGGCCGCCGAGGAACTGGAAGCGGCCCGTGAGGCCGCGGCCATCGCCGCCGAAGAGGAAGTCCGCCGGACCGGTGGAGAAGCGCTGCCGGAGGAAACGGCATGGGTTGAGACTGAGGCGGAAAGGGCTCATTCACCCGCCGTGGTCGACGCCGAAGAAACCGCCGACGGTCGAGTCCGTGTCCCCAAGAGCAAGCGTCGCACGGGCGGCAGGGGGCGCGACAACGACGATGACGCCCAGGGGACGAACCCGCCTGAGTAACGCCCGAGTCAACGAATTTCAGTCGGATGAAGGGGCCGGCAAACGGATGGGCGCCCCTGCCCGTCAGCCGACGGGTTGAGAGGACCTGAAAACGAATGAGTGTTTCCGCCGAATCCGTGAAAAAGCTGCGCGAGATCAGCGGCGCGCCGATGATGGAGTGCAAAAAGGCTTTGGAAGAAGCTCAGGGAGACGTCGAGCTGGCGTTTACCATCCTTCGCAAGCGCGGCCAGGCCGCGGCCGCCAAGAAGGCGAGCCGTCTGGCGTCGGAAGGCCTGGTGGGGTCTTACATCCACGCGGGCGGGAAAATTGGTGTGCTGGTGGAAGTCAACTGCGAGTCGGACTTTGTGGCGCGCAACGACGAATTCTTGCAGCTTGTTCATGACCTCGCCATGCAGATTTGTGCCACCGACCCGCGCTTTATCCGCAAGGAAGACGTGACGCCTGAAGCGCTGGACCGCGAGAAGGAAGTCCTGCGCGCACAGGCGGCGGCATCCGGAAAGCCCGAGGCGGTCCTCAGCCGCATTGTAGAAGGGAAGCTCGCGAAATTTTACGAGGACAGTTGCCTGTACGAGCAGCATTTCATCAAAGACCTCTCGGGCGGCCAGACGATTGCGGAGCTGATCAATTCCAGGATCGCGAAGTTTGGCGAGAACATCACCGTGCGCCGGTTCGCGCGGTTTAAGGTGGGGGAAGGCCTGACGAAGAATCCCCCGGACGCCTCTGCGGCCGGGTAAGGGCCGGAGGCCCGTCAACTGACGGGCAGCGCCTCGTCCATGAAAATATGACCAAGCCGGTCTTCCAACGCATTCTTCTGAAACTGAGCGGAGAGGCTTTGCTGGGCTCACAGGGCTTCGGCGTTGACCCGGCGGTTACGGCGCGCATCGCGAAGGAAATTAACGAAGTGCGCGAGCTGGGCGTGCAGGTGGCGATTGTCATAGGCGGAGGCAATTTCATTCGCGGCGTTGCTGCTTCGGCGCATGGCATCGAGCGTGTAGTTGCCGACCACATGGGAATGCTGGCCACGGTCATAAACGCACTGGCTCTCCAGGACGCGCTGGAAAAGAGCGGGTCCTTCACGCGCGTGGTCACGGCCATCGAGATTCGCGAAGTGGCCGAGTCTTTTATCCGGCGCCGGGTCATTCGGCACCTGGAAAAAGGGCGCGTGGTCGTGCTCGCCGCGGGAACCGGCAACCCTTACTTCTCGACGGACACAGCGGCGGCACTGCGCGCCATGGAAATCAAGGCGGATGTCATCCTGAAGGCCACCAAAGTGGATGGCATCTACGACGCCGATCCCAAAAAAGTGCCGGGAGCCAAGATGATCACCGAGATCAATTACCTCGACGTGCTTTCACGCCAGCTCGCGGTGATGGATACCACGGCGATTTCGATGTGCATGGACAACAGTATGCCCATCGTGGTTTTCAATTTGAACGTGCCCGGAAACCTCAAGCGCGTGGTCCTGGGCGAGCGGGTGGGTTCCCGGGTCGCCCGGTAGGCGTTCGGGAGGTCGAAGCACCATGATTAAGGAAACGCTGGCACAAACGAAAGTTCGGATGGGTAAGGCTCTGGAGGATTTTCGCCATGCCATGGCAGGCGTCCGCACGGGCCGCGCTTCGGTTTCGCTACTGGATCATATTAAAGTGGATTATTACGGCACGCCGACGCCTCTCAATCAGGTCGCGACGCTGGGAGTTCCCGATCCGACCCTTCTCACGGTGCAGCCGTGGGACGCAAGCCTCCTTTCGGCGATGGACAAAGCGATCCGGGCTTCCGACCTGGGGCTGAACCCCATGAGCGACGGGAAGATTCTGCGCGTTCCGATTCCAGCCCTCACGGAGGAGCGCCGGAAGGAACTGGTGAAGCACCTCCACAAGGTTTTGGAGGACCACCGCACGGCGGTGCGCAACATTCGCCGGGATGCCAACGACTCGCTCAAGAAGCTGCTGAAAGATAAGAAAATTTCAGAAGACGAAGAAAAGCGGGGGCTCGACGAGATCCAGAAAGCGACCGACGAGTTCATGGAGAAGCTGGAATCTCAGGGGAAATCAAAAGAAAGCGAAATCCTCGAAATGCGGTAGGCCGACGGCGCCGTCCGGGCCCGTTCGCCGCTTGACAATTTTCTTCAGAGTCTGTTAAATTTGAAGGGTTTGAGCGAGCCCTAATCCCCGCTCAGTATAACCGCGCCCATGATGGCGGTTGGGCAGCGGAATTTTCTTTTATAAGGAACGGATGCCGACGTTCAGTCAATTGGTTCGTCTGGGAAGAAAACAGCCGCGCTACAAGACGGCAAGTCCTGCGCTCGAGCAGTGCCCGCAAAAGCGCGGCGTTTGCATCCGCGTTTACACACAGACGCCCAAGAAACCGAACTCCGCCCTGCGCAAAGTGGCTCGCGTGCGGCTGACCAACGGAATGGAAGTCACGACTTACATTCCGGGCGTGGGACATAACTTGCAGGAGCACTCCATCGTGCTGATTCGCGGCGGGCGCGTGAAAGACTTGCCGGGCGTCCGTTACCACGTGATCCGAGGAACACTCGATTCCGCGGGCGTTGGGGACCGCCGTCAAGGCCGGTCCAAGTACGGCGCCAAGCGGCCGAAGGCCTCCTGATGGGGAAAGTGTACCGTCCGCCGCGGCGGGACGGGCCGGACGTGTGTCCGGCGAACTGAATCGTCGTTGAAGAACCGCTATGCCAAGAAAAGGAATCATCAATCGCCGGGAAGTCATCGGGGACCCGCACTTCAGTAATCCCCAGGTGCAGAAGCTCATCAACTGCATCATGGTCCAGGGGAAGAAGAGCGTCGCGCAGAGGACCGTTTACAGCGCTTTCGACCTGATGCAACAGCGTGCCAATGACGACCCGGTCAAGCTTTTCAAGAAGGCCCTGGAAAACGTCAGGCCTGCCTTGGAAGTGAAGACGCGCCGCGTGGGCGGTGCGAACTATCAAGTGCCGGTGGAAGTTAACCGGAACCGGCAGGCTTCGCTGAGCCTGCGCTGGATTATCGGCTACGCGCGCGAGCGAAACGAAAAGTCGATGGTCGAGAGGCTGGCTGCCGAGCTGCTGGACGCCGCAAACAACCGCGGCGGAGCTGTCAAAAAGCGAGACGATACGCACCGCATGGCGGAGGCCAACAAGGCTTTCGCCCACTACCGCTGGTAAATCCGTCGGTTGACGGATAAGCCTGGGCGAGGCGGGAGGTGGTTCCACCCTGGACCACGATCCGCCTTGACGGTCCTGCAGTCGCAGGACCTCACTTGCTCAATAGGCTGCGGGGGGACCGGATCTTGATCCGCGGGATGAAGATCGGGGCGGAGTTTCACTATTTCGGTTTTTATGCCACGACAAGTGCCGCTCGAGAAAATTCGGAATATCGGCATCATGGCTCACATCGATGCCGGCAAGACCACCACGACGGAGCGGATCCTCTACTACACGGGGATCACTCACAAGATGGGAGAGGTGCACGAAGGCACCGCCGTCATGGACTGGATGGAGCAGGAGCAGGAGCGCGGCATCACCATCACCTCCGCGGCGACCACGTGTTATTGGAACGACATCCGCATCAACATCATTGACACGCCGGGTCACGTGGACTTTACGGCGGAAGTGGAACGGTCGCTCCGGGTGCTTGACGGAGCGATTGCTATTTTAGGGGCCGTCGAGGGCGTCGAGCCTCAGACCGAAGCCGTGTGGCGGCAGGCGGACAAATACCGCGTCCCGCGCATCGTCTTTGTCAACAAGATGGACCGCGTCGGGGCGGATTTCCAGGCTTGCGTTGACCAGTTGCGCTCTAAACTTCGCGCCAATCCTATCGTGGCCCAGTGGCCGGTGGGTGCGGAAGAAAACTTTCAGGGCGTTATCGATATCATCCGGCAAAAAGCAATTCTCTGGAAAGATGAGACCCTGGGCGCGGAATACACCGAAGCCGAAATTCCGCCGCACCTCGTCGAAAAGGCGCGCGAACTGCGCGGCCAGATGATCGAAGCGGTGGGTGAGGTGGACGACCATATCCTCGAGAAGTACGTCCACGGCGAGCCGGTCACAGCCGAAGAACTTGCCTCCGGGTTGCGGCGCGCCACGATCAGTCTCAAGGCATTCCCGGTGCTTTGCGGATCGGCTTTCAAAAATAAGGGCGTTCAAACGCTCCTCGATGCCGTTGTCGCCTGCTTACCTTCCCCGATTGAAATCCATCCCATCGAAGGCGTCAATCCTCGCAACGAAGAAGAAACCATCGCGCGGCCTGCGGCCGACGACGCACCCTTCGCGGCGTTGGCGTTCAAGATCATGACCGATCCCTTCGTCGGGCACCTGACGTTCCTCCGGGTTTACTCGGGCTCGCTCAAGAGTGGTGACACGGTCTATAACCCGCGGCGTGACCGGCGGGAGCGCATCGGACGGCTCCTCAAAATGCACGCCAACAAGCGCGAGGAAATCAGCGATGTTTTTGCGGGCGACATTGCGGCGGCGGTGGGACTGAAGAGCGTTTCGACCGGCGATACGGTCTGCTCCGAAGATGCGCCGGTGGTTTTCGAGGCGATGGATTTTCCGGCACCGGTCATCTCCGTGGCGATCGAGCCCAAGACCAAAGCTGACCAGGAAAAACTTTCCGGCGCGCTCCAGAAACTCACCCAGGAAGATCCTACTTTTAAAGTTCATACCGACCCGGATACCGGCCAGACGATCATTTCCGGCATGGGCGAGTTGCACCTGGAAATACTGGTTGACCGGATGATGCGCGAGTTCAGCGTGGCGGCAAACGTTGGCCGGCCCCAGGTGGCTTATCGAGAAACGATTGCGGGCTCGGCTGAAGCGGAAGGCAAATACATCCGCCAGACGGGCGGCCGGGGCCAGTACGGCCACGCCGTTCTGCGCGTTGATCCCCTGCCGCATCCCGACCTTGAAGCCATCGCTGAAATCACCCGGAAGAAATCCACCAACAAGTTTGACGGCGAATTGAGCCTGTTGTTCATCGACCAAATCGTGAGCGGCGTCGTGCCGAAGGATTACATTCCTGCCATTTACGCCGGCGTGCGCGAGGCGATGGAGTCTGGAGTGCTCGCCGGTTACGAGATGACGGGCGTTCAGGTGGCGCTCACCGACGGGTCTTACCACGAAGTGGACTCATCTGAAATCGCGTTCAAGATCGCCGCCTCGATGGGATTCAAAGAAGCGGCGCGCAGAGCCAAGCCGGTTCTGCTGGAACCCGTGATGAAGGTGGAAGTGGTGGTTCCGGAGGAGTACATGGGCGACGTGCTCGGCGACCTGAGCGCCCGCCGTGGCGGGGTTCACGGCATGGAGAAGCGAGGCTCGACGCAGATCATCCGCTCGACGGTGCCGCTCGCGGAAATGTTCGGTTACGCCACCGACTTGCGTTCGCGAACCCAGGGGCGCGCGTCGTTTACGATGCACTTCCTGCGGTACGAG
>CAYZVR010000191.1:4841-7495 GCA_964481715.1 uncultured Acidobacteriota bacterium | reverse complement strand
GCTCGGGATCGGTGACGAAGTAAGGGGAAAGGTATCCGCGGTCGAACTGCATTCCTTCCACGACCTCGAGCGCGGTTTCCATGGTCTTCGATTCCTCGACCGTGATCACGCCGTCCCTGCCTACCTTACTCATCGCCTCGGCGATGATCTTACCGATCAATGGGTCATTGTTGGCAGAAACTGAGCCCACCTGCGCGATCAAGGCGTTGTCCTTGACTTCCTTGGAGAACTTTCCCAGCTCGCCCTTCACGTGCTTCTTTGAGCCATCTTTCTGCGGCTCGTCATACCCGCAAACCGTGCGTACCGCCGTCTCGATCCCGCGTTTCACGGCCATGGGGTTCGCGCCCGCCGCCACCGTCTTCACGCCCTCGCGGAAAATCGCCTGGGCGAGAACCGTCGCAGTCGTCGTGCCGTCGCCGGCTACGTCGGAAGTCTTCGACGCGACCTCGCGCACCATCTGCGCGCCCATGTTCTCCAACGGATCTTGCAGTTCGATTTCCTTGGCCACGGTCACACCGTCCTTGGTGATCGTGGGGGAACCGAATTTCTTGTCCAGAATTACGTTGCGGCCCTTGGGGCCCAGCGTGATCTTGACGACATCCGCCAGTTGATTCACTCCTCGCAGAATCGCCTGACGGCTATTCTCGCCATGTACAATCTGTTTTGCATTTGCCATCTTTTACTCCCTCCAGAGATTCTTTTTAAGATTTTTCGCGGTTGCTTTGTGTCTCGTAGCCGGTTATTCGTTGGCCGTTCGGTGGCGAAACGCGAAATTCGAAACTCGCGTCGGCGCCCCATCCGGAAAACTGCAACCCGTCAGCTGACGGGCTGACAACCGACTTACTTCTTTCCGCCCGCCGCAGACTTTGCGGACTCGAGCACGCCCAGCACTTCTTCCTCGCGGACGATCAAGTATTCAATGTCGTCCACCTTGATTTCGGTGCCGGAATACTTGCCGAACAGGATGCGGTCACCCACCTTCACGTCCAGGGGAATAACTTTCCCCTCGTCGGTTTTCTTGCCATGGCCGACGGCAATCACTTCGCCTTCCTGCGGCTTTTCTTTCGCCGAGTCAGGGATGATGATGCCGCCCTTGATGGATTCTTTCTCTTCAATTCGCTTGATCAAAATGCGATCATGCAGCGGTCGTACTTTCATAGGATCGTCTCCTCCTTAGTTTCGACTTCGGACCAGCCCTTTGCGCCTTAAAACTTCCCGAGCCCGCCGGGACAGGTCCATAAACCCTTAAAAATGCGTCTTTTACGTGACCCCAGCGGCCGTCTGCTGGAGCGCTTAGCACTCACTTGATGCGAGTGCTAATTTATACTTTGAATCACGCGACCTGTCAAGAGGATTAAATGACTTTGAAAATACCCAAAGGTGGGGGCAATTGCGAAATCCTTGAAGTCTTGACAGGATTATGGACTTATCAGCGTAAGTTATTGAATACATGTATGTTAGATGTCGAGTAGGTGCCCTGAGCTGAAAAGCCTGCGCCTGAACAATGCCTCTCGAACTCGTGCGATTTCGTCTTTTCTGAAAAGCATCAAACCCACGCGCGTTGACTTGTTCGTCCTCGCGGCCTAACATACCCACCACTGGTCGATTCCCCATCCATGATCGGTCGAACGCTTGGGCACTATCGCATCATAGAGCAGCTCGGGGCGGGCGGGATGGGTGTGGTCTATCGCGCTCGCGACGAACGCCTGAGCCGCGACGTTGCGCTCAAAGTTCTGCCCGCCGGCACGCTCGCCGATGAAACTGCGCGCAGCCGCTTTCGCCGCGAAGCCCTGACCCTATCGCAACTCAATCATCCGAACATCGCTACGGTATTCGACTTCGACACCGAAGACGGCGTGGATTTTCTCGCCATGGAATACGTGGCGGGGGAGACGCTGGCGCTGAAACTCAGCAGCGGTCCGTTGCCCGAAAAAGAGGTCGTGGCCTTGGGAACGCAGATTGCCGAGGCGCTGGAAGAAGCGCACGAGCATGTCATCATCCATCGCGACCTGAAGCCGGGAAACGTAATGGTCACGGCGAAGGGCCGGGTCAAGGTTCTGGATTTTGGTTTGGCAAAGCTCGTAAAGCCCACGGAGGTGGACGCCGCAACGGCGAGCTTGGCCGAGACGCAGGCGGGCGCGGTGATGGGCACGGTGCCGTACATGGCGCCGGAGCAGTTGCAGGGCAAGGTGGTGGACGCGAGAGCGGACATCTATGCGCTGGGGGCGGTGCTCTACGAGATGGCAACGGGTCGGAGACCATTTCCGGAGAAGCAATCCACCCAACTGATCGCTGCAATCATGACCCAGCCGGCACAGCCTCCGCGCGAACTGAACGGGCAAGTTTCCGCGGGGCTCGAAGCGATTATATTGAAGTCGCTCGAGAAGAATCCGGAACAGCGCTACGCGTCCGCCCAAGCGATGCTGGAAGATCTCCGCCGGCTGAGCGTTGGCGGCTCGGTGCAAACGCTGAGTGGGACGGCCTCCGTCCGCCCGCGGGAGGGCCAAGCCCTCCCCTACCGGGCCATCGGGGCAGCAGCGGTTCTGGCGCTGATTGGCTTTGCCATCGTGCTGGGGCTGAACGTGGGCGGATTGCGCGACCGCTTGTTGACGGCCGTAGGGGCACGGCGCGCCGTGCCCCTACAAAAGATCGAA
>CAYZVR010000191.1:0-4831 GCA_964481715.1 uncultured Acidobacteriota bacterium | reverse complement strand
CATTGCCGTGCTGCCGCTGGAGAATCTTTCCGGCGACAAGGAGCAGGACTATTTTGCCGACGGCATGACCGAGGAGCTGATTACAAACCTCGCCAAGATCAAGGCGCTGAAAGTGATCTCGCGGACGTCGATGATGCGCTACAAAGGGACGAATAAGCCCCTGCCGGAGATTGCCAAGGAGCTGGGGGTGGACGCTTTGGTCGAGGGCTCGGTGCAGCGCTCCGGCCAGCGCGTGCGCATCACCGCGCAGTTGATTCATGCGGCGACGGACCAGCACCTCTGGGCGGAGAGCTACGAGCGCGACCTGCGCGACGTGCTGGCGTTGCAGAACGAGGTGGCGCGAGCCATCGCCCGCGAGATCAAGATCACGCTGAGTCCCGACGAGCAGACCCGTATCTCACAAGCGCGTCCGGTCAACCTGGAAGCCTACGAGCTTTACCTCAAGGGCCGTTACCACTTTGACCAAAGAAACCTCGGCCCGCAGGAGCTCAGAACAGCCCGCGATTATTTCGAGCAGGCCCTACAAAGGGATCCCAGCTACGCTCCGGCCTACTCGGGACTGGCAGATGCGTATGTGGTTCTGGCTTTTCGCGGAGCCATCCCGCGTGCGGAGGGTTACGAAAGAGCCCAGGCGGCAGCGACGAAGGCTCTTGAACTGGATGAATCTCTGGCGGAAGCCCACGCTTCGCTGGCTGGCGTGAAAGGTGACTACGACTTGGACTGGGCAGGCAGCGAACGGGAACTCAAACGGGCGATCGAACTAAACCCAAACTACGCCCAGGCGCATGACTGGTATGCCCAGTACCTGACGTACCAGGGCCGGCATGACGAAGCCATCGCCGAAGCGAGGCGCGCCGTGCAACTCGATCCGCTTACACGGCACTTCAACAACCTCCTCGGCAGTGCGCTCTTTTTCGCGCGCCGCTACGACGAAGCCATAGAGCATTTTCGCAAGATGACCGAACTTGACCCCAAAGACGCTGGTTCCTATTACATGCTCGGGAATGCGTATGAACTCAAAGGCGCGTACAGGCAGGCCATCGAGCCGTACAAGAAATGGGCGGCGCTCGTGGAACCGGATGCAAAAAAGTGGGCGGACGAGGAGGGATTCTTGCTCACGGAACCGGAAGCAAAAAAGCATCTGGCTGGTCTGAAGCAGGCCTATTCCCAAGGCGACATGCACGCCGTTGACCGGTACCTGAAAGGGGAGATAGAGCGAAGACCAAAATCCTTCCCGCCGGAATGGATGGCCACAGTCTACGCCCGCCTCGGCGAGAAGGATCGCGCGTTTCCTTGGCTGGAAAAAATGGTTGCCGAGCGATCGCCCGGAGCCTTCTATCTCAAAGTGGAGCCCGATTGGGACCCCCTGCGCTCCGACCCACGATTCCGGGACCTCCTGCGCCGCATGAATTTTCCGCCGTAAGAAGTCGGAAAACCCAAAGTACGCGAGAAACTGGCATAGGCTCATCGTCGAATGCAAATCATGCGAAAGCGATTTTCTTCGATAAGCGGCTTTGTGCTGGCGGGCGGAGAGAGCCGCCGCATGGGGCGCGCCAAAGATCAGCTTGTGGTGGGCGATGAGAAGATGCTCGACCGCCAAATCCGATTGCTTCACGCGGTCTCACGCTCGGTAGTATTGCTCGGGCCGGTCGAGCGACTGGGGCGTCTGGACGTGCCGGTTGTCCGCGACAAGCAGCCGGGACTCGGGCCACTCGGCGGAATTGCCACCGCCCTCGGCGCGACCCGGACGGAATACAATCTTTTTCTTGGCTGCGACTTGCCTTTCATCACGGCCCAATTCCTGCGGTTTCTCTGCGACAAAGCCCTCGCGAGCGAAGCGGACGCAACCGTCCCGGAATCTCTGCGCCGACAACTGCATCCCACCTGCGCCATCTACCGGCGCCGCGCGCGCGGCGTGGTTCGCGCAAGCCTTGAGTCGGGGAATTTTCGAGTGCGCGGTTTCTTTCCACGCGTTGAATGCCGCGTCCTCTCCTGGCCCGAAATCGCTCGCCACGGGTTTCAGCCTCGAATTTTTGATAACATGAATACGCCCGCTGACTACGAAGCGGCGAAACGGTTGCGAGAACTGCGAAGTTATGAATTATGAGTTATGAGTTCCGAATGGCAAGAAAGGGTGTCTTTCAGCCGAACCTTTCACAATTCATAACTCAGAACTCATAACTCAAAAACAGTCCGCCTTTATGATAAATCCAGCAGGACACTCTAACAACGACCGCCCCTACATCGAGTTCCGCCACATTTACAAATCGTTTGACGACTTGCCGGTGCTCGAGGACGTGAGCTTCGAGGTTCGCAAGGGCGAAATGGTGGTGGTACTCGGGCGGAGCGGCGTGGGGAAAAGCGTCACGCTGAAGCACATTCTGGGTTTCTTAAAGCCGGATTCGGGCGAGGTGTATGTAGGCGGCAAGGAAGTCTGGCGCATGACGGAGCAGGAACTGGCGGAAGTCCGCCGCCGCGTGACCATGGTGTTTCAGTCGGGCGCACTGTTCGATTCGCTGACCGTGGGCGAAAACGTCGCGTATCCCTTGCGCGAGCGCGCCGAGCGGGGCCTGGAGATTGACGAGGAGGGCATTCAGTCGCGCGTCGCAGAGCTGCTCGAGCGCGTCGAGCTCACGGAAATGGGTGACTTGATGCCCTCCGATCTGAGCACCGGCTTGAAGCGCGCCGTCGCCATCGCGCGGGCGCTCGCCGCCGAGCCCGAAGCGATCCTTTACGACGAGCCCACGACGATGGTGGATCCCCTGATGGCGCAGACGCTCAGCGATTTAATCTTGAAACTCAAGCAGCAGACCGGACTTACATCCATGGTCGTCACGCACGACATGAAGCTGGCCCGCAAACTTGCCGACCGCGTCGTCTTTTTACTGGACGGCCGCGTGGTATTTTTCGGGCCGATGAGCGAGCTCGACGCTTCCCAGGAACCTGTCATTCAGGACTTCATCCGGCTCGACGAAGTTTCATTCTCTGAGAACCGTTAAGATCCGAAGGTTGAAAGTTCGAGAGCAGGCGACGACTGTGCAGGGATTTGCTTTCGACCTTCGACTTTGGACTTTAAACTCCGATCATGCTCTTCCTCAACCGCCAAGAAGTTGAAAGTCTGCTGGATTTGGACCGTCTGACAGACGCGCTGGGATCGGCGATGGCGGAGTTGAGTGCTGGACGTGTCTCCTTGCCGGCACGCATCGCCGCGATGATTCCAGAGCACGACGGACTGCTCGCCGCCATGCCCGCCTACCTAGGTTCCTCTCACACGCTCGCCGTCAAACTGGTAAGCGTTTTCCCGGGGAACGCGCCGCAGGGACTTCCGAGCCACCAGGCTCTCATCGCGGTTTTTGATTCCTCGACCGGCGCGCCCCTTGCCGTGATGGATGGCGCCGCGATCACCGCCACTCGTACCGCCGCGGGCTCGGCGCTTGCGACGCGGCTTCTTGCGCGGCCCGATGCCGGCACCCTGGCAATTCTCGGAACAGGCGTTCAGGCGCGCGCGCACGCGCGAACTATTCCGCGCGTTCGCAAGATAACGGAAATTCGGGTGACCGGAAGAAATCCTGAGAAAGCTGAAAAACTTGCGAGGGAAATTGCTGTTGAAATGAAAATTCCCGCGCGCGCCGTCGCCTCAGCACAAGAAGCCACTAAAGGCGCCGGGATTATCTGCGCGGCCACGCATTCCGCCGAGCCCGTGGTTTGCGGCGCGTGGCTCGAACCCGGCACGCACGTCAATTCGGTCGGTTTCAATCCCCAGGGACGGGAAGTGGACGGCGAAGCGGTTGCCAAATCGCTGGTGGTTGTCGAGTCGCGCGCTGCGGCGCTCGCGCCGTTTCCTTCCGGATCGAACGACCTCGCCTGGGCGATTCGTGACGGACTCATCTCCAAGGAGCACATTCACGCCGAAGTCGGCGAGCTTGTTTCCGGCGCGCGCCCCGGCCGCACCTCACCTGACCAGATTACGCTTTATAAATCGGTTGGGGTGGCCGTTCAGGACGCCGTGGCTGCGCAATTGGTCCTAACCGCGGCTCGCCGGAGCGGCGCCGGCCGTGAAATCGAGATCTGAATGAAAAACGCGCCGGTCGAAACCTTCTCGTCATGGCTCTGGAAGCGTCGCAACACCCTCATCGCTGCGATCACCATTTCGGCCATCACCCTTTACCTGTTTTTTCGATTCCTCTTTGATTTTCCTCGCCTGACTTCCGAAATTCCTCTGTTCGTTGCGCTGGTCGTGGGCGGAATCCCGCTCCTCTTCCTGCTGATACGCCAATTGTTGGCAGGTCGGTTCGGCTCCGACTTGCTGGCCGGCATTTCCATCGTGACCGCCATTCTTGTTGGTGAGTTTCTGGTGGCCGCCATCGTGGTGCTGATGCTTTCGGGCGGGCAGGCGCTGGAAGACTACGCCACTCGACACGCTTCTTCGGTGCTTGACGCTCTGGCGCGCCGTATGCCGAGTATTGCGCATCGCCAGCGCGGGCAGGAGCTTGTTGATATCGGACTGGAAGAAGTTCGAGTGGGGGATTCGCTGACGGTGCTCCCGCACGAAATCTGTCCGGTGGATGGAACCGTTGCGGAAGGCTCGACCACCATGGATGAATCCTATCTGACCGGCGAGCCCTTCCTGATGCGAAAGGCCCCCGGGTCGCAAGTCATTTCCGGCGCCATCAACGGAGAAAGCGCATTGGTGGTCGTGGCGGAAAAATTGCCCGTGGATTCGCGCTACGCCCGGATCATGAAAGTCGTGAGCGCCACCGAGCAGCAGCGCCCCCGCATGCGCCGCATCGCCGACCGTTTGGGCGCGTGGTATACGCCGCTGGCCCTCGCT
>CAYZVR010000190.1:1146-7520 GCA_964481715.1 uncultured Acidobacteriota bacterium | reverse complement strand
GGGCGCGTTCACGGGCGCGCAATATCGGCGCAAGGGAAATTTTGAAATCGCCGAGGGCGGAACGGTTTTTCTCGATGAGATCGGCGACATCAGTCTGAAAACCCAGACCGACCTGTTGCGCGTCCTGCAGGAGCACGAGATTACGCGCGTGGGCGGCGCGCAACCCATTCGAGTGAATTTCCGCTGCGTCGCCGCGACCAACCGAAACCTCGAAACGCTGATCGCGGAAGGCAAGTTCCGCCCCGACCTTTTTTATCGCTTGAATGTTTTTCGCATTGAGATTCCGCCGCTGCGCGAGCGTCGCGAAGACATCCCCCTGCTGGTGGAAAATTTCGTGCGGCAATTTTCGCTTTCCATGAACAAACGGATCGCGCGCGTCGCGCCGGCCGCGATGGACCTTCTGCAGCGCTACGCCTGGCCGGGAAACGTGCGCGAACTCGAAAACGCCGTGGAGCGCGCCATGGTCGTCGCCGAGGGTGAAATTCGCGAGCAGGACTTTACGCTCAAGGCCGCGCCGGCGGACGAGGGGTCGAAGACGCTCGAAGAAATCGAGCGCGCGCACATCCTGCGCGTGCTGGAAGAGTGCGGCGGCAACCAGACGCGCGCCTCCGAGGTGCTGGATATCGACCGCGTCACGCTCCACAACCGGCTGAAGAAATACGGTTGGAGAAAGGTTTCCGTTGAGACCGAATGAAGCTGCTTCAGTTGCTGACCATCGGCGATGCGGACGACGATCTCGCAGCCGCGTTGTGCGCGGGACTTGCCGCCGAGTTTCACGCGCGCTGCGAGATTCTTGCCAACTCTCTCGATCCCGAACCGGCACGCCATCCTGAGCGTCGCCAATATCACTCGACCGAACTTCTCGCCCGCATGGAGAAACTGCTCTTGTCCGCTCGCCACGCCGCGCAGGCCGCGACGGACCTGTCCGCTGTGACGGAAGATGCGAAGACTTGGCGGCTGCTCGGCGTTACCTCGCTCGATTTGTATATCCCGACGCTCACGTTTGTTTTCGGCGAGGCGCAACTCGACGGCCCGTGCGCGGTGATTTCCGCACACCGGCTGCGCCAGGAATTCTACGGGCTTCCGCCCGACCCGCGGCTCGTGCGCGAGCGCCTGCTCAAAGAGGCCGTCCACGAGCTGGGCCACACGCTCGGCTTGCGGCACTGTGACGATTACCGCTGCGCCATGGCGCCGTCGCACTCGGTCGAATGGGTGGATTTGAAAGGCGCGAGCCTTTGCCCTACCTGCGGCAGGCAAGCCTGTCTGCGGTAGGCAGGCCCGCCTGCCGCGCGCGCGTCGCCGGTCTGTAACATGGGCGTCTCGCCCATGGCGGGCCATGGCCAGGATGGCCATGCTACACATCTCCATCGAACGCGCTTGCCTCGGAACGAAGCGCCGCGGAATTTCCAGGCGAATCTCTGCGCGGCTCGCCAGCATCAATAAAAGGACGTGAAAGGGGGTAACCATCCTGATGACGAATTACGTTCCGCCGAATTCCACCCTGGATGTGTCCAAGCCCACTCACAGCGAGGACGCGGCCTTTTCGAGCCTCTCGCAAATCGATTTGAAACGCGCCGCGGCTGCCGTCACCGAGGTGTACAAAAACTTTGTGGTCCTGCGTGCGGGATCACTGCCTGCCTGCGGCAGGCAGGCCTGCGAATGGCGGTGATGCAGGGCGAGTACCGCTGGCACCGGCATCCGAGGTCCGACGAGTGCTTTCTGACGCTGGAGGGATGTTTGGAGATTGACCTGGCGGACGGGCCGACGATCAAACTCTCTCCCGGCCAGGCCTTTACCGTGCCGGCGGGAACCATCCATCGGACGCGCTCCGAGGTTCGCAGCGTGAATCTTTGTTTCGAACACCTGAAGGCTTATACCGATGTCGAATTCGTCGAGGACGTTGCGAAGTAGACCGGGGATTGGATTTCGTCCTGGGCGGACGAATCTTTTGTCGTGTGGGCCGCGCCCTATGCGCGGCCTGGAAATGCCGCCCGCCGCGGCGGGTCGAGGCTACTTGGTACGCCTCGTTTGGCGAGTGGGACCTACTGAACTCCGCGGGACCCGGAATGAGAACAAATATTCCACACCTTCTTCAACCCATATTCCAACGTACACATCACCAAGGAGCGACCAGCGTGCAACTATATTGACCTGTATTTCGTGTTCGAGCGAATCAACTCCAGCGAAGAAATGGTCTGCCTTCTTGCCGCGAACAAGGTTAGGCCCGGAAGAGGGCTGGCTAGGAATATCAATCACCATCTCGTCTTCCCGCAGAAGCACACTCGCTTTGACCTCAATGACGGTTCCTCCTGCCGACAGGAACTGAATTTGAATGTCCTCGTATCGTTCAGCCACCAACCGCTCCTGGAGCCGAATCCGTGTGTATCTGGGCCTGCCCAATCTAAGGGGTCAGCATAACACAACGCCGGCTGGCGCAGACCTGCGCGCCCGAGGCGCCACTAACACAAAGATCGCAGACCCAAAGGGTCTGCGCGAGCCCCGTGATTTTGAATGGTGGATAATCTACAACTCCGTTTACCCAATCACCCAGGGCCTTAAGAATAATCTAACTGACAGTCACATTTTTCTTGACAGGCTCTGCGGAAGGCGCTAAAATTATTCTTAGGATACGGGGCGCAAGTCCACGGTCCTTGAAAAACGTAGACGGAGGTGAACGGCTAAAAGGTAACGAGGGCCCGTAAGAGTAGGCCTCTGCCCGATCACAAAACCCCGGCGCAAGGTCGGGGCAGTGACGGACGCTGGGTAACCGGCATGGAACTCAGGTCTCTTCAGTCAACACTACCTGAGGTTCTCCCCCTCACACGAGGACGAAACTTGTCCGCTGAGGTTGAGGGCCAGCGACAGCGTCGTTAACGCTTTCGCTGGAGATGGGCTGTCAGGGGAACGGTTCCCTGACAATTCCAACCCCGTCTACGGGAGGTCTACAATGGCCAACAAGAAACTAGCTGTTCATCTGTTCTCTCGCGCGGTCCGGCTAGCGTTGTATTTGCGGTCTGGCGGGCAGAATGGTCAGTCGGGCAGGCTCGAGGATGACTTGCAGAAGTACGCCAGGAAGCTCCGGGAACTCTCTTACAATGACCCCGAAAATGGTTTTTTCCGGGTTTTGGAGAGGGCCAACCTGAAGCTCCTGCGGTACATCATGCGCGCCATTTGAAGGCCTGCTCGATCTCTCTCATAGGGGTTTCGATGACACTTGGAAGCGCAATGAAACTGATACGAACTGCCATGGGTGTGAAGCAGCGCACTTTGGCCACGCAACTGAATGTCTCAGCCAACTATCTCTCACTCCTTGAAGCTGGGAAACGGGAACCCAGTATCTCGTTCCTCAGGGCGCTTGCGAGAGAGCTGAAAGTGCCGATCGGGATGTTTTTTCTATGGCAAGATCCTCAGGTCTTAAGTGTCCAGAAGAGCGACCAGTTGCGTGAGCTTCGAGACCTCATAGTGCATATGCAAGCGATGTCCATCAGTGGCCAAAGAAAGGGGCCCCGTGACAAAAGGTAAGATTAGGAAGCCGTTGTTCAGCCTCTCCAGCAAGGCCGCACTGTCGTCGCTCCTTGGAATACCACTTGGAGACATCGACTATGTCGTTAGTCGAATTGATCGATTCTACGTTCGTGAAGAACGCCCCAAACCGAACGGAGGCACGAGGGTACTCCTCAAACCACGAGGCCGCTTGATTAAATTGCAAGCGAGAATCAAGAGAGCGATATTGGACAGAGTTCCTCCACTCCCCTTTGTCCACGGCGGCATAAAAGGGCGGTCCATTTTGACGAATGCGGCACCACATGTAGGGCAGGAGGTGGTCTTGGCTCTGGACATAAAGGATTGCTTTCCCAGCATCGGGCCCCAAAAGGTTTTGAGTGTGTTTAACGAACTAGGAATAACAGGTGAGGCAGCGCGCATCCTCGTAAGGCTGACCACCTTTGACTTTCAGCTTCCGCAAGGAACGAAGACCAGTCCTGCATTGGCAAATCTTGCTCTTCGAAGCATTGATCGAAGAATTGGCGCCTTGGCTGCCCAACATGCCTTCCGGCATACGCGATATGTAGATGACATAGGAGTTTCCGGCGCGCGGCGGCTGGTTAAATTTCAAGGCCTAGTGCACAGAATACTTTCCTCGGAGGGCTTTAAGCTGAAAGTCAAGAGAGAGGTCATGTTCCAAAGCGAGCCCCAAGTGGTTACAAAGCTTCTTGTAAATCAAAAAGTGAACGTGACTAAAGATCGCCGGGCCGCTATACGAAGAGAAGTTTTTGACCACGCTGTACACGGCCAAACAGAAATATCCCCGTCGACAATCGGCAAGGTGCGCTGGCTGGAATCTATAAACCCCGAAGTTGGATCGAAGCTTTTGGCGCGCATACCCTCCCAGGCAGCCGATGATGTGCGCGAATAACAGGGGGCGCAGTGCCAACCAAGGGAGAGAAGATCTCGTTCGCCATTTACGACCTCGAAACCACCGGGCGAGAGCCCGAATTTGACCAAGCTCTACAGTTCGCCGCCATAAGGACTGATGACGATTTCAACGAAGTTGACTCTTTCCAGCTCCGTTGCCAACTTGCTCGTCACATCGTACCTTCGCCCGAGGCATTGTTGGTTAATCGCGTCACGCCGACGATGCTCACCGATTCAAGGCTCCCGTCATATTACGAAGCATTGAGAACGATTCGGGCGAAGCTTCTTGAATGGTCACCCGCTGTCTTCATCGGCTACAATTCGATCAGGTTTGACGAAGACTTCCTTCGTCAAGGATTCTTTCAAACACTGCGACCCGTTTATCTAACGAACACGACAGGTAATGCGCGCGGTGACATGTTGAGGGTCGTCCACGCTACTGCCATATACGCGCCCAGCGTTCTTAACGTTCCGACGAAGGAGAACGGTGAACCCATTTACAAGCTTGACCGTTTGGCACCGGCTAATGGCTACACCGCCGCAGGCCAGCACGAGGCTATGGCCGACGTAAAGGCTACGCTGTTTCTCGCGCGCCTGGTAAGAAAGAAGGCGGTGGCGATCTGGGAGACCATGGCGCGCTGGACCCGCAAGCAGTCAGTGGTTGACTTCCTGACACAAGAGGACGCGGCCTGGCATAGCGACGTATTCGGTCGCAACAAGGCTTACTCGTGGCGAGTAACCTACTGCGGACAAAATTCAGAGCGGGACTCACAATTAGCCGCCTTTGATCTGCAATTCGACCCTCAGGAGCTCCTGAGTCTTTCGGTCGAAAAGCTAGTCACGGTGCTCAATGCGAGCCCCAAAAAGATTCGGGCACTGTCAGCCAACCGACAACCGATCCTAATGCCCAGCAAATTAGCACCGGCCGGGACATCAGCCGCAGAGGTTTCTGGACGCGAAGTTCAGAGGCGAGTCGCGTTAGTCCGGGGTAATTCTGACTTCCAGCAGCGGGTTTCCAAGGCTCTTGCAGGTCGCTTTGCCGAGGAAAAACCGCCACAATTTGTGGAACAGCGAATTTACGATGGTTTTGTGACAGCTGCCGACGAGGAGATCATGGAAAAGTTCCATTCGTCTAGCTGGGATGAAAGGGTGAAATTACTAGGAGCCCTGCAAGATAAGCGAGTGCTCGAATTGGGCCAGCGATTGGTCTACCTTGAGCGGCCAGAGGCGCTTCCGAAATCTTTGAGGGCACGCCTCGACACTTGGCTCGCGGAAAGAATTCTAAGCAAGGATCCTGATGTTCCTTGGATGACTGTGCCAAAGGCTCTATCAGAGGTTGGCCGTCTAATGGCAGGCACGAAAGAGCCAGACGAGCGAAAGTTTCTCAAGGATGTGAAGACGTTCGTGGAAGATCTCTCCCGTCGCGCTTTTGCAGGATCTCGGTAATTGCAGGTGTCGAAAGCACATTCGCGAACGCATACAAGCAAGTACGAGGTCGTTCAAGCTGGCTCCCAGCAAATTAATTCGTTACACGACCCCCAACCTGGCCTCTTGTACCCAACTCTCCAACATTTGTTCCCACCGTTAAGCCTATGCCATCGGGTTGAACCGACGTGTCCTAAGCCGTCTGGCCGCAGGGGGTAGCGCACGATTAGCTTTGCCTTCTTGCGACCTTTCGACTTCAAATTCAAACCATTTTGAAATGCCGCTCGCCGCGGCGAGCCGGAGGGCGGGTCACGCTTCGACGTGGCTCAGCGTCCCGAGGAACAAATCGAGGGATAGGCCCGCCCCTATCCGTCAGTAGACGGACTTCCAGCCCGTCGGTGGACGGACCCGAGGTCCGTCAGGGGACGGACGGGCGAGGATGGGATTTCTGTAGCGCCGGTCCCGCAGGGCGGGACCGGCGATGTCGCCGCTCATAGAGCGGCGCTACAAACTGCCGCGGCGGACGACCACAAGGC
>CAYZVR010000190.1:0-1136 GCA_964481715.1 uncultured Acidobacteriota bacterium | reverse complement strand
TTCGCTTTTTGTTCGCCTCCCAAAGCCGCGCCAAAGGCTGTTCCAAGCACCCCCGTGATAAGACTGCAAAAAGTGGCACACTTTTTTTAGGGCCGCAAAATCCCCGCGAAGTTCCCGCCCGCGCGACTGAGCGCCGAAGCGATCAGACCAAGTGGCGAAGTGAATTGACAAGGGCTGCGAGTCTCGATAGTGTAACGCCGCCATGAATATTCTGGTCATCGGTTCCGGTGGTCGCGAGCATGCGCTGATTTGGAAGCTGCGCGAGAGCCAACTCTCGGATGAGGTTTTCTGCGCGCCGGGAAATTCCGGTATTGCTCAGGAAGGTGAGTGCCTGTCGGTGGACGTTTCGAATCCCGTCGCGCTCTTGGAGCTTGCTCACGAAATCAAGGCCGACCTCACAGTGGTCGGACCCGAAGCGCCGCTGGCCGCGGGCGTGGTGGATGAATTCGAATTG
The DNA here is from genome assembly GCA_964481715.1 of uncultured Acidobacteriota bacterium. Taxonomy (GTDB): domain Bacteria; phylum Acidobacteriota; class Terriglobia; order UBA7540; family UBA7540; genus JAHEKS01. The sequence goes on along the minus strand of CAYZVR010000190.1, from coordinate 682 downwards.
GCGGGCCTGGCGATCATCGGTCCCACCAAGGCTGCGGCGCGGCTCGAGAGCAGCAAGATTTTCGCCAAGCAATTCATGCAGCGTCACGCCATTCCCACTTCCCGATTCGCGGTGGTGGAAACTTTCGACCAGGCGATTAAGGTTCTCCCAGAATTCGGCTCGCCCGTGGTGATCAAAGCGGACGGATTAGCCGCGGGCAAAGGCGTGGTGGTGGCGCGTAACCGCGAAGAGGCCGAGAGAGCGCTCGACGAATTCATGCGCCAAAAGTTGCTGGGCCCGGCCGGTGAGCGCGTGGTGATCGAAGAGTGCCTGGCGGGCGAAGAGATTTCGTTCATCGTGATGACCGACGGCCGCGGCATCCTGCCGCTCGCTCCGACGCAGGACCACAAGGCGGTTTTCGATAACGACGAAGGACCGAATACCGGCGGCATGGGCGCGTACAGCGACGACTCGATTCTCGACGAGCGGCAGCGGGTTGACATCCTGCGAAGAATCGTCACGCCGACTCTTGCCGGCATGGAGGCGGAAGGCACGCCGTATCGCGGGTTCCTCTATTGCGGGCTGATGCTGACTCAGGAAGGGCCCAAGGTTCTCGAATACAACGTGCGCCTGGGCGATCCAGAAACGCAGCCCACACTCGTCAGGCTGCGGTCCGACCTGGTGGAACATTTGAAGGCCCTGC
>CAYZVR010000189.1:0-7546 GCA_964481715.1 uncultured Acidobacteriota bacterium | reverse complement strand
CTTCGGGCAGATTACGCCGACTCAGCCTCTCTGTTGCGTCGGCGCCTGCTCCAATCGGGTTCAGCGATTTGCCAGAAGGGAGAAGCCCTTACCCTCAAGGAGACGCGCGTCGGCCGTGGCAAGGGTGAGGTCAAACACGCGGGCAGTTGCAGCCAGGAATTGATCCACGGGATCGTGATGGGGAAGACGAATTTGGCTTGTGGCCAGGGCAACTTCCAAAGTGAGAGGCGCTTCCTTCACGGGTACCTTATTTAAGGCCAGAGCCACCCATTCCTGCCCGCTGGGGGCGAGCGAAATTCTTCCTTTTTCAGCGAGGAGCAGCACTTCCCAGACGCTCACCGGGGACAGCCAAAGTTCGTTGGCTTCATCTTCAAGAGCCCGAGATAGCCGCTTGCCTAAGCGGGCGGGCTCCAGCCGGCTCCAGAGCCAGATGTGAGTGTCAAGGAGAAGTCGCATCAGCGGAGCGCTTCCCAGTCCTGCTCGTCACTGGCAGGTGCAACGATGTCACCCAAGATCCGCCCTGTCCCAGCCAGGTCTCCCAGCCAACGTCTTGGCCGGGATGGGGGGGGTGGCGGAACAACCTCCGCCACCGGCTCACCGAACTTGGTGACCAGAATCGGCCTTCGAGTCCGCTGCACTCGCTTGAGGACTTCCAGGCAGGTAGCCTTGAATTTAGAAATCGCCATTCTTTCCATGCTGGTCATTTATACCATGGTCAAAGACCATAGTCAAATCGTTGTTCGGTAGGGAATCTCCTCGTAACTTTAGTAGGCGCTCGGCACCCCACATCCTCTGCTTCCTCACTTTTCCAGCTTTCGTCCTCATTTCACCTATAATGGTTCTCCTCAATCACGGGGCAGGGGGTAACCATGGGTAGTGACACCCTCCAATTTCGCAGCCGGGACTGGTTCGGCAAAAACGACCGCTGGGGCATGGCGCACCGCGCGTGGCTGCGCGCCGAGGGTTTCAGCGCGCGCGTCTTTGAAGGCAAGCCCGTCATCGGCATCTGCAATTCCTGGAGCGAGCTCAACAACTGCAACGCCCACCTGCGCCAGGTGGCTGAGGCCGTCAAGCGCGGCGTGTGGGAGGCGGGAGGTTTTCCGCTGGAATTTCCCACCATCTCGCTCGGCGAAATGCTGATGAAGCCGACCACCATGCTCTATCGCAACCTGATGGCCATGGACGTCGAGGAGTGCATCCGCGCCTATCCGCTCGACGGCGTAGTGCTGCTGTGTGGCTGCGACAAGACGACTCCCGCGCAACTGATGGGCGCGGCGAGCGCCGATATTCCGGCGCTGATGGTTCCGGGCGGGCCCATGCTGCGCGGCATGTGGCGCGGCAAGGAGGTCGGTTCGGGAACCGACATCCGAAGATTCTGGGAAGACGTCCGCGCGGGGCGCATGACCGAAGAAGAGTGGTGCGAAGTTGAGAGCTGCGTTTCGCGAAGCGCCGGCCATTGCACGGTGATGGGTACCGCTTCGACGATGGCGTGCGTGGCCGAGGCGCTGGGAATGGCGCTGCCGGGCTCCGCGCTCATCCCCGCGGTGGATTCGCGCCGCTACGCGAATGCCGAAGAGAGCGGGCGTCGCATCGTGGGAATGGTGACCGAAGACCTGCGTCCGTCACGCATCCTCACGCGTCAGGCGTTTGAAAATGCCATCCGCGTGCTTATGGCCATCGGTGGCTCGACCAACGCCATCGTGCATCTTGTCGCGCTGGCCGGCCGCCTCGGTATGGACTTGCCGCTTTCGAAGTTTGACGAGCTTTCGCGCTCGACGCCGGTGGTGGCGGACGTGAAGCCCTCAGGAAGATTTCTAATGGAAGATTTGTTTCACGCCGGAGGACTTACGGCGGTGATGAAGGAGATCGGCTCGTTGCTCGAATCGAATGCGGTGACGGCGACGGGTAAGACCTTGGGCGAGAATATCGCGCGCGCCGAGTGCTTCAACCGGGAGGTTATCCGCCCGCTCGACCAGCCCATGAAGCCCGAAGGCGGAACCGCAATCCTTCAGGGAAACCTCGCGCCGCGGGGTGCCGTGATCAAGCAGTCGGCCTCCTCACCGCAGCTTCTCAAGCACCGCGGTCGAGCCGTAGTTTTTGAAAACAACAAAGATTTGATCGCACGATTGGACGACCCGAACCTGAAAGTGGACGAGTCAAGCGTGCTGGTCCTCAAAAACGCAGGGCCCAAGGGCGCGCCGGGAATGCCCGAGTGGGGCCACCTGCCCATCCCGGCAAGGCTTTTGAAGGCGGGCGTGAAAGATATGGTTCGCCTGAGTGACGCGCGCATCAGCGGCACGAGTTTCGGGACGATCATCGTTCACGTCTCGCCCGAGTCCGCTGTCGGCGGGCCGCTCTCGATCGTCCGCGAAGGCGACGAGATCGAGATGGACGTCGCCGCGAGGCGGTTGGAGTTGCGGGTTCCCGATGCAGAAATCAAAAAGCGTCTCGCCGCCTGGAAGCCGCCCGCGCCGCATTACGCGCGTGGCTATGGCAAGTTGTTTCTGGACCACATCCTGCAGGCACACGAAGGCTGTGACTTCGATTTCCTGCGCGGAACCGACGGCGCGGGCGATCCGCTCAAGCGCTTTCCCAATCCTGGGCTGTAGCCATCCCGCCGCTTGCCTTCGAAGGTTCAGCGAAGCATCGAGAAGCTCGCCGGCGACAGGATCATGTTGGTGATGTTGCGGACGATTTCTCCACCCCGCCGGACGGACTCGTCGCGAAGCTTGGCCCAATCGGGATTGCTCCGAAACGCCGACCAGCCTTTTTCCCGGGCCTCCTCGTTCTCGAAGGGAATCAAGTAAGCCATGTTAGGCATGTTGGGTCCGATGACCGTATCGGCGTAGAGCACAGGGTGAATCCCGCTCTTGTGAAAGATTTCAATTTCGCCGCCCGCGAATCGTTCGTGAAGGTAACCGAGCTGGCGGACGGTCGGCGATTCGTAAATCCGCAACTCGTAGATTTTGTGAGTGGGATCGCCCGGGGCCGCAGCTTTGAGTGGCGGCGAGAATGGAGTGGCCCGGAGGACGCTGACGTCCTCGCGGTAATACGCGCCGTCACCCGCGTCGAGCTCGGTGTGAGCGGCGGCCCAATCGGGGTCGGCGGATAGCCTGGCCCAGGTTGCCTCCATTTCCGCGAGGCTCGAATACTTAAAGATGCCGAGCACCGACGGAATAGCCGCACCCACGTCCACGGTGAAAATTCCCACCGGTCCCAGCTTGTGTTTCTCGAACAGCGGGAAAGCGCGCTTTTCGAACCATCCCAGCGTGCGGCCGATCTGCTCGCCGAATTGCAATCGCAAGGTCACAAACTGATAATAAGCAGCAGGCGCGGACGCTTCTTCTTTTGCCTGAGTGGCTAGGCCGGACGCTGCGCTCTCAAGAGCCGCTGAGCCGAGCGCCGCGATGGTGAAGTTTTTCACCAGAAAGGATCGCCGATTCATCATGACTGAGCCTCCTGGAAGCGGCTCATGATAACGCCGGCCGTTCCAGGCCAACAATGGCCCAGCCGGAGTGCTGCCGTCAAGTCCTCGTTCTTATCCAGGCTCATTTTTATTCGAATCGGAATGCTTGGGGATATAATAAAAGGTCCATTGACTATGAAGTTGCCGAATTGTCCACATTGCGGGTCTGCGCAAATCATTTGTTCACCCAGTGGTCACCATAGGATGTGTGCCGCGTGCAATCGCGTGTTGATCCAGCCGCGCGTCAAAAAGCGCCGAGGACCAGGCGCGCGAAGTAAGCACGACGATTCACACCTCGGGCTCTCCAACAAGCCGAAGAATTAACCGGACAATTCCGGACCGGGCCGCCGGGCGGAAGGCTGTTGCGTGCGTTCGGTGCGGCCTCGATTGAGGATTGCGCTTCCGCGCCGAACCCACAATAATGTGGAGCGCCGAGATTGGGGGAATGAATGGCCAAGTCAAAAGTTTTGCGTGTCATAACAGCCGGTCTTTTTTTTCTGGCGCCAGCGTTCGTTTCTGCGGCTGAGCTTGTGGTGGAAGGCGCGCCGTCCGATTCGGGTTACAACGTGGGGACCGCCGCGAGCTTCCACGCCACGCTGAAGGGCGTCGAAGGAGATCCGAGCCGCTACGCCATCTTCGCCGAGATTCAGTACATCGGCACGACCGCCGCGAGCAGCGTGCAGTTGGACCGTCAGTCGCAATCAAAGGACGGCGGCATCTATTACGAAGGCGGCTGGCTGATTCCAGCTGACGCGCCCACCGGTGTCTACAGCGTTAAAATCCGTGTGGAAGACCGGAACAAACACGAAGTGGCCGCCACGCAAAAGCTGCGAAGCTTTGCCGCTTACCGGAAGCTTGTGAACATCGTCGGCGTCAAGCTGGACAGGACGTACTACACAGTGGGCGATACGATTCAGTGCGAAGTGGCGGTGGAAAATCTGACCAGCCGTCCTATGAATGGTCTGCGCGTGGAATTTTCAAACGCCAACTATCCCTGGATTTCATCCTTTTCGGGTGAGGCGAGCCTTTCGGGGCAGCAGAATGAGAATCCGCAGCTCGGCCTGAAAATCTTGCGCGAGGGCCTGGATTTGCCGGCGCACGGCGAGACCACGATTCCGATGATGCCCGCCGGGACTGCGAGGTTCATGCAGGGCCAGATGGTGGCGATGCTCGGGACGGGAGGTCCGGCGCGAAGCGCCAAGGAGCCGCCGCCGGAGGTCGATCAGTACACCGTGGCAGTTTGGAACGCCGACCGCACGGTGCTCTACGACATGCAGTTTTCCAAGCCCGCCATCGTCCGTCCGTGGAACCGCGTTCTGCCCAAGCCTTACAGCAACCTGGGTTTCACGCACCCATACAATTCAGACATTGATTTCACGAAGTACCGTGAGTTTTATCCGCCCGGGCAGATTTCTGCGGCGGTCCGCCTGGACCCCTCGCACACGCTTTTTCGCCCGGGCGACTCGCTGAAAGTGAGAGCGACCCTCGCAAGTCCGGGGCCTCAGGCGTGGAATGGGTTGGAATTCCGTGCGGCGATTTCCGATGCGAGTGGAAAGCTGCTCCACGAGGCGACGCTGCGCTCAGGATTGGACCTCGCTCCTGGCAAGCCGCAGAACCTCGAGTCCGATGCCTGGACGATTCCAGCGACGCTCGCTCCCGGCACCTACAATCTGAAACTCATGCTGGTGGGACACGATGGGATGCAGTTGGCTGCGACGATGACCGATTTCGCGGTGAACAAGCTGCCCGCCTCGGCGCTGGTTGTCGCGCCGCACGAGGATGACGAGCACTCCTACGCGGGCTTGATTCGCGCGGCCGTGGAAGCGGGCATTCCCGTGCGCGTTGTGATCCTGACCGGTGGCGACGTGGGCGAGTGCGAGAGGTACTATTCCAAGCCTTGTGGCCCCAACGAAGCGCGCGAGTTCGGACAGGTCCGCATGGAGGAAAGCGCCGAAGAATTGGAGCACATGGGTCTCGCGCGTGACAAGATTTCGATCCTCGGTCTGCCGGACGGCGGGTCGGGTGAAATCTGGACCCGAAACATCAAGGTTTCGAATCCGCTCGTTTCCGTCTATCTCGCGAGCGACCACGCTCCCTACGACAACGTGGTCAAACCGAACCTGCCTTTCGCGCGCGACGCCGTTGTTGATCAACTCAAACAAATCATCACGGAGTTCCGTCCGGCCATGATCGCCACGGCGCACCCGGACGAGCGCCATGTGGACCATCGCACCACCAACTGGTTTGTGGTGAAAGCCTGCCAGGAGTTGCTGCGCGAAAAGAAGATTGATCCGGAGACGGTGGTGGTCGGAGACCAGGTTTACGGCGCAGGCGGTTTTAACGCCGCGCCCTACCAGTACGAAAAGGCGCCGGTGTTTCTCTCCGGTGAAGCTTCGGCCATCAAGCAGGAAGCGAGCTGGATTTACCAGTCGCAGGACGGAAACCTGGCCGAGGGCGCAAAACAATCCTTCCAGGAATTGCCGCGCGTCGAAATGCACTACCGCATCGTGGACTGGCAGGAACACGAAGGCTGGAACGAGTAGGATGCCATCCGCTTGATTTCTTCAATAGTTGGCGGCTTGCGCGTGCCTTTCTATGATGGAATTTCGGCATGTTTCTTCGACCGACGCAAACCGTTTGAACCTGTCGGGAAATATCGGAATGAAAGAGCTCCACGAGCTGGTGCTTCCGCGCTTTAAGCCTTCCTTGCATCCGCATTTCGCCCCGTCTGTCCTGGCGGACCGCGCCTACCAAAAGCTGGTGCGCGAGTCGGAAAAATCCGTGCCGCTGGTGATCGGACTCGAGCGCGGTGATGGCTCGGTTTCGGTCCATCATACGCAGGTGTTCGACGAGAACCACTCGCTGGCAGCGTTGAACCTTCGCTATGCCGAGCGCCTTCTCAAGATGCTTCTCTGGCAGAGGGGCGGGTGGCGCGTCATGGTCGGCGGGCCGAGGAGCATCGGCGAGCACCTTCGCAAAATTTATTCCCCGGCGGGCGAGCGCGCGTTTGACGCCAATTTCATGGGCGGCGTCTATGAGAATCCCTTTACCGTCGAGCTTACGACACCCGAAAAAGTTCCGCCGCCTTCCGAGGACACGATGCGCCTGGGAAGGCATCTCGAAGGCTGCCGCATCGGGTTCGACTTGGGCGCCACCGACCGCAAGGTCGCGGCGGTCGTGGATGGCGAAGCGGTGTTCAGCGAAGAGATTGTCTGGGATCCGAAAAACGCCACAGTCCCGAGCTATCACTTCAACGGAATCATGGCGTCGCTCAAATCGGCGGCGAGCCACATGCCGCGCGTTGACGCTATCGGGGGCAGCTCTGCGGGCGTTTACATCAACAACCGCCCTCGCGCGGCTTCCTTGTTTCGAGGAATTCCCAAAGATCTGTTTGATTCCAAGATCACGCGGCTTTTTATTGATCTCAAGGAAGCTTGGGGCGGAATTCCCTTTGTGGTCGTGAACGACGGCGAAGTGACGGCGCTCGCGGGCTCCATGTCATTAAATGACAATGCTGTGCTTGGCATCGCGCTCGGCTCGAGCCAGGCGGGAGGCTACGTGACGCCGAAAGGTGAAATTACCACTTGGCTGAATGAGCTTGCCTTCACTCCGGTTGATTACCACCCCTCTGCTCCGGCGGACGAGTGGTCGGGGGATTCCGGCGTTGGAGCGCAGTATTTTTCGCAACAGGCGGTTTTTCGCCTCGCGGTTGTAGCCGGAATTCAACTGGATGAAAAACTCGGAGCCGCCGAGCGATTGAAGGCCGTCCAGGAGTTGCACCGCGAGGGCGACGCGCGAGCTCGCGAGATTTTTGAAACCATTGGCATCTACACCGGCTACGGCGTCGCGCACTATGCGGATTTCTACGAGCTGCGCCACGTGCTCATTCTCGGGCGGGTGACATCCGGGGAAGGCGGCGCAGTCATTCTCCGCAAGTCGCAGGAAGTCTTGAGGCAGGAATTTCCGGTGCTCGCCGAAAAAATCCAGCTTCACCTGCCGGATGAATCGAGCCGCCGGGTAGGACAGGCGGTCGCGGCGGCGAGCCTGGCTGAAATTCCGTAAGATGTAGACCGATTCTTT
>CAYZVR010000188.1:7315-7572 GCA_964481715.1 uncultured Acidobacteriota bacterium | reverse complement strand
CGATTGCCTTGCGCGCCCGGTCTGCTGCTGTCATCTGTTCGTTCAGCCTCTTCGCGATACGCTGTTGGTCGGCAATCACGGGTACTGGAACCTGCTCAGCTTGGATTTGCTCACGTGTAATCTTCTTCATAGACCCACTCGCCCCACCAGCGCGCTCTTTCCAATAGCCCGTCTGGTAAAGGAACGAGAGATACGCAGTCAGAAACTCGGACCTTATTTCGTCCGAGGGCCAGATGCGAATCGCCGCGCTGGCCGAG
>CAYZVR010000188.1:0-7305 GCA_964481715.1 uncultured Acidobacteriota bacterium | reverse complement strand
TACCTTTCGGTTCTCCGGGAAACATTGCTACACGACCGACCAACTCAGGCGTGTTGCTTCGGGCAACAAGCACTTCCCCGCGAGCTATTCTGCAAACAGCGAGGTCCCTTGCCCACATTCGGGATGACTTTATGCCAGAACTGAGAAAGCCGCCTTCCGACAAGCAGGCTGTCGTAATGGCCTGGACTTCAGCATCTCCGTCTGTAGCAATCGACTTAGAAGGCAGCAGCTTTGAAATGTCAGCCAAGCGTTTCTTCGACCACTGCTGAGCCTCGGGGCTGGAGAAGACGGCGCGCAGGTAAGCGGCGGGGAGGGCTTTGGCGGCTTCGAGTCGCGCTTCGGCGGCTGCCCGCGCCCGCTCCACCGCCCCCATCTGCCCGTTCAGGATTGCCGCAATGCGCTTCTGTTCCCCCACTGAAGGGAAAGGGATTTCGAGAGATTCAAGATCGTCGCGCTTAATCGCACCGAAAGTGCTTCCGCTCCCGAGTTTCGCTATTTGGCCTTCCAGTAGCCTCAGGGCCGCAAGAACGAAGTCGCGGTCTGCGTCGTTGCAAGGACGAATTGCGGCGAGTCCTCTACCGATGCAACACTCGACATCTGCCACGTTCGTCGGTCCCACTGGCGCACGGACGGAAATCAAGATGTCGCCGGGCAACGCGGTCTTCGTTGGCGCGACACACCAGGACCGGGGGATTGGATGTCTCAAACCAAAGTCAGCTTTGCCCTGGAAGAAAGGTAAGCCTTCGGGGGCCTTCCGGTATGTGTCCCCTGGCGGGGACTGTCCGGCAATAATCTTGCAGACCTCTCCCAGCCGCTCCCAGCGCCAGTCTGCCGGTAATGGACGTTGGTTATTCATCTGCTGTTAAGCGGCGAAAATACGCTCCTTAGTCTCACGCAGGACATCAGCCGGATTCCCAATCACTCGCAACGCGGCCAAACCTCCAGCCGCCCGCACTCCCGACATTTCAAATACATGCGGGCTTTCAAGGGCATCGGTCCCGCCGTGGGCGAATTGCGCTGCCAGTCTTTTGAGTGTTTCCGAAGCCGCCGCCGGAAGACTCTTCAGCCACTCCGCGTGCTTGTAGCCGAACGCCTCGGCGCGTTCGAGGCACGTGCGCGGGTTCAAACCATAGCCGAGTTCCCCCAATACATCGTAGAGGTCGTAGTCCGTCATGTCCTCAAGCGCCCGCACCAGGAAGGCCGATCTTCCGCCGTCAGGAAGTTGCCCGAGCATCTCGCGCCGGTCCTGCGGGGTAATCCATCGGGCGCGGAACCGTTCAAGGGTTGGGGCTTCTTCCACCAGCTTGGCGGCAAGCCTTTGCTTGTACTCTTCCACAGTAACGGGCATCGCTCGGCCATCTACGTTCGTCAAGATGTATCGCCCCGCGTCGGTCACATGGACCTCAAAACCTTCCACCTGGATGGTCGGCTCCGGTGGCGGAGGTTCCGGCCCGTCGCGGCGCTTGCGGGGCGCTACGATCTTGCTGACGAACGCCTCGCCAAAAAGCCGACTGGCGTCGGTGTAATCATAGACCCGAAACATGAGTTTGTTTGTGGCTGCATCGAGGCGCGTACCGCGCCCTACCATCTGATAAAAGGCAATGGGCGAGCGCACGTATTTGAAGAAAGCGATGTTGCGGACTACGGGAACATCCACGCCAGTGCTGAGCAAATCCACGGTCGTGGCAATAAAGTGATGCCGTGAGCCGCCGCGCAAATCGGCGATGTATTCCGCGCCACCCACTGAGGCCGTACACTTGCACCACGCCGCATAAAGATTGTTCAAGGCGATGGCCACGTCGTCCGCATGGCGGTCGCGCACGCAGAAGATAATCGTCTTTTGTTCGGGGCCTCCTGTGTCCAGCAAGTAGTTGAAAAGGTCCTTCGTCATGGCGAGCACACGGTCAGGGAGAAGAATGCGGTCTTCATATTCCGTTTTCTCGTAGAGTCCCTTCAATTGCTCGGCTGTAATGGGCTGGCCGGTGTTGGCATCCACGGGATTGCGAGCCAGGATGTCGGCAATCGTGATCCCGGTCACGTCCAGGTTCACTCGCCCCTTTTGGATTTCGCAGGCCGCCAAGTAGCCATCCTCGATGCCTTGACTCATGTCGTATTCATAGATCGGCTCGCCAAAGTGACGGATATTGTCGGCGGTAATCCGAGCATCCGCCTCGGCCTCCTTGGTCTTCTCGGTGATCGCCAGATGGCGAGGCGTGGCGGTGAGTCCAATTTGCACGGCGTTCGGATTGCGAGTGAGCACCTGCGACCATTTACCCCACGCGGAGCGGTGGCATTCGTCAATTACGATGTGGCTGAAGTAGTCTGGCGGGTAGTGGGTGGTGAGAAAGTTCGCCGTGCCCTCTTCCGTATCAACATCGAGCGTTTGATAGGTCCCGACATGGATGCGTGCGTTGCGCGCGTGGTTCTTGCCCTCAGGGTCCCGGTAAACTTCAGCCGCATCGCCTCCGAAGACGTTTTGCAGAGCCCCCAACGCTTGACTGCGTAACTCGTCGCGGTCGCATACAAACAGTGCCCGTTGGAGTTGTCCGGCGTCGCCAATCTTCTTGAGAATTTGAACGGCGATGAACGTCTTGCCGGAGCCGGTGGCGAGCGAAAGCAAGGCGCGCTTCGGGTGGCCGGTCTTTTCACATCGGGCAATTTTCTCAAGGACCGCACGGATCGCGGCGTCTTGATAGTAACGCCGCATCGCTTCGCCCCCTAGGTATCGCGCAAGGAGTGGGCGCGCGGCGGGGTCTTCTAATGAAAATCCTACGGCTCCCTCATAACGCGCCCGGAGATCGGCGGGAGTGGGGAACTCCGAAAGCGGGCGCGGTTTTGCGGTCATTCCGCTCTGGCGGTCAAACTCCACGAACAGATGCCCGTTAGTTGAAAAAACGAATGGAACATTCAGTCTCTTACAGGACGCATACAGCTTGGCTTGCTCCAGGCCGTGAGTCGGCGGCAGCGCTTCGGCTTTCGCCTCAATCAGAGCCACGGCAACGGGCTGCGTCTCAGGATTTACCCTGACGCGAAGTGTATAGTCCACTCGGCCCTTGGCTTGTTTGCGCGGCTTGCCGTCAATGATTTCGATGGCCCCGGCGGTTTCCTCCCGACGGATGAGGTTTTCCGTCCAGCCACGGGCATGGATGGCCGGGTCGATCAGCTTGGCGCGCGTGTCGGATTCGTTAAGCCCCATGGATTTGTTTGATGAGCGCTGTTCTAAGTTGCCGACTTTGTCGCCTGGTCGGATGTTGATAGTTACCACAATTGAACGGGCGCGGCAAGGAACTTGGTGCGGGTTTCGCTTGGGCGGGTTTGGAAATCCGCCCTTACGGCCCAATCGAGTCGGCCCACCGGGCCGTCTCTACTTGCGTGGATGCGCCTTGAAGCAGGTAGCGCTGATTCGCGCAGTGAGTTTGGGGAACTTCGAATCCGCGCCTTCGAATCCGCAGGCAGGTGCGGGGGCGCTACCCACTTGGGCGGGGCAAGCCCCGCCCCTACGGGAATCCACGGCGCGGCAGAGTCAATTTTCCGCGACCTTGGTTGGGTGCTGTCTGGCTAGTAGCCCCCTACGGCCCATGCCTGGCGAATGCTTGCGAGCTTTGGCTAGCTATATGTCGTTGTATACAATTGCCTTATTATTAGTCTGATTGGACTAATAACAAGTCGAGGGCCCCCTACCCCCTTCAAAACGACACATTCGACACCATCGACAAAAGTGACACACTATTTTTTAGGTCCGCTTTTATATGCGATGGGCAAAGTCCGGCTCGCCGCGCCCGCCAAAACTCAGTCAACGTCTGCGCTCACATTGACTCAATGTGAATCGAGCCGCCGCTGGTATGAAGGCTGAGCGTTTCTCCACCCTTCCCGATCGTTCCGTGCAAGCTTGAGCCCGATACATGCCCGCTCACCGTCACGGGCAGGCTGGCGGTTACGCCTCCGCCCGAGGCCGTGGCATCGAGGTTCAAACTCACCGAAGGGTCAAGCGCAACGCGGATGGAACCGCCGGAGGTTTCAAGTTGTCCGCCCCTGGCGTTGCCGCGATTAAAGGCCACGGTTACCGAGCCGCCAGAAGTTTTGGCGACCACGTGGCCGCCCGCGCCGTTGATGTCAATCGAGCCGCCGGAGGTGTCGGCGCTGATGTCTCCCTCCACGCGCTCCAGGCGAATCGGGCCACCGCTGGTTTGAGCGTCCAACGCTCCAGTGAGATAGTCCGCCTGAATGCCGCCGCCGGAACTGCGCACGCGAGCGTCGCCTGTCACTTCCCGCAGGCGGACGCCGCCGCCGGAGGTTTCGGCGTCCACCTTTCCCGCAATGCTCGAAATCTCAAGTCCGCCGCCCGAGGTTCTGAATTCCGCGTCGCCCTTCGTGCCGGAGGCTTCAATGCCGCCTCCGCCGGTTCGAATGCTCAGCCGCGTTTCAACCGGCACGCGCACTTCGTAGTGAAGCCCGAGGTTTCGAATAGTGCGGAACCTGTCCTTCTTGCGCGCGGTCACACGAGCCACACCAGCGCTCTCGTCAAAGCTGAAGCTGAACAGCTCTTCAACATCATCCCGGTTCGCGGTGATGACGATTTTCGCTCCCTGCTCCTTACTGCCCACGACGCTGACGCTGCCCGCGTCCGAGTCAATTATGAACTGCCCGCCCGGGGCGAGCTTCAAGGTTTTTTCCACGCGATAATCGGCTCGCGCCGTCGCCGCCAGAGCCAGCAAGAGCGCTGCAATTCCGCCAAGCAATATGACCCGATTCTTTTTCATGGTCTCCTCCACCACAGGTGTTCTCATGATTACACAACGCAAGAGAGAGCCATTTTGTTCCAGTCAGGCTCCCCTCGGGTTAGACGATGAGCGGGATTGAAAGTGAGCAGCGGCTGAGGGAGCACAGGCATCGAATTCCTGGCCTAGTCATAATTTCCATAAACAAAAACCCCGCCCATGTGAATGTTGACTTTGATTTCCTGTTTGCCTTCCGGGTTCCAGAAGAGAACTCTGCGGCTGAGGCCGGCATCGCTTTGGGGCAGAGCCTTCAAATCACTTTGCACGTAGCCGAGCCACGTGTGCGCCTGGAGCGAGCGCAGGTCCCATACGGACGGGACGTTGATTTCCACGCTTCCATAATTCACCTTCAACTGCTCGTTCCCTCTGACGCCGCGGATGCGCACGTCGCCATTGACGCATTTAAGGACCAGGTTCGAATGGAACGGCACCTTGATGCGGAAGTTCACCGAAAGCCGCGATTCACCGCGGAAGGGTCGCCACAGACTTCGGGACGGGTAGACGGTTTTCAGGTAAACCGTCCGCTCTTCTTCGTCGGTGCCGAGCTCAACGCGAATGCGGCCGAAGAGCGACTGTGCCTTTTTCTCCGAGCCCGCACGCACAACCTTCTCCGCTTCGACCTCCACGCGCTCTTTGTCCCAGCCCTCGATCAGAATGTCGCCCACGCGCGTGTCCACCACGACTGTCCCTCGTACCAGTTCGATGGAATACGTCGAGGTCTGGCTGAATTCGTCGGCTCGTGCAGCCGGCACGCACACCAAGGCGCAAAAAATCCCTAAGCCAAAAACCGTGCGGACCAGCGACCAGCCAAAATGCCGCGAATTGGATGGCGACGTGCCGCTCATGGTTTGGAACCCTTTGGTTGGACTGCTAGTCGCTCAGCTTTCTCCGGAGCTTTCCGGAAAGGCGAGCTCTCCACAAGTCCCTGCCCCTCTTTGATTACAAGGATCCGATCAACGGGCGGACTTGTGACCACATCCACCTTGCCGCTCGGCCAGCGGACTTCCAATCGGTCGATGTTGGTTGCGCTTCCCAGGCCGAAGTGCACTCGCAGATCGCTCGAGGATAAATAGCTGCCGCCGCTTCGAACCTCGTCAATCTGCGCGAGGCCACCGGCGACAACTTTCACCTGCGCGCCAATGCCGTCCCGGTTGCTTTCGACCCCTACAGTCTTTACGAGAATCGAGTGGTTGGAGTTCCTGCGCGCGTGGCGGATGAGGTCCGGCGAATCGTTCATGTTCGAAACCATCATCTCAACGTCGCCGTCGTTATCGTAGTCGGCGGTGGCAAGCCCTCGGCTGACTTTCTGAAGCGCCATCCCGGGCCCCGAGTTTGCGCCGATTTCATCGAACTTGCCGTCCCCGCGGTTGTGGAATAACAAGTTGCGCTCGGCATAGGTGATGCCGGTGTGATAGCCGCCGATCTGTGGAAACACCATGCCGTTGACAAGGAAAATATCTTTCCAGCCGTCGTTATCGTAATCGAGAAACTTGGTGCCGAAGGTCGTGAACAACCACGAAACGTCCGCGAATCCCGCCGGATAGGCGAGATCGGTAAAGGTTCCGTCGCGGTTGTTGTGGTAGAGGTTATTGTAGTCGTCGGAAAAATTCCCTTTGATCAAATCCGGCCAGCCGTCGTTGTCGTAGTCGCCGACGTCGGTGCCCATCCCCGCCTGCTCCTGACCCTCGGCGCTGTAAGCAACGCCCGCTTGCGGAGCAATGTCGGTAAAAGTTCCGTCGCCGTTGTTGTGGTAAAGCGCGCTGGGTGTGGAATCATTCGCGACGTAGATATCCAACCGGCCGTCGCGGTCGAAATCGGCCATCACGACTCCCAGCCCCATGTAACCGTCCGGATCAATTCCGGCTTTCTCGGTGACGTCGGCGAATGTGCCGTCGCCGTTGTTGTGAAACAAAATGTCTCGGCCCCCCGGCAGCCCGCGCGGGCCGCAAAATGTGGCGATGCTGCGATAAGTGCAGTTGGCCGCGCTGCCCGGATTCCCCAGCTTTTCAATGTCCACGTCCACGTAATTCGCCACGTAGAGGTCAAGCTTCCCGTCGTTGTCATAATCACCGAACGCGCAGCCCATGCCCCAACCGTGGCCGCGCACGCCGGATTTCTCGGTGACGTCGGCAAAAGTTCCGTCCCCATTCGAGTGGTAGAGAACGTTCCCACCGTAATAGGTCACGTAGAGATCGTCGTGACCGTCATTATCATAGTCACCGGCGCACACGCCCATGCCCCATCCCGTGTGATTGATGCCCGAGCCCGCTGAAACATCTGCGAAAGTCCCGTCGCGATTATTGCGATAGAGATGCGAGCGAGGGCTGGTGCCGCGCCGCCAGTCTTCGAACGTGGACCCGTTCAGGAGGAACAGATCGGGAAAGCCGTCATTGTTAAAGTCAATCCAGGCGATGCCGCCGCCGCCCTTGGCTTCTATGATGTAAGTTTTGTCCGGGCCCCCGCTCGTCAGCGTGAACCGGATGCCGGCCCGCTTCGAAACTTCCACAAACTGGTCTGATGTGAGATA
>CAYZVR010000187.1:7315-7592 GCA_964481715.1 uncultured Acidobacteriota bacterium | reverse complement strand
GCCGCGCGCGCTTCCCGCTTGAAACGTTCCAGGCCTTGCGGGTCGCGCGCCAGTTCTTCGGGAAGGAATTTTAACGCGACGAAGCGGCCAAGCGAAGTGTCCTCGGCTCGATACACTACGCCCATGCCGCCGCCACCCAGCTTTTCAAGCACGCGATAATGAGAGACTGTCTCGCCCACCATGTCGAAGGGAATTCCGCTTGGCCGACCATTCTAGGTCGCCGTAACCGGCAAGTCAACGCGCGAGGAAATCAAGGCGAGGTTCGAAAAAGCGGAGG
>CAYZVR010000187.1:0-7305 GCA_964481715.1 uncultured Acidobacteriota bacterium | reverse complement strand
CTTGCAAGTCTGCAGCTTCTTGCCTCAGATGTCCCCATCGTGGCGAGTCACAAGTGACAAGTGGCGAGTGTGGCTGGCAGTTATTTCCGTCATCACGGCGATCTCAGTCACCGGCGTGACGGCAGTTGTGGCGGGCGCAACCTGGTCAGTTCTTCGACCCGTCGAGGGTTTGGCGGACCTTGCGGAGAAGGTCACGGGGCGCAAAAGGTTTGGGAAGGAAGGCTACGCCTTCTTCCAGGATCCCGTGTTGCCCGATCGCATCCGCTGTGTACCCGGATATGAAGAGCACTTTGATTTCCGGCCGTGACAAGGTGAGGCGGGCGGCGAGTTCCTTCCCGTTCAATCCCGGCATGATGACATCGGTCAGAAGGAGGTGAATGGTCCCGGCGTGTTGTGTGGCGAGCGCTAGTGCCTCTTCAGACGCTGCCGCCGCAAGCACGGTGTAGCCGCTGGCTCGGAGGGCACCCTGGATCAGGGAGCGGACGCCCGGCTCATCCTCAACCGCCAGGATGGTCTCCGTGCCCGACGCCGAGGCGTTCTCCCAGTATTTTTCCGAGCCCGACTCAACCGGCTGGTCAATTCGCGGGAAGTAAACTCGAAACGTCGTCCCCTGCCCCAATTCGCTGTAGACATTGACGTGCCCGCCGCTCTGCTTGACGATGCCGTAAACGGTGGAAAGGCCCAGCCCTGTGCCCTTACCCTGCTTTTTAGTCGTGTAGAATGGTTCGAAAATGTGGGATTGCGTTTCGGCATCCATGCCGCAGCCCGTATCACTCAGCGCCAGCATCACGTAGTTCCCCGGCGCGACGTAGGGATGGGACCTCACATAGTCTTCGCCCAGTTCTGCGTTGGCGGTTTCAATCACGAGCTTTCCGCCTTTCGGCAAAGCGTCGCGCGCGTTGACCACGAGGTTCATGATGATCTGTTCTACTTGTCCGGGATCGGCCTTGACCTGGCCCAGTTGTTTTGCGAGGCCTGCAACAAATTCAATATCTTCGCCGATGAGCCGCCGCAGCATTTTCTGCGCTCGCCCGACGATGGCGTTGAGGTCCAAGATCCTCGGCTCAATAACCTGCTTCCGGCTGAAGGCCAGGAGCTGGCGGGTCAGTGCGGCCGCGCGCTCGCCCGCCCCGCGAATCTCTTCAAGGTGGCTCTGTTCGCGGCTCCCCCCAGGCGCGCTCTCCAGCATGAGGTCGCTGTAACCATTGATGATCGTGAGCAGGTTGTTGAAGTCATGGGCTACTCCTCCCGCCAAACGCCCCACGGCTTCCATTTTTTGGGCTTGGAGGAACTGCTCCTGGGTTTTCTTCAGCGCCTCCTCCGCCCGCTTGCGCTCGGTGATGTCAATGACTGTGGCCTCCTTTACAAGCTGACCATTATCTTCCACGATCGTGTCGTTGGTGAGGATCCACACCGGGCTCCCATCTTTACGCCGTAAACGAAGTTCAAAGCTTGACAGCGAGCCGCGCTCTTTTAGCTTGGCCCAATAGGCCTCCCTCTCGGCAGGATCGAAATACAGGGTCAGGATTGGCTGGGCCAGTATTTCTTGCCGCGATTCATAGCCGAGAATTCGCGCATAGGCGTCATTGCAGTCCAACAACCCGCTCTCCAAGCTGGCGCGGCAGACACCTGCAAGATTGCGCTCGAAAAGCAAACGATAGCGCTCAACGGAAGCTCGCAGCGCCGCTTCCGCCCGCTTGCGCTCGGTGATCACGTCGAACACGGCGACGAAATGTTCTTTTTTCGGACTGTACACCGAGATTGAAAACCACATTCCCAGAGAGTCAACATAGGACTCAAAGCGTTCGGGTTCTCCTGTCCGCGCCACCCTCCCATAGATTTCGAAAAGGCCTGGATCAGACTTTCGCAAACCAGGAATAACTTCTGATACCCTTTTCCCGATAACATTTTTTAAACCCGTCAGGGTTTCGAAGGCCTTGTTAGTTTCTATGTAGATGAAGTCAATCGGCCGGTCCTGCTCAAAAATCATTCGGCAATAGGCAAACCCGTTGAGCATGTTTTCGAACAAAGAACGAAAATGCTCTTCGCTTTCGCGCAAGGCTTTCTCGGCCCGCCTGCGCTCGGTAATATCGCGCTGGATGCCCAGGAATCCGGTAATCTCTCCCCGCTCATCGAGGACCGGGTTCGCAGAAAACTCCACGGTCAAGTGCCTTCCATCCTTGCGCTTGTTGACGATTTCGCCCTGGACGTTGCGTTTGTCGAGAAGGACTTTCCAGAAGCTTTCATAGAAGTCCGGCGCGACCTGTTCACTTTTCAAGATGCGTGGCGTGGTCTTGCCCACGACCTCTTCCGACGTGTAGCCATAGAGGTGAGTGAACTCGGGGTTGATGAACGTGATCACGCCCTCGCGGTCGGTCATCAGGACAACTTCGCCGGAATGGTCAACCGCCTTTTGAAGCCGGGTGAGTCTCTCATTCGCCCGGCGCCATCTGAGGGCTACCCAAACTATTGTCCAGATAAGGACCAGGCCAAGAAAACGGCTGGAGGCGGATACCCAGATCGGTACCCCGGGGGGAGAAAACAGAAACCCGACGACCGTAAATCCGCTTGCAATGGCCGCAAAAAAGTAAAGAACCCCCGGCTTGCCTTCGACCCTGCTCGACAGCACCACCACCAGAAAGTAAATAATCCAGGTGCCGGATCCCCGCGGGGTGCTCAGGTCGAGGGCAAACCCGCCCAGCAGAGTCGCCAGGAGGACCACGACAAGAGTTCGGCGCGACAAGGACAAGCTCAAAGTTTCTGCTCTCGGGGTCCGCGCTGGGCTCGCACAGTCTGACCCTCATCATGCATCGGCGGTTTCGGCAAGGCACATGAGAGGAGTACGGCTGTACAGGAGAACCCGAGGTCCCCTGGCGGAGTCGCGCCGGGATTATCCCGCCACCGCCTCCCCGCGTTCCACAACGAATGGTGATGGAACGGCGCGTTTATCGCGCCAAGAGAAAATCGCGGCGTAAAGCCGCCCCTACATAAGGCTTTCGTGCCAAGCAAAGCTCATTGATAATGGTACCGGCTTATGCGTTTCGAATTCTTTGTCGCGTTGCGGTATTTGCGCGCCAGGCGGCGGCAGGCGGTTATTTCCGTCATCACGGCCATCTCGGTCATCGGCGTCATGGCGGGCGTCGCGGCGCTGGTCATCGCGCTCGCCATCAACAACGGCTTCCGCGAAGAACTGGAGAACAAGCTCCTCGGCGCGACGGCGAACATCAATCTGATTCGCGCCAAAAACGACGGCATTCGCAACTACGAGGACTTGACGGAACGGCTCGCCAGGCAGCCGCACGTGGTGGCGGCGGCGCCGGCGCTTTACGAAGAAGTTCTGGTTTCGAGCCATCAGCGCGCCCAGGGGATCGTTCTGAAAGGCATCGACCCCCGGCGCGAGATGCAGGTGGGCGACTTGCTCCATCGCCTGCGCGAAGGCTCGCTCGACGGCCTCTCCAAGACCTTCCCCGACGCCGACCCCATCATCCTGGGCAAAGAGGTGGCAAAGTCGCTCGGCGCATTCGTCGGTGACACGCTGCTGGTGACGAGTCCGCAGGGCTACCTAACTCCCTTTGAAGTCGTACCCAAATTCCGCCACTTCCGAGTGGTGGGCGTGTTCGATTCGGGATTTTACGATTTCGATGCTACCTGGGCTTTCACAAATTTGGATTCGGCGCAGCGGCTGTTTGATCTCAAAAACGTCGCCTCGGTCATCGAGTTCAAGATAGACGACATCTATATGGCCCCGGAAGTGGCCGAGGCGCTTCGCAAGGAAGCCGGAGAGGGCTTCGATACGACGACGTGGATGGAACAAAACAAGTCGCTCTTCAGCGCGCTGAGCCTCGAACGGCTGGTCACGATCCTCACCATCGGACTAATCGTGTTGGTGGCGGCGCTGAACATCTTCATCACCCTGGTCATGATGGTCATGGAGAAGAACCGCGACATCGCGGTGCTGATGTCCATGGGCGCCAGGGAGCGCCAGGTGTGGGCGGTGTTTACGCTGCACGGCGTGCTGATCGGAGCGCTGGGAACGCTCGGGGGACTGATCGTCGGGTACGGAGCTTCCTGGCTCGGGGGGCGCTACCACCTCTTCCCGTTGCAGGCAGACGTCTATTCGCTCGCGTCCGTGCCCTTCCACGCCCAGCCGTGGGATGGCGTGTGGATCGCCGCGGCTGCCTTGACCATCAGCTTCCTCGCCACGCTTTACCCGTCGCTCGCGGCGGCAAGGCTGAATCCGGTTGAAATACTGCGCTACGAGTGATTGCGGAACTGAAGAATGAACGAACGAAACTCGAAAATCGAAACTCGAAACTCGGCACAACCAAGCACCCTTCCCTCTAAGGGCGCGGTGAAAGATTTTAAAGACCTGGAAGTGTGGAAGGCTGCCCGTGACCTCCGCAAAGAGATCTATGCAATAGCAAAGAGCCTGCCGGACGTCGAAAAATTTGGCTTGGCCAGCCAGCTTCGCAGGGCTGCGAGCTCGGTGACGGCAAACATCGCTGAGGGATTTGGGCGGTTCGGATACCAGGAAAATGTCCAGCATTGCCGTCAAGCTCGCGGTTCGGTTTATGAGTTGCGGGATCACTTGACGACCTGCGCCGATGAGGGTTATGCGGCCGTCGCCCTGGCACGGGAACTGGACCGTAAGGCTCAGCGCGTCGCTCAATTACTCAACGGATACTTGCGTTCTACGCTCGCCCTGAAATCGCTCGCAGAGCACAAATGAGGATGGCGAAGGCCGAGTTTCGAGTTTCGAATTTCGAGTTTCGGGACACTGAGGCAAAGCAAACCCCATGACTGAGCCGACCCCCATCCTTCGAGGTGAAAGCTTGACTAAGGTTTACCGCTCCGGCGACGAAGAGGTGGTGGTCTTTGACGGCCTCAGCTTCGAGATCCGCCCCGGGGAGCTGGTGGCGCTGGTGGGCGAGTCCGGGGCGGGCAAATCGACGCTGCTGCACCTGCTCGCGGCTCTGGACACTCCAACGCGGGGTGAGGTATACTTTGAAGGAACAAGGGTGGGCGCGTTCCGTGGGGAGGAACGGGCGGATTACCGGAACCGGAAAATTGGATTTTTGTGGCAGAGGGACTACCTCCTGCCGGAATTCAGCGCTGCCGAAAACGTCATGCTTCCCCAGTTGATCGGTGGAAGCGATTTTATCAGCGCGCGGGCGCGCGCAGCAGAGTTACTGGGAGAAGTGGCGCTCGCGAAGGCCTCAAGCCGCAGGGTGGGGGAGCTTTCCGGCGGCGAGCAGCAAAGGGTGGCTTTAGCAAGGGCTTTGGCGAACCGACCGGCGGTCCTGCTGGCCGACGAGCCGACAGGAAATCTGGACCCTCGAACCGCCGAGCGGGTCATCGAAATGCTCGAGAGTTTGCACCGGGCGCACGGACTGACCTCGGTGCTGGCGACGCACAACCTGGAACTGGCACAGCGCGCGCATCGGGTGTTGCGCCTGAGCCAGGGAAAGTTGAGCGAGACGATAGTTCCACGAGTTCATTGAACGCCCGTCTGCCCAGGTCTTCGGGCTCGAAGGGTGAGCGGGTGCACACGAGGGACTGAGGAGCTATGTTCGAAAGATATACGGAAAAGGCCCGTCGAGTTATTTTCTTCGCCCGCTACGAAGCCAGCCAGTTCGGCAGCCCCTACATTGAAACGGAACACTTGCTTTTGGGTCTCCTGCGAGAAGACAAAGCGCTTACCAACCGTTTCCTCCGTTCGCACGCTTCCATCGAATCCATCCGCAAGCAGATTGAAGGTCGCACCGCCATCCGCGACAAGGTTTCGACTTCGGTAGACCTGCCTCTCAGCCAGGAGTGCAAACGGGTGCTCGCGTATGCGGCGGAAGAAGCCGAGCGCCTCTCGCATAAGCACATCGGCACGGAACACCTGCTGCTGGGACTGCTGCGCGAGGACAAGTGCTTTGCGGCGGAAATCCTGCACGAGCGCGGGCTGCGGCTTTCCACGCTGCGCGACGAACTGAGCCGCGTGCCGACCGAGAAGGGCACGGCGGCCCGCAACAAGGAAACTTCCCTGCTCTCCGAATTCAGCCGCGACCTGACGCAAGCCGCGATGGAAACTCAGCTTGATCCGCTGGTTGGCCGGGAAAGCGAGCTCGAGCGCGTGGTGCAGATTCTCTGCCGGCGGACCAAGAACAATCCGGTGCTGATTGGCGAGCCCGGGGTCGGCAAAACAGCCATCGTGGAAGGCCTGGCGCAGCGCATCGCCGACGGCGACGTTCCCTCTTTCCTCGCCGACAAGCGCATCCTGGCGCTCGACCTTTCGCTGATTGTCGCGGGCACCAAATACCGCGGCCAGTTCGAGGAGCGCCTGAAGACCATCATGAAGGAACTGATGGAGGCGCAGAACGCCATCATCTTCATTGACGAGCTGCACACGCTGGTGGGCGCAGGCTCGGCGGAGGGCTCGCTCGACGCCGCAAATATTCTGAAGCCGGCGCTCTCGCGCGGCGAAATCCAGTGCATCGGCGCGACCACGCCCAGCGAATACCGCAAGTCCATCGAGCGCGACCGCTCGCTCGAGCGGCGCTTCCAGGCGATTAAAGTTCCGCCGCCCAACGAAGCGGAAGCAATTAAAATATTGTTCGGCATCAAGGACCGCTACGAAAAATTTCACGCCGTTACATATACTGACGATGGCCTGTTGGCGTCGGTTTACCACTCCAACCGCTACATCCCGGACCGCTACCTGCCCGATAAGGCCGTGGACCTGATTGACGAGGCCGGCGCGCGCGTCAAGCTTCGCCAGAGTTCCCTGCCTGAAGAGATGATTGACGTCCAAAAGCGCATCAAGTTCGTGGTCCACCGCATGGAGAACGCCATCGCCAACCACGAATTCGAGAAGGCGCGATTCTATTCCGACGAAGAGCGCAAAGAACGCGAAAACCTCCGCATGCTGCGCGAGAAGTACAACATTGACGAAACGGCGATGGGCGTGGTGAGCCGCGACGACATCGAAGAAGTCGTGGCGCGCTGGACGGGCGTACCCGTCACCTCCATCAAAGAAGAAGTGTCCAAGCTCCTGCGCATCGAAGAGGAGCTGCACAGGCGCATCGTCAGCCAGGAAAAGGCCATCTCGGCCCTGGCACGCGCCATTCGCAGGTCCCGCGCGGGACTGAAGGCCCCCGGACGGCCAGTGGGTTCTTTCCTGTTTCTGGGACCGACCGGCGTGGGCAAGACGGAAGTCGCCCGGTCTCTCGCCGCGTTCCTGTTCGGCAGCGAGCGGGCGCTGGTGCGCTTCGACATGTCCGAGTACATGGAAAAGCATTCGGTCTCGAAACTCATCGG
>CAYZVR010000186.1:0-7633 GCA_964481715.1 uncultured Acidobacteriota bacterium | reverse complement strand
AGGCGACGCTCGCGGCGGGTTCCGCGATCCAGGGCCAGTAGCGGTCGGAAAACTCTACCCGCAGGTCCTTGAGCGGATGGTCCGTTAAGTTAAGGAGGGTCACGATGCAGCCGATGTGGTCCCCTGAAGTGTAAAAAGTCTTGTCGAGATTGATTCGGCTGACTTCGACCAGCTTCCGGTAGACCGAAAAGGAGGCGGCGCCACGTTGCTCACCGGTGACTTGCTGGGTTAGCTGTTCGACGCGAAGCAAGTCCACTTCGTAGCGGCCTGTCCGGGCATTTGCGGGAATCTCCCAGAGCTTGCGGAAACCGGTCGAGTATTTGCTGCCTGTAGTGATGACCGTCTCTCCCAGCGCGGCGTGATCGAGGACAGGCTTGGGATCTCCAACGTAGCGCAGCGTAATCAGAAAATCCGAATTCGGCTGGACCTCCTGGCCGTTCGGAAAGACGATTTCCAGATTCACGGCGGAGCCCGCGTTGTAAGCGATTTGGTCGCTGATAACCTGAAGCGACTCGGCTCCCCGCGACGAGGCAACGGCAATCACGAAGCAGAAATTCAGCACAAGAGCTCTGCCAAGAAATCGTCGCGAGTAATTCACGGTGGCTGGTTCGACTTGTAGCATTAGCGCGTTCTCCTTCGGGATGACCTCCGGCGATTATAGGGTGATGGCGACAAACCGTCCAGTTGAGACTCCGGCTCGCGCCTTGCGGCAAAACTGGCTTATACTCTCGAAAAGGGAGGATGCCATCATGCCGAAGAAAATAGATTCGAGATCGCTTAGTCGCAGGAAGTTCCTGGCCACGACCGGGGGTTTGCTCGCCGCAGCGCCCGTCGCGGGACGTGGGGTCGCCGCCATCCCGCCTCCGTCTGAAGCTGTGAGGCCGGCGCCGCCCGGACCCGCGCGCAAGATTCCGATTGGGGTGTTCGACCCGGTTTACAGCAACCTGTCACTCGACGAGATGCTCGAGAAGATCAGCGCGCTCGGTCTGGAAGCGGTCGAAATCGGAACGGGTGGCTATCCGGGCGCGAGCCATTGTCCGGTCGAGGACCTGCTCGCCGACCCCGCCAGGGCGCGCGCGTGGAAGAAAAAATTCACCGACCGGAACATTCAGGTGGCGACGCTTAGTTGCCACGGGAATCCCGTCCATCCGGACGCGAAGGTCGCCGCGCGCGATGCTGAGATTTTCCGCCGCACGGTGCGGCTGGCCGAGCGGCTGGAAGTTCCCGTCATCGTCGGCTTCTCAGGCTGTCCCGGCGGTTCGGACAAGGACACCATGCCTAACTGGGCCACTTATCGCTGGCCGCCCGAATACGACCAGACGCTCAAGTGGCAGTGGAATGAAAGAGTGATTCCCTTCTGGAAGGAGGGAGCCAAATTCGCCCGCGAGCACGGCGTGAAGAAGCTCGCGTTTGAAATGCATCCGGGCTTTGTGGTTTACAACCCCAAGACGCTCCTGAAGCTTCGCGACGCGGTCGGCGAAGAAATCGGCGCGAATTGCGATTTGAGCCACCTGTTCTGGCAGGGCTGCGACCCGGTCGAAGTCATCCACCTGCTCGCTAAGAATAATTGCCTATTCCACGCCCACATGAAAGACACCGTCATCGTGCCGGAAGAAAAAGACAAATTCGGCGTTCTGAATTTCCCCGAGGACCCTGCCAAGGCCACCGAGGGCTCGGTGTATTTCCGCGCGGTCGGATACGGCCACGGCGCGCAACTCTGGAAGAGAGTCGTCAAGGCCTACATGGACGTGGGATTTGAAGGCATCCTGAGTATCGAAAACGAAGATCCGATTCTGCCCGGTGAAGTGGGCGTCGAGCGCGCGGCCTATGTCCTGAAAAACGTGAGGGCGGAATTGCTCGGAGAAAAGTGACGAGGAAAGCGACGGGAATTCTCATCACATCAGGCGAGGCTTTCGATCTTTGACGGTCATGCCCGTTGAGGTTCCTCGAGCGGGACGACCGGCGGGCGAAAGCCCGCCTTGGCGAGCGCAAGGTACACGACGAATCCGACCAGAAACGAAATGAGCACGGCGGGCTGGTCAATCTTGACCAGTGACGCGGGCGCTCCCGGGATTTTGTCAAGAATGCCCACCACGAAGCCGAGCGCCCACGCGGCATAACCCGCCCAATTGATTCCGCGCCGCGGGCCAGACCACTTGCAGCCCGCGAGCAAATAATCGGCGGCCATGGCGCCGCAAATGGGACCGAAAGACGCGCCCACAAACTGGAAGAACCCGATAAGATGCTGCGCGACTCCCGTAATCGCCAGCACCACGCCCACCGTAATGCCCGCGAAAGTCGAAAGGCTGCGGGGGATTTTTGGAAACAAGGTTCCGAAACTGTTCGCGGCAATGAACGTGGAGAAGCAGGTCGGCACGCCTGAGGCTGCGGCAAATAGAAAAAACATTACAGGCGCGAGCGCGCCCACACCCGCAATCGCAGCGGTGTAGCCGTAGTCAGGAGCCGAGCCGGGATTCAGGGCGATGTGGCCGGCCACGGAGAGAATCGGCAGGCCGCCGGTAAACACGATCGTCAGCGCAATGCCGGCCAGCCCGCCCAATGCGACGTCGCGACGGTCGCGGCTGTTCATTCCGAAGTCGGCGCCCGCCGCTCCCGCCGAAGCGAAAAATCCGATTACAATCCCGAGCATGGCGAAGAACCCACCCGCGGGATCGCTTTCCGGCGGCTGGTAACTCGCGATGCCGTCTTTGTTTGCCCAGAAGACCATGACAATCATGATCATCGGAACCCAGTTGAGCACCTCGGCGACCCGCGCCACGTAGTTGATGCCTTTGATCGCCACCCAGCCCAAGCCGTACGCCCAAGCGACGGCAATGATCACAAAAAGCGTCCGCGACTCCTGATGAAGTCCCTTCATAATAAAGTCGGTGGCAATGGAAGTGGCCACGGCGAACCAGCCGATCTGCAGCACGCCCATCAGCAGGCCGGGCATCAGGTAGCCGCCCGTCGTCCCGAACGTCGAGGTGCCGACGATATAAAGCGGCCGGCCGGTCTGCATGCCGAGCATCCCCGGAACGTAATAGAAAAGCGCGAAACATATCAGGCCCGCAATCACGAGACCCAGCACGCACAGGCCAAGGCTTGCCTTGCTGATGGTCGGCCCGGCAAGGCCCAGGTAGAACGCCACCCAGAGAAAAATCCCCGCGTAGGACGGAAACGTGTTCTTGTACCAGGGCGCGCGCTTGGATGTCGGGACAGGAACGGACGAACGGACGTAGTCAGGAAGCGATGCTGGCATGGGGACTCCCGGATGAGATGGTTTGGCGCACTGTCTTGTCGCCGAAAGCATAGACGGGAGTGGCGAGCGATGCAAGGGACCATACTCCCTTAAGGAGTTTTCGCTTCTTCGCTCTTCCTCTCCCGCTGTTGACTTCACGGCCGCGAAGGATTTGAATGGAAAGCTCCGCCGCGAAAGGAATTTTCATGCACTCGCTCGACTGCATCTTGAAGCCGCGTTCGATAGCCGTGGTCGGCGCCTCGCGCCGGCCGGGTTCCATCGGGCGCGAGCTGCTCCATAACCTCATCGAATTCGACTTTCGCGGAAAACTTTTCCCCGTCAACCCTCGGGCGGACTTCATTCATTCCATCAAGGCGTTCCCATCGGTCTCAGAAATCCCCGACCCGGTCGACCTGGCCGTGATCGTAGTGCCGCGCGAGCAGGTGCTGGAGGTGGCGGACGACTGCGGGAAGAAAGGCGTCAAAGGTCTGGTAGTCATTACGGCGGGGTTCGGGGAAACGGGAGACGAAGGACGGAAACTCGAGACGGAACTTCGCGAGCGAGTCAAACGCTACGGCATGCGCATGGTTGGGCCGAATTGTATGGGCGTCATCAACACGCATCCGGACGTTCATCTGGATGCGACCTTCGCGCCCACCCTGCCGCTCGTGGGGCGCATCGGATTCATGTCGCAGTCGGGTGCTTTGGGCGTTGCCATTCTGAACATCGCCCGACAACTCGATATCGGCTTTTCCTATTTTGTGAGCATGGGAAACAAAGCGGACATTTCCGGCAACGACTTGCTCCTTTATTGGGAAAACGATCCCGAGACCGATCTCATCCTGATGTATCTGGAATCCTTCGGCAATCCCAAGCGCTTCATGCAGATTGCGCGGCGCATTTCGCGGCGAAAGCCCATCGTGGTGGTGAAATCGGGGCGGACGCAGGCGGGCGCGCGCGCCGCGTCTTCGCATACCGGGGTGCTCGTGGCGCGGCAGGGGCTTGACATTGCCACCGACGCGCTACTCGAACAGTCCGGCGTCATTCGCGTCGCGACCGTTCAGGAATTATTCGACCTGGCGATGGCGTTTTCGAAAAATCCCGTTCCTCGCGGGAATCGGCTGGGGATTCTTACCAACGCCGGTGGCCCCGGCATCATGGCTACCGACACGGCCATCAGCCTGGACCTGACTCTCGGCAAGTTATCGGAGCGCACGTCAGCGGAGCTCCGGCGGATTCTTCCGGCTGAGGCGAGCATCGCCAATCCCGTGGACATGACGCCGAAATCGGATCCCTCGAATTACGCCCGGTGCGCGAGGCTGATGCTCGAAGACGAGGAGATTGACTCGCTCATGGTGATTTCGGTTCCGCCCATTCTGGTCGGTGCGAAAGACGTGGTGACAGGCCTCGAGGAATTGCGGACCCAATTCTCCAAGCCCATCGTCGGCGTCATCATGGCGCCGGAAGACTTCTACCTCGACCTGAACGAATCCAATCCCGGCCACATGGCCATCTATCAGTTTCCGGAGTCCGCGGCACAGGCGCTCGCGGCGCTCGACCGCTACCGGCGCTGGCGCGAGCGCCCAGCGGGTGAGGTGCGCAAGTTCCCGGCAGATCGCGCGGCTGCGGAAAAGCTGGTGGCGGACGTCCGGCGCGGAGGCCGCTGCCAATTGACCGCGCCCGAAGCTTTCCGATTGCTCGAATGCTACGGCATTCCGGTAGCGTGGTCCAAAACGGCGAGTGACTTGGAGGCTCTTAAGAAGCAAGCGCAGGACTTCCACTACCCGCTGGTGCTCAAGGCGATTGCGCCTGACATCATCCACAAGACGGAAGCCGGCGCGGTGGCGCTCGACCTTCGAACTTCCGATGAAATGCTCGCGGCAGCGAAGCGGATGTCTGAAAAACTGGCGGGCTCGCGCAACGAATCCGCAGCCAACCCTGCGCTCAGTTTCCTGGTGCAGGAGTACTTGCGCGGGGGCAGGGAAGTGATCATCGGAATGACGCAGGACCCGAATTTCGGGCCGCTCGTGATGTTCGGCCTGGGCGGAATTTATGTCGAGACGCTGAAAGACGTCACCTTTCGGGTGCCGCCGCTCGCGGATGTAGACGCGCGAGAAATGATCCGGCAGATTCGCGGTTACCGGCTGCTCGAAGGCGTGCGCGGCGAAGTGGCCGTTGACCTCGAAGCGCTCGCGCAGATGCTTGAGCGGTTTTCACAAATGGTGGAAGATTTGCCCCAACTCGCCGAGATTGAAATCAATCCCTTCCTGGTTTTTCCCGGTGCCGACCAGTTCCGCGCCGTCGACGCGCGCGTGCGCCTGGCGGACGCACCAGTGTAATTCGCGTTCGGTTGAAAGGCTTCCGTTTTACGCAAGATTCGCTTCTCGAGCATCTGACCGCCGTGGGGCTTTTTCCAACCGGCTGCTAGGTGAGAAAGACGAGGATCGCCGGCGTGCCCACCGGCGTGTATTGTCCCGTAAAAGAAAGGCCGCCCGTTTTGTGATTGATGCGGAAGGTGGTGATGGCATCGCTGCGCTGGTTGCACGAGTGGAGGAAATTTCCCGTGGGGTCAATCGTAAAGCTGCGGGGGTAATCGCCGCGAGTCCATTCCTCACCGACAAACGTCAGCTTGCCCTCCGGTCCGATGGAGAAGATGGCGATGCTGTCGTGCAGGCGGTTGGCGGCATATACGAATTTCCCGTCGGGTGAGACGCGGACCTCAGAAGTGAAGTTGGTGCCGGTAAAACCCCTGGGCAGACTGGAAAGTGTTTGCCGCGCTGTCAGCTTTCCCGTCGGCTGACGGGCGTCGTACTCGAACAGCACCAGCGTCGAAGCCTCCTCCTGCAGCGAATACATCCAACGGCCGTTCGGGTGAAAAGCAAAGTGACGCGGGCCGTCCCCCGGCGGCAACATGACCGAGGGAGGATCGTTGGGCTTGAGCGTGCCCTTTTCCTGATCAATTTTCCAGACGAGGATCCGGTCCATTCCCAAGTCGCTCGAAATCACATAATGGCCGGAGGGATCGGCCTCGATCATATGCGCATGCGGCGCGTCGTGCCCGCTGATGGCAAAGCTTCCCGGAGGAGCGCTGGCTGCGCGCTCCGGACCAACCGAGCCCTGGTCGTGCTTCACATCGGTTGAAGGGTTGAGCCCACCATCAGGCCTAATAGGAAGTACGGCCACAGTTCCGCCTTCGTAGTTTGCGACCAGCACCCACTTGCCGGAAGGATGCACGCTCAGGTGGCACGGTCCTGCGCCTCGCGAACTCTCCGTGTTGAGCAGCGTCAGGGCGCCGCTTGCGCGGTTGATCGAGTAGGCGTTCACCGAGCCGGATTTTTCACCTTGATAGGTGGGAGTTTCATTCGCCGCATACAGATGCGTTCGGGTTGGATCCAAAGCCAGCCAGGACGGATTTGTATCGTTTGGAAAAACCTCGCGCGGCGTGAGAGCGCCGCTTGCAGCGTTCATCTCAAACAGATGAATGCCCTGGCCGCGTCCCGGGCCGCCCTCGGGACCTTGCGGTGAACTGTACGTACCGACGTAGGCTAGGATCGTTCCCTTCGTCACGCCTCCAAAGTTTTGTCCAGCCCGTGCGAATGCCGGCCCCGCTAGGGCGAGTGCAGCCGTGCCTCTCAAGAATTCTCGGCGGGATGTCCGAACAAACAATCTGCTTTGCCGATGCGGGCCTTTTGATGACATTGGATTCCTCCTCTTGCGAGCGGAAATATAAGCAGAAAAAGTTTGATTGTCAGTTGATTCCACGCGGAAGGCAAGCTGATGTTGATTTGGTTCTGCAGCGCCTGGGCTCGCCGCGTCGGTCCGGGAAAGCAAACTTTCATGCACCTTGCGTTTTGAGTTTGACCTCTCTTAAGATGGCGCCCACAGTCTTCATAATTCCGATTGCTTCTTAACTCGCGGAATACTTCCAAGGGAATTCAATGTCCACCAAAGCGTCCAGGCTTCTCGGCGACCGAGTGCAGAAGGCACAAACCGGCGAGAAGGCTGAGCTGTGGATTTATTCAGCTTACGCCAAAGACCACTGGGCGGCGCGCAAAGCTGGCGACCTGACGCACGCCGAGCACCCGGGAACTGCCGTTCAGATGGGCGAGGATTTGTACGAAGTGGTTCTGGCGGAGGAAACCGCGGAAATTGGATACGTCGTTCGCTACGGGCTGAGGAAATGGGAACCGCAACACGCGTTGCGTGGCGTGATCCCCTATTCGCCGGAAACGCAGGCGCAGGCCGCTGCGGATTATTTGGAGGAGACCGACAAGCAGGCGCTGCGCTCGCGCATCCTGTGGCTGTTTCCGCTGGCCGGCATGGCCCCCGACCCAGTGCAGCGCGATTGGGAAGCGAAAACGGCGCTCAATATGACGATTGTTCGTCAGCCCGCCG
>CAYZVR010000185.1:0-7715 GCA_964481715.1 uncultured Acidobacteriota bacterium | reverse complement strand
CCAATCGCGCGCACACCACCAGGCTCCGGCACCAGATGCGAAACCTGCGCGTCGCGCTCGCCGCCAAGGACAAAGCCGCGTCACAGGCTCTCCTCAAGCCAACGCTCGCGCTCATTGACCATTCGGTTCACAAAGGCATCCTGCACGCGAACACTGCGGCGCGGTACAAATCGCGGCTGAGCCTTCGGTTCAACGCGCTTTCCTAGAACGGCTCTTCGGTTCGCACCAGGTTGAAAAATGAGGGCGAATGTATGGTAATGGCTGCCGTCCCTACGCCTCAACCGCCGGGGAGGGAAGCTCGAAGGCGGGATAACTTTCCGCGCCCCGGCCGACGATAATCCGCCAAATCAGAAACTCCAGAAGAATCTTCGAATCCTTCCACGACGACTTGATGCCGAGGTCCGCCTGCCGGACGTGCCGCAGGGCCTGGAGAATTTCCGGCCGCGAATACTTGCGCTGGAGTTGTGGAGCAATTTCCTGGGACGAAAAGGGATTGGACCAGCGGTTCCAGCCGCCTCCGCCCCCGCGCGAGCCACGGCCGAAAGCCGGCGAAGCGCCGCCTTTCAACGCCTGGCGAAACAGGTCGCCGATCGACCACAGCAGCAACATTTCGGATTCTTTGCTCGCGAGCAGCGCGCGCAGGTTTTCCAAAGCCTTCGGGAATTCGCGCTCGGCGATGGCCTGCAGAAGTTTTCCGATCACGTGCTCCTCGCGGAACGCCACCATCAGCTCAAGATCGTCGCGTTCCAGTCGCCGGGCGTTTGGCCTGGCGGTGAGGAGCTTGTCCACTTCGGTGCGTGCCCAGAGCAGGTTGACGCCCGCAGGTCCTTGTTTGCGCGGGTCATTGCTGCTCTCAAATTTCGCGGCGATTTCTGCGGCAAGTTCTGAATCAATCTCGACCCCAGCCCGAGCGAGATACTGCTTGAGCCATTCCGCCGCTTCCCGACGGCCGAGCGGAGCCAGATCCACGACTTCCGTCTTCTTTTCGAGCAACTGGATGAAGCGCCGCCGGCGGTCCGGCTCAACCGCCGCGAACACCACCGTGGCAAAGGGCGACGGCCGCGCGAGGTAGCTTTCGAGCGCCTCAAAATCTTCGTCGGGCGCGTGCTTGTAGTCTTCCGGGTCGGAGAAGAGCAGAAAGCTGTGGCCGCCGAGCATGGGCATCTGAAGGGCGCCTTCGAGATCGCGCGCCATGCGCCCCGGCGCGAATTCAATTTCGGCCAGGCACCATTCACGCGCTTCGGCGGGCAGGGAAGCGATCAATGCGGAGCGGCATTCGTCGTGAAGAAAGCGGTCGGGGCCGCGCAGGAAATAAGCCGGGCCCAGCTTTCCCTGGCGGATCGCGGCGAAAAACTCGGAAGCCCTCATAGGGGATGCGGTTAGTGATGTCCTTCGGGATGCTGGCAGCCCGGAAAGCTTTCAAAAAAGTTGTTGCCGGTCCAGCCCAGCTCGCGCATGCCGATTTCCGAAGAGTAGTACGCCCCGCTCACCCAGCCCTTGAGGTTCTCGAAATAATCCCCGAGGGTTGAGGGGGATTCCATCTCGGAACCCGCTGCGCGCGCGATCCAGTCGCCCCTGGCGCCGCCGTGGGCCGATTTTTCGGCAGACGCCGCGGTCAAAATCTCGTTTTGCTGTTCCTCGGTGAGATCCTTGAAGGGCTGACGGTGCCGATTGAGCGCCTCAGCCTCAAAGGCCGAAAGGGCCGCCAGGAATTTCTTCTGGTTTTCCTGCGTGTCCACGGTGAGCAACAAATCAATGAACCGGTTGACCTGCGCTTTCGACGAACCGGGCACAATCCGCTCCGCGAGCACGATAAGCGACTCGTTCTGGTGCGAGTCCAGAAATTCCGGCGCCCAGTTTGCGGCGGCGGTCTTTACGTCAGCTTCCGCCATCACGGACGCGTCCGCCAGGTGTTTGTGCACGGGGTGCGCGGCGAGAACGCCCGGAAGCACCGCGACGGCTCCCGCGCCGCCGAACAGCCGCTGCACCATCTCACGGCGGCTTATTCCTCGACGCGGCGCATTATTCAGAACCGGAATCTTGGAATTGGTCTCCATAAGACCCCCGAAACAAATTATAGCGCCTGATGGTACCACCGTGCGCGACAGGGAACAAGCCGCTCACCGAGGTTGACGCCCGTTCGCAGGGTTGTTAGCATGCACACTTTATCGCTGAGCACTCGCAGGCCGCGCGGCGAAAAGGGCGGAAAATCGGACCCCTTAAGGAGTTAAACGTTAATGGTGGACCCGAAGGGACCCTTTGATGTCATTGTGGTTGGCTCGGGCGCTTCGGGTGGCTGGGCCGCCAAGCGCCTAAGCGAAGCGGGCCTAAAAGTTGCCCTTGTCGAAGCTGGACGGCCGCAGTCTGATCAGAATTTCACGGAGCACGAACCTCCGTTCAAGTTGAAATACCGCAATCGAGCCTGGGCGCTGCGCAATAAGACTCGCCCTGTTCAGAGTTATTTCTGCAACGAGTACAACCAGGACTGGCTCG
Organism: uncultured Acidobacteriota bacterium; assembly: GCA_964481715.1. Classification (GTDB taxonomy): domain Bacteria; phylum Acidobacteriota; class Terriglobia; order UBA7540; family UBA7540; genus JAHEKS01. The sequence continues at coordinate 5,222 of CAYZVR010000185.1, read as the reverse complement.
CGAACGATTTGGAAGAGCCTTACACGACTGCCCCCGACATGCCCTTCCTGTGGGTTGGACGCGTGCGCATGACCGGCGGCAGAACCAACATCTGGGGACGGCATTGTTATCGCCTGAGCGATCTGGATTTCAAAGCTGCTTCGCACGACGGCTACGGTGAAGACTGGCCGCTTACGTACAAAGACCTCGAACCCTACTACGATCTGGTGGAAGACTACGTCGGCATCTCGGGGATCGAAGAAGGCTGGCCGCAATTGCCCGACAGCCATTTTCAGCCGCCCATGGGATTCCGCTGCTGCGAGGCGAAACTGCGCGAGCGTACGAGGGAAAAACTCGGCTGGCCGGTCACCATGGGCCGCGTGGCCAACATCACCCGGCCTACTAACGGCCGCGCGCCGTGCCACTACTGCGGGCCGTGCGACCGCGGCTGCGTGACGCACTCCTACTTCAATTCTGCCTTTACGACGGTGGCCGATGCGCTCGCCTCCGGGAATTGCGCGCTGGTTTCAAACGCCATGGTCTACCAGGTGCTGATGGATTCCGAGCGCAATCGAGCCAAGGGAATTCTTTACATTGATCGCATCACCCGGCAGCCGAGAGAATTAGCCGCGAAGGTCGTCATCTTGTGCGCGCAGGCGACCGAATCGGTCCGCATTCTCCTGAATTCCGCCAACCGGCAATACCCGAACGGCCTCGCCAATTCGAGCGGGGCTCTCGGACACTACCTGATGGATCACGTGTGGGTAGGCGGCGGCGCTACGGGAGAATTTCCCGACCTGTCCGAAACGCCCAACCTCGACGGCCCGAATCGGCCGGTGGGACTCTATGTGGCGCGCTTCCGAAATCTTCCCGGCCAGGCGAAGTCCAAGAATTTCATCCGTGGCTTCGGGTTTCAGACATGGGGAGACGATGCTCAGCCGAATCTCGGCGCCCCTGGCTTCGGCAAAGCCTACCAGCAGGCGATCATGCGCCCGCAGCCGGGCCGCATCACCCTGAAGGGTTTCGGTGAATGCCTTTCCCGCTGGGAAAACTACATGGAACTTGATCCCAGCATCAAAGATACGTATGGAATTCCCGTCGTGCACTTCCACGTGAAATACGGCCCGAACGAGATGGCGATGATTACCGACATGGCGGAAACCGCGGCGCAAATGATGGAGGCGGCGGGCGCGAAAAACATCAAGCCCTATACCGTTTACGACCGCGCGCCGGGGCTGGGCATTCATGAGGTTGGTATGGCGCGCATGGGTGCAGACCCGAAGAGGTCCGTGCTCAATCAGTTTCAGCAGGCTCACGACGTCAAGAATCTGTTGGTCATGGACGGCGCCGGGTTCGCGTCCACGGCTTGCCAGAATCCCACGCTCACCATCATGGCGCTGGCGGTGCGCTCGTGCGATTATCTGCTCAAAGAAATGAAGAACGGAAACATCTCTTAGGGGCGACAAAGGGGTGCCTTCATGGCGGAGATTTCCGGTGAAACTTTTGATGTCATCGTTGTCGGCTCGGGCGCTTCGGGCGGCTGGGCCGCCAAGAGGCTGAGCGAAGCCGGCCTGAAAGTGGCTTTGGTGGATGCCGGCCGCCCGATCAAGGATGGGGATTTCCGCGAACACGTCGCACCCTTCGAATTGAAATATCGCAACAAATCTCGCGAGTTTATCAGTCGGAAGCGTCCTCGCCAGACCGAATGCTACGCCTGCACCGAATACAACTACCAGTGGTTCGCAAACGATTTGGAGGAGCCTTACACGACTCACGAGGGCATGCCCTTCAGCTGGCAAGGACGCATGCGCGTGCTGGGTGGGCGCACCAACGTCTGGGCCCGGCAAAGCTACCGGCTGAGCGATTTGGATTTCAAAGCGGCATCCTTCGATGGGTATGGCGAAGATTGGCCGCTCAGCTACAAGGATCTCGTGCCTTACTACGATCTGGTGGAAGATTACGTCGGCATCACGGGAATTGCCGAGGGCGTCTACGAACTTCCCGACAGCAAGTTCCAGCCTCCCATGGGCCTGACCTGCGCGGAAGTGCTGTTTCGCAACCGCATCAAGGAAAAACTCGGCTGGACGGCCACGCTCGGGCGCTCAGCCAACATTACCCGGCCGACCAACGGCCGCGCGCCTTGCCATTACTGCGGCCCGTGCGAGCGCGGTTGCGTGACGCATTCCTATTTCAATTCCGCCTTCACCACCGTGCCGGACGCGCTTTCGACCGGCCGGTGCACGCTCATCCCCAATGCCATGGTTTACAAAGTTCTGACGGATCCGGACAAAAACCGGGCGACAGGGATCCTTTACATTGACCGCGAAACGCGCCAGGCGAAAGAAGTTCATGGGAAAGTGGTGACCCTCTGCGCGCAGGCGCTCGAATCGGTGCGCATTCTGTTCAACTCCGCGAACACCCAATACGCAAACGGCCTCGCCAACTCGAGCGGCGTACTGGGCCATTACTTGATGGACCACCTGTGGTCGGCGGGCGGTGCGTTTGGAGAATTCCCGGAGCTCGGCGGCAAGCCAAGCCTGGACGGCCCGAACCGGCCTGACGGCATTTATGTAATTCGCTTCCGCAACACCCATGACGGCCCGCGCTGGAAGAAATTTCTGCGCGGCTATGGATACCAGGGCGGAGGTGGAGTGAATTTCAACTGGCGAGCTTCCGGGTTCGGAGAGGCCTATAAGAAAGGCCTCCTCGATCCGGTGTCCACCGTCCGACTTTCGGGCTTCGGCGAGTGTTTGGCGCGATGGGACAATTACGTTGAAATCGATCCGAGCGTCGTGGACGCCTTCGGCATCCCAGTGCTGCGCATCCACATGACCTACGGCGAAAACGAAAAGGCCATGATTCCGGACATGGCGGAGGCTGCGGCGGAAGTGATGGAAGCGGCAGGGGCAAAAAATATTCGCCCTTATTCCGTCCCCGACCGCGTGCCGGGCTTCGCCATTCATGAGGTGGGCATCGCGCGCATGGGCTCAGACCCCAAGAAATCCGTATTGAATCAGTTTCAGCAGACGCACGACATCAAGAACCTGTTCGTCATGGACGGCGCCGGTTTTACTTCCACCGCCTGCCAGAATCCCACCCTGACCATCATGGCGCTCACCGTGCGCTCCTGCGACTTCTTGATGGGGGAGATGAAACAAGGGAATATCTAGCTATCCGGCGATGGCGAGATTGAGACAATTTAGAGGGCGACGGTTGACGACCGGCAATTGAGAGGACCATTCATGGACGAGCTGGCGAAAGAACCATTTGACGTAGTGGTTGTGGGTTCGGGTGCTTCGGGCGGCTGGGCCTGCAAGCGGCTCTCTGAGGCAGGATTGAAAGTGGCGCTGGTGGACGCCGGCCGGCCCCATACGGACAAGGACTACCGCGAGCACCTTCCGCCTTTCCAACTCAAGTACCGCGACCGCGCCCCCGAAATAGTCAGGAAGACCCGCCCCGTGCAGTCGCAGCTCGGCTCGTGTAACGAATATACGTATGACTGGTTCGCGAACGACCTGGAAGAACCCTACACAACGGCCGCTGGAAAGCCTTTCAGTTGGCAGGGACGTCTTCGCCTGACGGGTGGCCGCACCAACGTCTGGGGGCGGCTGAGCTTGCGGCTGAGCGATCTGGATTTGAAAGCCGCTTCCTTCGACGGCTATGGCGAAGACTGGCCGCTCAGCTACAAGGACCTGGCGCCCTACTACGATCTCGTCGAGGGCTATGTCGGGGTGGCGGGGCGCGCCGAAGGACTCGAACATCTCCCGGACGGAAATTTTCAGCCCGACATGGGGCTGACTTGTGCCGAGGTTCAGTTCCGCAATCGCGTGAAAGAGAAACTGGGTTGGACAGTGACGCCCTCGCGCACGGCCAACAACACCCGGCCGGTGAATGGCCGCGCACCCTGCCATTATTGCGGGCCCTGCGACCGGGGCTGCGTCACCCACTCTTATTTTAATTCTGCCTACACCACGGTTGTGGACGCCGTGGCCACAGGCCGGTGCACGCACATTCCGAACGCCATGGTTTACAAGGTTCTCACGGATTCGGAGCGCAACCGCTCGACGGGCGTACTCTATATCGATCGCAACACACGGGAGGCCAAGGAGGTTCGCGGGCGCGCGGTGGTCCTGTGCGCGCAGTCGCTCGAGTCAGTACGGGTCCTGTTCAATTCCGCCAACCGGCAATATCCGAACGGCCTCGCGAATTCGAGCGGCGTGCTGGGCCATTACCTGATGGACCACGTATGGGTGGGCGGCGGAGCGATCGGGGAATTTCCGGCGCGAGGGGACAAGCCCAGCCTGGACGGACCTAACCGTCCGTGCGGAATCTACGTGGCGCGCTTCCGAAACCTTCCGGGCAGCTCGCGCTCGAAAAAGTACCTCCGCGGCTTCGGTTACGAAGGTGAAGGCAGCACGAATTTCAACTGGCAGGCAACGGGATTTGGCGACGCGTTCAAGCGAGGCCTGCTCGACCCTGTGACCACGATCGGCATTGGCGGCTTCGGCGAGTGTTTGCCGCGATGGGATAACTACGTCGAGATCGATCCGGGCGTCGTGGACACCTTCGGCATTCCAGTGCTGCGCATTCACATGACTTACGGAGAAAACGAAAAAGCCATGATCCAGGATATGCGGGACGCGGCAGGGGAGATGATGGATGCCGCGGGCGCGACCCACATTCGTCCCTTTGCGGTCCCGGACCGCGTGCCAGGCTTCGCCATACATGAGGTGGGCATCGCGCGCATGGGCTTAGACCCCAAAAAATCGGTGCTCAATCAGTTCCAGCAGACCCACGACATCAAAAACTTGTTCATCATGGACGGCGCGGGATTCACCTCGACCGCCTGCCAAAACCCCACGCTCACCATCATGACGCTCGCCGTCCGCTCTTGCGACTTTCTGCTGGGGGAAATGAAGCGCGGAAATATCTGAACTCCACGGACCTTTTCGCCGCGGCCCCCCAGATGTCTTCGCACCCCGAAGGGATGGCACGCCGCCATCAAAAATTTTCCAGGATTTCGGTCACCAGCGTCCGCGCGAAATCGCGCGAAAGGCGATCGAGAGCGGGTTTGTCTTCCTCAAAGAGTCCCGACTGCGACGGGCTGATCTGGTACTCCTCGCGGAAGATGTAATTGGAATTGGAGAAGAGGACCTTCTTCGTGTGCGTATCGGTAAGCTGGACCGCCGCCGTGACCTGGATTTGCAGAGTCGTCGCGCGGCCGGTATTTAAGTCGAAGGTGA